>CAZYRH010000001.1:0-66639 GCA_964650395.1 uncultured Ignavibacteriales bacterium
TTTCGCCTGAATATCAAAAGTGGAGCGTGAGAATGAAATACGGCAAACAGAGTACTCTGCGATATGTCGGCGGCGTATGGCCGGAATTCGGTGACATGCGGAATGTGATTCCCGCCGAAGGTTCACGATTTATCAACGAACGTGACATGGCCGAGAAACGAAGGGTGATATTCCTCGGAGATCGTTTGAAGAAGGATCTGTTCGACACCGAAGAAGCGATTGGCAAACGAATTCTGGTCAACGGCACGCCGTTTACCGTTATCGGGGTGATGAAGGAGAAGGAGCAAAACAGTTCCTATACCGGACGAGACAACCGGCACTCATGGATTCCATCCTCGACTTTCAGGACGATGTTTTCACACCGCTATATCAATCTGTTTATTGTCCAGGCGCTGCCGACGTTGAGCATGGAAGTAACCAAGCGCGAGATATCTGAACTGCTTGGCTCGAGGTACAAGTTTGATCCCTCTGACACGGAAACCCTGGGTATATGGGACACTACCCGGGGGATTGCTTTCCTGAAGACGTTCTTTCTGGCGTTCCAATATTTTTTGGTGGGGATTGGCGTTGCTACTCTTATCACCGGCGGTATCGGCGTTTCCAACATTATGAATGTCGTTCTGGAGGAACGAACCAAGGAAGTCGGCATCAAGATGGCGTTGGGCGCCCACAAGGGAATGATATTGATGCAGTTTGTTATGGAAACTCTTCTGATCACCGCCGTGGGTGGCTTCTTTGGATTTGTGTTTGCTTACGTTATCGTGCAACTGTTCCCGATGTGGCAGTTGGAAGAATATGTTGGTATCCCGAGTGTAGACGTTTGGGGCGGCATTATGGTCACTATAGTGCTCGGTTTGGTCGGTCTGGCGGCTGGTTTCTTCCCAGCCCGGCGGGCTGCAAACCTGCAGCCGGTTCAAGCACTGAAGCTGTTTTAGGATTCTATGAGACTATCGATCATTTACAATGTGTTCATTCGGGATTTCCGCAAGCAGAAAAAGCGTATAACGCTTACTGTACTGGCCTTAGGCTGGGGAACGGTTTCCATTATGCTGCTGCTTGGCTTTGGTGAAGGACTGCACCGGCAGATGACTATCAACAGCAAGGGCCTGGGTGAAGGGATCGCCATCATGTGGGGTGGGCAGACATCGATTCCATTCAAGGGCATGGGTAAGGGGCGACGCATACACCTGTTTCCTGATGATGTCAACTATCTGAAGGAAAGAATACCAGAGATCAAAGAGATCGGCGGCCAGTACGACCGGTGGGGTATGAAGCTCAAGTATGGGGACAACCTTGTCAGCGAACACATCTGTGGCGTCCCGCCGAATTACGAGCAGATGCGCAACCTCATTCCGGAACGCGGCGGCCGTATGATCAATAACCTCGATGTCAAACTACGTCGCCGGGTCGCCTTTCTGGGGAATAACCTCAAAGAACGACTGTTCGGTGACGAAGATGCCGTCGGCAAGTGCTTGCTGATGAACAGTATGCCTTTTACGGTTGTCGGGGTGATGAAGGAGAAACTGCAAAACAGCAGCTACCACGGCCCCGACGAAGATATTTTCTTTATACCGCCAACGACCTTCGTGGCCATCTTCGGCGATCCCTACCTCGACAACATCGTCTACCAGCTACGCGACCCGAATGAGAACGAGATTGTGGAGCGCAAGGTGTTCGAGGCAATGGGAGTCAGGTATAAATTTGATCCTGACGACGACCGAGCGCTGTCGGTCTGGGACACGGTTGCCGGCAGCCGCGAGTTTGACAACATCATGTTCGGGATAACTATATTCATGGGTATTATCGGAGGTTTGACGCTGCTCATTGCCGGGGTAGGGGTAGCCAATATCATGTATGTATCCATCAAGGAACGCACGCGCGAAATCGGTATCAAGATGGCTGTTGGCGCTCGCAGATCATATATCCTCGCTCAATTCCTGCTGGAAGCGTTGCTGATAACATTCCTTGGTGGAGCAGGGGGGATGGCCGTCAGTTATGTCCTGACGGAAGGATTCAAGCGGATACCAATTGAATCGGACGTGTTGAACTTCCTCGGACGCCCGACTCTTTCGTTTGAGATAGGAGTGGTTGTGATTATCATCCTCGGTGTGATGGGGATACTTTCGGGTTTGTTTCCGGCTATGAGAGCAGCGTCGGTTAACCCGGTGGAGTCGCTGAGATATGAGTAAGGGTAGAGTCTATCCATGTCATTCCCGCGAAAGCGGGAATCTTTCGTGGGCAGCTCGCCAAAGGCAAGTCCACATCTGCCCCATTCGAGTTCGCACACAAGAAGCTGTGTTAACCACCGACTTGATAAGATGGAGAAAGCGACAATGATAGATCTTCAACAGGTTACCAAAACCTACATAACCGGCACGGTTGAATTTCAGGCGTTGAAGGGAATTGACCTTCAGGTAAACAAAGGTGAGCTTATCGCCGTAGTGGGCCCCTCCGGCTCCGGAAAGTCAACTCTGATGAATATCGTCGGCTGCCTTGATATTCCCACGTCGGGTGAGTACCGGCTTGACGGGCGGTTGGTCACGACTCTGACATCCAACCAACTGGCCGACATTCGCAACAAGAAGGTCGGTTTTGTGTTTCAGGCTTTTAATTTGTTGCCGTATGCCACGGCTTACGAAAATGTCGAAGTGCCGCTGCTTTTTGCCAAGGTCGGTGGGCGGAAAAGGAGACAAAGAGTAACCGAGGTTCTGGCACAGGTGGGATTAGCTGATAAGGCCAACAATAAGCCGACCGAACTATCGGGCGGGGAGATGCAAAGGGTGGCTATTGCTCGCGCCCTGGCCAACGAGCCGGAGATAATTCTGGCCGACGAACCAACCGGCAATCTTGATACCAAATCCGGCGGAGAGATCATCAACTTATTCGATGGACTCTGGAGATCGGGGAAAACTGTCATCATCATTAGTCACGACGTTTCTATTGCTAAACGTGCTCAACGGATTGTCAAACTCAAGGACGGTCTTGTCGAATCCAACGGCAACTTGCTGTAACTTTGACGGTTGCTACCCCATCGATGCAATTATGGTTCGGTAGTCAAGAATCAAGTTGCATACCATTTACAAACATGTATATTGGGCTTGGAGAGAATCGCATGGCGACTTCCATAGATGCTATCATAAACCGTCAGCTTTTGAAGTGGGAACTGGGGAAAAAGAAGGCTGACGAAGAAAGGAAACCAAGACCAACTCCACCCCGAATTGTAACCGTCAGCCGACAACTTGGCAGCCGTGGTTCATACTTCGCTCAACAGCTCGCAGAAAGACTGAGTTATCAAAGCTTGCACCGCGAAGTAATTGATGCTATTTGTCAGTCTTCAGGCTACCGCAAAAGAGTGGTTCAATCGCTGGATGAGAAATTCTGCGGCGACTTAGAAGTCATGATAGAGTCGCTATTCACCGGCCAGTCAGTGGATCATCACGACTACTATCGGCACCTGTTTCAAATAGTGTTGTCAATGTCCCAACTGGGGGGCGTTATCCTTATTGGCCGAGGGGGAAATTTCATTCTCGGGCCTAATCGCGCTTTCCGCATGCGCTTTGTTGCTCCCAGGGAAAAGCGGATTGATAACCTCGTTAAATACATAAAGGTAACTGAGTCTGAAGCCGCCAAGATGATTGATACTTCTGACGCCGAACGAAAGGAATTGATCGCCAAGCTCTTTCATGTCGACAACGACAACCCTCGCCACTATGATTTGGTTGTTAACACTGCCTTTATTGATCTTAACAACCTGCTGGATACTGCGGTTAAGATGATTGAGACCAAATTTAAGAAGTTAGGGGCTATGAACCTCTCGTCCTCTTAGGAGACCGTCTTAAAAGTCAACAGTCATCGCGAGCGACCGAAGTGAGAGTGGCGATCTCAATTGTGTAATTGTCTCCTCTGTAAGGGATTGCCACGTCGTCCGCCTCAGGCGGACTCCTCGCAATGACAGTTTCGGGAGCTTGTGCGGTCAAAAGTCATTCTTTTGTCACAACCTCTGGAGAGAGCTGCCCTACTGAGCCGCTGTTTCATTTAGTTGACGAAAAAATGAGTCTTAGACGACCGGCAAAACTTCCCGAGGATCAAACTTCGCCTTCAACTTGCGGGAATAGACAGCGTCAGGTGCGTTGTTGCTCTCGGCCAAACCGGCCAAAAAATTCTCTCGGTCAATGGCGTTCATTTTCATTGAGCTCGAATCCGCCTTCGCTGTACTGGGCAAAATACGAAACGATGCGGACACGATCAGACCGAGCAGCCCCCAGGAATTAGAGAAGATTTTGACTAGATCATATCCAGAAACAGATTTGAAGCAGATAGAGCCAGGGTTGATGATATCCCCTTTGGGGGTGACGATTTCCGCTTTGATGAAATACTTTTTCAAAGGGAAATCATGGCCATCCAGTTCAGCGCTCAGCCCGGTTGCGATGGCTCCGCCCACCGAACCAACGTAGGGAAGAGAGGAATGGGGTAGATAGAGCTTGATTCTTTCGAGTTGAAGATTGATTTCTTGCAGTGGGTATCCGGAACCGGTGGTGATATAGAAATCTTTGGGAGCAATCTCAAGTACAGTGTTCAGCCGGTCGGTTCTGATTGACACCATATCGACAAAGGGCTGGCCTACCGGATCGATGTTGTTGCCGAAGCCGGTGATGTACATTTTTTGACCGTATTGGTTGGCCAGCTTAAACAGTCTGGCGGCTTCATCTGCTGACTCCGGATGAAAAGTGGGCACGGCTTTCTGGTAGGTCAACCTGTCATCAGGGAATTCGGATTTGATAATCGAAATGAAGTTTCCAGTCTCACTCATAGTAAGAAGATAGGAATCTTTTTAAGGCTGTCAATCAGAGGATTACAAATAGATACTGATTGATGTGGTTTTAAGGAGTACTCACGACTTGATGATCAAAGTACCTTCAGCTTTTCATGTTACAAAGATGTCCCCTTTTTTAATAAGTGCTGCGGCGATGTCAACATTATTTTAATGCCTTATGACATCATCCGACTCAAAAACAATCTTAGCATCAGCCCCAGTGAATTGTGTTACTAATTTCCTATACGTATTTATAACCCTCAAAACGATAAAAATTCTGCCATCGAACCATCGCCCTGACGTGCTCAACTCGCAATTATCAAGCGATTGGCTTACTTGGCCATCAGGAACGTTTTAACACCCTCCCGGTTACCATTTGTTTAGACTGCGATACTGAATCCAGATTCAAGGGGTTAAGCAGTTCTCTTGACACGGGAAGTGTAATTACTCTAATTACCCATGAGTGAACTTGTGAGGGATTGGAAATTGATAAATCGATATGAAGAGCGAATCTAAAATCGTAACGTTATTTGCAGCGTGCGGCTTCTGCTTACTGGTTTTGCTGCTGAGTTGTTCGGAGGAACCCACCAATTCCTCAACCCCGACTCTGCAGGTTGAGCCGACATCTCTCCATCGGACCACTGTGTGCAACAGACCAATCGGTCGAAGTGAGATTGATGTCCGAGGCATAGGGGAAGAGGGGATAACCTTCACCGCGATGAGTTCGGCAACCTGGCTCACTCTTACCAATGCTTCTGGAGCTACCCCCGGCACTATTTTCGTGAATTTTGGTGTTGGAAGTTTTGACGTAGGGGTGTATGTTGACACAATTGTAATTACATCTTTGCAGGCGATCAATTCTCCCCAATTTGTTGAAGTCACTTTGACTATTGCGTCGGAAATAAAAGTCTCCTCCGATAGTCTCAACTTTCTGGGATTAAGGTCTGGTGCCAATCCACAGCCACAGAAGATTGTCATCACCGATACCTGTGAGACTGGTTTTAGCTACACTCTCAGCGAATCAGCCTCGTGGCTCGCTCTTTCCCCTGAGAGTGGGACGGCGCCGGACACGGTCACGGTGAGCGTCGATATCGCCGGCCTGCCCATCGGCATCTTCACGGAGATCATCACTATAGATGCTCCGCAGGCGGCCAATTCGCCGCGAGGAGTTCCCTGTACTCTGGTCATGTCCAGTTGGGGTCAGCAGGAAAACCCAATCCAGCAGGATTTGCGAGGAGTGACGTTTGTGGACGAATACCGTGGCTGGGCGGTTGGTATCGATAATAACTTTCCTGAAAGAATGGGGTTCATTATTACCACCGTCGATGGGGGACAGCACTGGGTTCCCCAGAGGGTGGCAGTAGACTCGGGACTGGGGGATGTGGCTTTTGTCGATGCCAGCACCGGTTGGACGGTTGGCGTCGGCGGCTACATTGTACATACATCTAACGGCGGCAACAGTTGGACCAGTCAAACCAGCGGAACTACCAAGGATTTGTGGGGAGTAACTTTCATTGATCCCGATACCGGTTGGGCAGTAGGTCGAGATGGCGTGGTTTTGCATACCACTAACGGTGGAGACAATTGGAATGAACAGTCAAGTAGCACAACCGCTCCCTTGAGCCAAGTTGCCTTTGTTGACTCCCGATATGGCTGGGCAGTGGGCAATGCCGGAACAATCATTTACACTAATGCCGGCGGGGACAACTGGACCAACCAGGTGAGCGGAACCGGCAGCAATCTGCGGGACGTCTATTTCACTGATAGAGATACCGGTTGGGTCGTTGGATCAGAAGGCACAGTCCTGCACACCACCGACGGTGGTGACACCTGGCTCCCTCAACTGGTATCCACTGATAACCAGTTGAATGGTATTGCTTTTTCAAGTGTGGGTCAAGGTTGGGCTGTTGGCGGTAACGGGACGATACTGTACACCACGGACGGCGAAAGTTGGTCGGTGCAGGTAAGCGGAATGACTAAAGATCTGTTTGACGTTCATTTCTTTGATGAGAACATTGGCTGGGCGGTGGGGGAAAAGGGGCTAATTATTCATACTCTCAGCGGCGGCAACTAGTGTGATGTCCCAGAAATACATGCTAATAAAAAAAGCAGCAAATTAAATCGTGGCATGGGCATCTTGCCCATGATTCACGGGCATGATGCCCGAGCTACAGCAAAAGAATATGTGAACATATATTTGGGACGCAACACTAGTTATACTATCCCAAGTAAAAAAATAGTGTCACATGTTATAAGTGGTGGACAAAGAAATTTAACCTGCTGCCATAATGTTAACTGCCCCTCTTTTTCTCTGGTAAACGTATATACCGAGGCCGAGCAGAAACAGTCCTATCGAGATAGCCTGGTTGTAGGTTGGATGCATTCCGAACAAGTGAAAACGCATTTCCTCTTCGTAGTAGCGGACATATTCAATTGCAAAACGGAAAACTGCCTCGATCATAAACAGTAGAGCCACCAGCTGCCCAGCAAACCGCTTCCGCTTCATCATGAAATGCAACAGGAGGAACAATCCAAATCCGTACAATGAAATGTAGAGTTGTGACGGATGTATGGGGGCGTCGAGATACACTGCGTAGGGAATCGAATCCGGGGGGAATGAAACACCCCAGGGCAGGTCGGTGGGCGTCCCAAAGCAGCAGCCGTTCAGGAAGCACCCGATTCGTGCAATTCCCAGCCCCAACCCAAAAGCTGGTGAAAAATAATCGAAAACCTCCAATGTGGATATCTTCCTCCAATGGCAGTAGATAAAGGTGCCTATGATTGCCACCAGCACCCCGCCGTACACGTTCAGTCCGGCGATACCAAACTGATCGGTCCCGAAGGGATTAAAGGAAGCCGTCCAATTGCCCTCGAATTCGTGGAGGTGGAACAGAACGTAAAACAGACGGGCGCCGAAAATGCCCCCGAAAATCATGATGTAGGCGACAGTTAGAAACCGTTCGAACGGTTTGTTGTCGCGTGATGTGAGATATTTGATATACAGCACGCCGGCAAAAAAAGCCAGTGCCATCATTACCCCGTAGCTGCGAATGATAATTGGGCCAATACGAAAGAGTTCAGGATGCATGTTCTACCTCCAAATCCCTTTGAGGAAGGTGTGTGATACACGAACGGTTCCACCTTGGGTAGTATTTCCAGACCATCAAGGTAGTTACCAGTCCAAGGATACCCCCCACGAAAACGTCAGAAACGTAGTGAAACCTGCCCCAGACAGTGCCGATTGCCAGACCGATGTTTAGCGGCAACAATGTCCAGCCCGCTTTACGGTACTGTCGAAAGCAGTACATCATTATGACCAGCATCACTCCAAAATGCGACGATGGCATACACCCGCCCCGCACGGCGCCGTTGTCAATAACAACTTCCACCATTTTTCTGAACAACGGACCTTCAATCTGGTTCACATATTGTCCTGCTAAATGCCATCGAGGTCCCTCGATTGGGTAAAGGAAAAAGAGGATATATGAGAGAAAAAAGGTGAGACAGGCAGCAGTCAGAAAACTCTTAATTGTTTCATAATGCTTCTTGACAAACAGCACCAGCAGGAAAACGAGTATCCAAAAGTAGTAACTGAAATAGCAAAACGAAAACACCTCGTTGGCCCAAATGTTGAGCAAGTGCCGGTCAATATAGAGGGTGGGATTGACACCGAAAATCGCTTTCTCAAACGAGACCAGCTGGCTGTCATAGAAATGGCCAAACACCAGAAACATTAATCCACCTGTCGCTTGGTAAAAGAAGGTAAACAGCAGGATGGGATACGTGATGCGAATAAGCGTGGACAAGCGGTTCCTGTGCTCATCAACATATCGGGCGATAAGAAGTGCCACAGCAATCATACAGGTATAGAACGCGATTTCGTCATAGTACATCCGCATGGGCCTTCCAAGCAGCCCGATGAGCACCAACATCAGAAAAGAGTAACCGACAATCAGCCAGTCAAACGGATAGAGTCTGACAGTCGGTTTGTCCGGCGTTGGACTTGTCGCTGCGGAGGGCACCTACTTTTGTTCCTTTCCGCTCATCACCAAAACAATCTCACCTTTCACCGGTTTCTGAGTAATTGTATTTAAGATATCGCTTATTTGACCCCGCTGAAACTGCTCAAACCGCTTGCTTATCTCTCTGGCGAGACATGCCTTACGGTCGCCAAGCACTTCCAGCATATCAGTAAGAGACTTTGTGATACGATGAGGAGACTCATAAAAGACAAGAGTGTGTTCCAACTCTCTCAGTTTTTCCAGACGTTTCCTTCTGGCTGCAGACTTATGGGGCAGAAACCCCTCGAAGAAAAACCTATCGGTGGGGAGCCCTGAGGCGCTCAGAGCGGGAATTATAGCTGTTGCACCGGGGAGGGGAACAATATCTACGTCATTGGCAATGGCAGCTTGAACAATGCGGTAGGCAGGGTCGGAGATTCCCGGCGAGCCGGCATCAGTAATCACAGCTATTGAAATCCCCTGCTTGATCTTTGTTAAAAGCAACCTGGCTCGGCTGGCTTCATTGAAGTCGTAGTAGCTTACCAGTTTTTTTTTAATTCCGATTTTTTTAAGTAGAAGGCCGGAATGGCGGGTGTCTTCACACGCCACAAGATCGACTTTCTGCAGTACCTCCAATGCCCGCTGGGTTATGTCGCCCATATTTCCAATCGGGGTGGGAACGAGGTACAGTTTCCCGAATTCTGCAGTCATCGGAGAAATCCTATTCGCTCAATTCAATGTATTCGGGAACCGGACCTCGACCCAGCGTGGCAATATCGGGTATCCGTCGTTTGAAGGAATTTCTGTTCAGAAGCGAAACAACCCGACTAATATCGGTGGGGCTAAACCCTTCCCCTTCCAACGTGTTTATAGAGGTTTCCCTGTCGTCTACAAGACGCCGCAAGAGGCGGTCAATCTCCTCATATTGAACGCCAATCTCACTTTCATCCGTCTGACCAATCCATAAATCAGCCGAGGGAATCTTTTTGACGATGGTCTCAGGCACTGACAGGGCTTTGGCAAGCAGACGCACTTCCGTTTTATACAGTTCGCCAATAGGGTTGAGGGAACAAGCTGCATCGCCAAACCATGTTGTGTAACCTAAACATATCTCGGTTCGGTTGCCGGTTCCAAGTACTAGACAGTCAAGCTCCTGGGCAATGTCAAAAAGAATCGACATTCTCTCGCGAGCCATTTTGTTGCCGGCCCTCAGCTTGTTTGTCTGATTGATTTGCGGGAAGTAAGCGTCAATCATCGGAGTAATGTCAACTGTACGATGTTTAATACCGAGTTTTTTTGCTAGTTCGACAGCGTCAACGACTGAGCTCTCAGAAGATGTTCGATAAGGCATGAGCACGCCCGCGACTTTCTCTTCACCCACGGCTTCAACCGCAAGCGTCGCCGACACGGATGAGTCAATGCCGCCCGAAAGACCAACTACGTATCTCTTCAACCCCGATTGCAGGAGCTTACTTGAAATAAATCTCTTTATGGTAGTAGTTGCCTTGTCAATTTCAAGCGTTGTCGTCATAGCATAGACCTTCTCCAAGCCGGTAAACAATATGCTTTTTGTATGTCGCTATCAAGAAAAATGTTGCTCTTATTGACAGACCAACAGAGCGACACTACTTTGCACTTGCCCATGGTTCACCATATTGTTATCACTGGCGCACCGGCGTCAGGTAAGACTGTGTTTCTCGAAAGGCTCAAAAAAAACCCCCGATTTCTCCGATTTTATTTTCTTTAATGAACTGGCCCGCCAACTTCTTTCTCGGAATCCGCAGTACAGAAAAAACTGGGGTGAGTTTCATGTCAAATTGTATCACCAGCAAGTGGCGTTGGAAGAGCAGGCTCACAACCGGTCCTTTATTGCCGACCGGGGAACGGTTGATGCCTTTGCCTTTCACCCGGAAACCATGTCCAGTGTCGGAACAACTCTCGAAAGGGAATACCAAAGATACAGCGCGGTGATGCAACTGGGCACTGCGGCTGTGCTTGGAGACAGGTTCTATCAACGGGACACCATTCGAAATGAACCAGCCTCGGCTACCATTGCAATTGAACAGGCCATCACTGATGTATGGCGGGCACATCCACGATACTTTTTTGTCAAAGCGGAGATTGATTTCGAAAAAAAATATCGTACCTTTTTACAAATAGCGAAGAGACTGACTAGTGATTGATGGCTGGCATAATTAAACAAATGTGCGGATCAAACGTCATTAGTAAAGAGAATCAATCCTTTAGCGGGGAGAGAGATATGAAAACAAAATTGTTCTTCGTGATCATCGTCGTATCCGGTCTATTGGCAGGTGCTGTATCGGCTGAGTCGACATTCTTTAAGAAGTTCAAACAGGACTATGCTGCTTTGGATATGGACTTATTGAACAACATGGGCGAGCTGGCTACGATCAAGGATTTTGTTTACCACAAAGATGTTGCCACCTTTACGTTCCGTGAAGGGACCATTCATCTGCTGCGTTATGTGGAAGGGCGGCCGACAACGGCCATATTCGTGGGGAGGGGTAATGCCAAAATAGAAGTTCCCTCGCATGTGGAACGACAGGGATTGGAGTGCGTGACCAAGGACAGTCTGGTGGATGAGGACTTTGAAGTGGCTTTCATTCGCATGGCAGACGACTTTGACCTCAAGCTCAAGGAAAAATTCACCTTTAAGCCTAAAGAGCTTTCCTGGAAAACGTTCACTATAGCCAAGCAAGCTCAGGGAGAAGTCTTTTTTAAGCCGAGGATACTTCATACTTATGATAACTACTTCCAACTAATACGATCGCTTTACGAACGTTCCAGCGACGGATATTTCTGGATTGACTTTAGCCGGTATGTATTCACGTTCGATCCCAACCGGCCTCAGCAGGTGGT
The DNA here is from genome assembly GCA_964650395.1 of uncultured Ignavibacteriales bacterium. Taxonomy (GTDB): domain Bacteria; phylum Zixibacteria; class MSB-5A5; order GN15; family FEB-12; genus CAZYRH01. Next base: position 11,695 of record CAZYRH010000001.1, read on the forward strand.
AGTTGCCTACGAGCTGGGTGTTTCAGATATTGTAACCAAGGAAGCGGCGGTCTTTCAGAGAAAAGAGCTGGGCATCTATGATGACAGCCTGGTATCCGATATATCATATTCCACCACCATCATTGAAAAACACGGTAGGATCGAGATGGCCGGCTCTGACGGACTTGATATTGGGCAAGCAGAGGTTATCGTAAAGGTTTTGATAAATGCCGACAGTATGAAATTTGTGTCGTTATTTCTCCCTACCACGCTTAGTGAGGATTCGATATACCTTGATGGCCAACCGGTTGATTATTACCGAAGAAAGGACTTTGAATTCATCGGCATTATTCTGTCTGAGTATCGATACCGGGGAGATACACTACAGTCCACACTATGGTATAAGGGAAAGAATATTGACCGCTTTATGCCGTATGTTGAAAATCCGCAGGCGTGTGTTAATACTTTCACCTTTATTATCCCTAAGGGCTTCAATTACTATATGCCCGGTATGAGTAAGGTTGAACCATTGGACGACAAGAGAGACCAGTTTACGGTTTCGTCTTCTAATCTGTACAACAAATTTTATTTCCATGCCTATGCTTCAGATATTGATACTATAGCTGTGCCCTCCGATATCGGGATCACGTTGAACTTTTTGAAACAAAAGCACATTCCCAAGAGATTGCTCACCTGTTTCATTTCCGATCAGCAATTTCAAAGCTCCATTGAGGACGCGTTTAATTACATGGCCGCCCATCTTGGCGGCCCACCCAATACCTTTGTGGAGTATATCGTCCCGGAGCGGACAAGGAGCATGCCGGGGCTGATCCAGACTCCACAAACAGCTTGCGTTAACGAGGGGGCGATGGAAGCATCGGGTGGGTTTGACGTTGTTGCCGGGGTCGCTGTTGGCAAGCAGTGGTTTGGATCGCTGTTAAGGCCGGTATCAGACCGAGAGATGTGGATTGCGGATGCTCTCCCACACTATCTGGCGCTCATGTTTCTTCAGAATCAGCGGGGGACACCATATTACACCAACCTTCTCAGCCGCCGCGACTCGATTTTTACCCAGGCCAAACGCGACCGGGATATGCCTCTTGCGACTGGGAAGAAGGCAATGGCCTACGTTCGAGTTAACAAAGGGGTCTGGTTGCTTCATATGCTCAGGTTTTTAATGTATGATTTGGAGACGCAGTCCGAAGGGAGCTTCCTGCGATTTTTGCAGGAGTTGTCTATGACCTGCAATACCAGGCAGTTCACGAATAGAGACTTCATAGACCTTGCCGAAAAACAGTATGGCCAATCGCTGGACTGGTTCTTCAAGCAGTGGCTTTACGGACGGGGTTTCCCGGAGTACGAAGTCGAGTACAAGATCAATCAACAGGACGGTGAGTACTTTATAAATGCACAAGCGGAAACCAAAGGGGTAGACGCAAATTTCACCATGCCGGTTGTTATGCGAGTAGTGGGGGGTGATGGAGAATCAACTTATTTCAGACAGGCCATCGGTGGGTCGAAAACGGAATTTGAGCTGGGTCCGTTTGCAAGTCAACCCCAAAAGCTGGTTTTCAACGAGTTCTTTAGTGTGTTGTCAAAGGATAAGGTGAAGAAAAGATAAACTTGGGGCTAATATACAGTGTCAGGTAATGATACCCAATGTGCAGTTCCACCGCACTCACTATGACAGGTAATAGATATGTGAACACGTGCCATGGCTCCCTCGCTGCAGGCAGAGTCGAAGGGTAAGTGACGTCAACAGAAAGGTAACTTAAGGCAGAATCATGGTGAGTGTTGAGATAGTGCCAGGAAATGGCGCGGCGTAGCTTGCTTGCACCAGTGACCAGTTTGCTGAGAACTCTCAAGTCAACTGGTCCCTTTTTACGTCATTATGTTGGTGGCTTGTACTACAGGATCGACGAGCACCATGTTTTCCTGCTGGCGGGAGGCTTGGCATTCTCGTTGTTTGTCTGTATTATCCCTTTCGTTCTTATCATCTTCGCGGCTTTGGGCATTGTTTTGGAAGCGTCATCCCTTGAGCGGGAAATAACCTCTTACATAGATAAATTCATCCCGTACGAGACGTACGCCTCTTATGTCAAGGAGTTTATCACTTCACGTCTCGAAGAGTTCCGCGTCTACAAGAACGTAGCTGGTTATGTGGGAGTTGTAGGCTTATTGTTTGCTGCCAGTGGGCTGTTTAGCAGTATGAGGACAGTATTGAACAGGATTTACAAAGTTGATATCGGTAAGCATGTAATTATCGCAAAACTGAGAGACTTTGGAATGATTCTTTTGGTGCTGCTGTTTTTCTTGATTTCAACAACCTCGCTGCCGGTAATGGAGATCATTAAGGACTCGGCCTACAAGATCGAGTTTTTGAATCTCTTCCAGTTGAGCTTTGTCCAAAATGTCACATTTAGGGTGATATCTTTCGCACTAGTATTTATCGTTTTTTTCACTCTCTATTACCTCATCCCATATGGCAAACTGAGCAAAAAAGTAACCGCCGTCAGCGCGCTCTCGGCTACGTTGCTCTGGGAAATCGCCAAGCAGGCCTTTGGGTTCTACATCACCAATTTTGCTTCTCTCAAGAGGTTTTACGGCACCTATGTGCTGATGATTGTCGTTGCTTTTTGGATTTATTATTCATCTATAACCTTCATCCTTGGTGCGGAAATCGGGCAACTGTACCGAGAGCGTCGTGGGAAGCCCAGCTAAGCACGTATAATATCATTTTTTGATTGTGATAGTATAAAAATGTAGGGTAGGAGTCTCCGACTCCTGCCTATTGCCTGTTAGGTGCGCTAAGAGTGGTATTGCGACTCTATTCCGTGGAACGGATGGTACGGATGAGCTCTCCCGGGGAAGTGATAGACATCAACTCGTCCCGGAACGATTCGTACTGAAGCATCTCGCCCAAACTTTTGAATATCCGGAGATACAAGGTGTCATCGTAGGGAGGAGCGGCCATGATAAAGAACAAATGCGTTGGACAATTGTCTAAAGCGCCGAAGTCGTATCCCTGGGTGGAGCGGGCAAAAGCAATCATAAAGTCCTTTGCCTGCACGGACCTGATGTGCGGTATCGCAACGCCGTGTCCAATGCCGGTGGAGGCTTTCTTTTCACGGTTGATGAAGTCAAGCAGGAGCTTGTTGCTGTTGCCGATGCGAGCGCCATGTTGGAGAAGGTCGACCAATTCCAACAAAATGAGTTCCTTACTACGCTGGCGCCACTTCTCAATGGATACCCCCTCTTCGGGAGGGGCAATCTCAGTGGTCATCTCCAGTTTGACCATACTCTCGTTAAAGCAGCGTGCAAGATTCATATTGATGGTTATCGGCATCACACAGTATAAATTTTGCATGAAAATAGCTATGTTTGCTCCTGTTTGTCAATAGCCGGTCACTTGAGCCGACAATAGCATCTGAAACGGATATGAAGTATTCCGACGATCACAGAAGGTTAACTGAAGAGATATTCTTTGACGCAGCACAGAGGGAACAATCACCATTTGTAGTTTGGCGTTGAGCTATCGTTTCGAATGGGATCAGTCTTTTGTTTCTTGTTCTGGCACTTAGATACAATCACAGTTTGAAGCAGTACGTTTACCTGCAATGTGTAGCATCCCCATAACAACCACATGAACTTCTGCCACTACGGTTGGGAAGCTCTTAGCTTTTCAGGTCAGAAGCGATCCAGGTGTGCCTCGCCGAAGAGCTCTAACTGCCAGGCGACTGACTTGACTTATTGCTGCCCTCGCTTTCGGGACGTCCCTTAATAAGCAGCGCGATGGGAATCAGAACGCAGTACCCCAGCACGAGCAGAATTGGAGCTAAGGTAATCGAACCCTCTCCGAGGGTGATGTACCCGATTATTATGACCACCAGCGCCAGAGCAAAAATTAGGTAGTTCTTCTTGCCGAAGGGCCACCTGACTTGTTCCTGGTTCGAATCAGTCGTTTTTTTTGTTTTTACTGCCATGATTCAACTGATCTGTATTAAAACTAAAACTTGCCTTTTGTCAAGTAATTTTCTAAGTCGCCGTTTTCCCGTGGTTAATTTCCTTATACCACGGCCATAGCCCGGCCGCCCAGATAAACATCAACATTTGACGAACTTCCTCGTCGGCAAATGTGGCTTCAAAAAGGGAAGTTACAAAGAAAACAATCGAACCCAGCAGAGCCGCCAGCAAAAAGCTTTCGTCCGGTTCTCCACTCCGCTTTGTTCGCCAACCTTTCCAGAAGTAACCGATTGCCGCTACCCACATCCCTGCAAAAAAGACAGCTCCGGGAATACCTGAAAAGGCGGCAATATTAAGCAGGTCGTTGTGGGCATGGACATGTTTTCGCTTTTCGGGGATGCCCGGCCGAAGGTAGGCGGAATAAGCAGCCTTAAAATTCCCCTGTCCCACGCCAAACGCCGGGTTTTCTCCTACCACTTTGAGCGAATTTTTCCAGATGAAGACCCGGCCGCCCTCGTAGACGCCACCTAAGTCTTTATCAGTTTTACCACTGAAGCGAGTTGTTAGCCCCGGCATGATGATAACTATGGCCACTGCGAGTACTGCAATGGTGCCAAGAGAAAAGAAAAGATACCTCCGCCCGATCATCAGTCCCAGTAACACCAGAGCGATGGCCATGCCGGCTATGGCGCCTCTGCTGTAGCTCAGTACAGTGGCAATCATGCTAAGCAAGGATGAAGAAATGAAAAAGAGCCGTAGGGGTTTCGTTAGCCACTTGCTCCCTGCCAGAGCGTATCCGGCCAGGAAAAGGGAGGCGGTGCCGTAGTAGTTGCCGAAGGTAAGAGGATGAGAAAAGTTGCCATAGGCCAGGTAACCAAAATCAGAAGCTGCTTTGAGCGGGGTGGCCTTAAACCAGTGGATTCCGGTGAAGTGCTGGATTATACCGTAGATTGAAATAAGCATTACGCCAGCGGCAAAAGCGACTACCAGTTTGTTCCGGCAGCTGGGAGAGTGAAATAGGAAGACTCCAATTGGAATTACACAAAAAAGCCATTCCTCTTTTATAATCAGTGTTGACTTAAGCGGGGTAGATCCAAGCAAAGCTGACAACAACATCCAAAAGATATAGAGAGCGATAAATAGATAAAACCACTTCAATGAAGGTGGGAACGGATTATAGCGTGACACAATGGCAATGGTAAGAAACATGATTAAGCACACGCCTAATGAGATTTGAGCGAGAGCGATGGAAAAGGCGGAGCTGAAGATAAACAGCGCAAAAAAGTAAAACAGAGCTTGGTTGAGGGACTTGAGGCTATGATTAGTCATCGAAAGAGATCACTTTCGACTAATTCAACCAATAGATGGATAACAAATATATGCTCTTCCTGTATCCTTTGAGTTGACGGATGAGGGATAATCAGAGCTCGGTCGACAATACCACTCAGCTTCCCTCCTTTATCGCCCAGAAGGCCGGAGGTTAAGAGCCCGAGTTCCTTTGCTGTATGTGCAGCTTTAACCAGGTTCGATGAGTTACCGGAGGTCGATATGACAAACAGCATGTCACCCTTGTTGCCAATTCCTTGAATCTGGCGGGCAAAGACGTTTTCATACCCGAAGTCGTTAGCGGCGGCTGTCATTATGGCCGGGTCTGTACAAAGAGCTATGGCAGGCAATGCCTGTCGGTTTCTGTCCGCCGTTAATCTCACGATCATCTCCCCGGAAAAGTGGCAGGCGTCGGCAGCTGAACCACCGTTGCCCGCAATCAGAATTTTGCCTCCCGAACCAATCACACCGGAAATGACGGCCGCCATCTCCAGAATCTGCTCACCAAGCCCGTCAACAACGGACTTGCGCAGGATAGCAGTTTCGCAGGCTAACTTTTTTAGTTGCGCCAACCGCTTGTCTTTCTTCATACAGCGACAGACTCCTTAGGATGAGTGGCTGCGGTTAGCTCGCACAGGAGAGCAAAGGTGGGATCGTTCTCGAGTCCGGTACCGACTACTATAAACGATGCCCCGGCTTCGATCCGCGCTGCACACTCTTCAGCGGTGGTCAAACCTCCTCCGACCAGCATTGGTATATCGATATAAGAAGCCACAGCACGAATCATCTCTTCAGGCACAGGTTGTTGGGCGCCGGAACCTGCCTCCAGATAGACGATTTTCATCCCCAGATACTGGGCAGCCAGGGCGTGGGCAGAGGCGATATCGTACTTTGTGCGAGGAATTGGATGGGTGCCTGATATGTATTGTACGGATGTCTGCATCCCCGATTCAACAAGCATGTAGCCTGTGGGTATCGGCTCCAGGTCAAACCGTTTCACCAGCGGCGCCCCCCGAACCTGTTCGTCGATCAGGTAGTTAGGGTTTCGTCCGGATATGAGTGATGTAAACAGGATAGCATCGGCATCGGGAGTGACCTGCGCAAATGAACCGGGGAAAATGATAACCGGTAGAGGCGTGACCCCTTTTATCTGTTTCACAGCAGAGGCAAAGTTAGTGTTAAGCATAAACGATGTGCCAACTAAGATAGCATCGACGCCGCACTCTTCGGCAGCTTCGGAGAGCGAAAGATAAACCCTCTCAGTTACTCGGTCAGGGTCAATCAGAAGAAAGAACCCCCCGCCCCGCTGTTCTTTCACCATCATTAATCTACTATAGATTAGCCCCTTTACCATTCTTCTTTTCAACCTCCTTTTTGATGATTAAGCGGGCAGCATCGAATAGCTCTTGTGGCTTCGTTCCTTGAGCCACTGATCCTTGAGCGAAAGACGACTTGCCGCCCCCACGACCGCCAAATTGCGGCAACATTTGTTTGGATAGCTTACCGACATTTATGTGCAGCTGCGTGACCGCAGAGTGACTCGCCGATGCCATATACGTGACTTTTCCATTCACCATTCCCAAACCAAACGCCACCACAGCTTCGTTGCGCGCCTTTTGGGCGTCGATCCATCCGGCCATAACATCGCGGTCGGTTTCTCCAAAGTCATGGGTGATGACCGAAACAGGCCCTACGGCAGATTCTTCTCCTATTGTTTGTCGAGCACCGGCGAACATTTCCGCTTTCACTTTTTTGATCTCTTTTTGTAGAGCGAGATTGGTTTCCTGTAACTGTCGGACGCCTTCAACTGCATCGGCCTCGGTTCGACCGACAATAGATGAAACCTGTTGTTGGAATTGCTTGGCGGAAAGCATGTACTTAATCGCTTCCCGACCCGTGATCGCCTCAAGGCGCCGCACACCGGAGGCAATACCGGTCTCCAGCGTGATGAAAAACGGCCCGATCTGGTTGACATTGTCGACATGAGTGCCGCCGCACAACTCTTTAGAAAAATCTCCTACTGATACCACCCGCACAGTGTCGCCATACTTCTCACCAAACAGTGCCATCGCCCCTGAGGACATTGCTTCCTCAACAGGCATTTCTTTTTTATCTACATTGCTGCCCTTAAGAATTTGTTCGTTGACGATCTCTTCAACCGCTTGAATCTCTTCCGGCGTCATCGGCTGATGGTGCGAAAAATCGAAGCGCAGCCGATCCGGGCCAACGTACGAGCCGGACTGCCTGATATGCTCTCCCAGCACTTTCCGCAAGGCTGCGTGTGTCAGATGCGTAGCGGTGTGGTTACGCATGGTGTCCCAGCGAATAGCGTTATCTACTTTGGCTGTTACTTCCACTCCCTTTTTGATGTTGGCTATCGCCACCGTGTCACCGATAGTCCTGATGACAATCCTGTCCTTACTCAAAAACGATCCAATTACACGCAGGCTAAAGCTGCCGTCGACTGCTACGATTTCGCCGACATCAGCGATTTGACCACCGGCCTCCACGTAGAATGGCGAGGCGGCTAAGATAACTTGTATCTCTATTTCTCCCCCGGCAGGCATAGGAGGAATGTAGAAGTCCTGAACAAACGTGGCTACCGAGTAAGGTTTACGCCAAGGGTAATACTTGGTAGCATCTGTGCTTTCCTCTGTCTCGTCGTGTAAAGTGAAAGAACGATCGATATGCGTACCCTTGAACGCAGAACTCTGTCGGGAACGCTCTTGTTGTTCGCGAAGGGCCTCTTCGTATCCCAAACTGTCCAATGTCAAATTGTATTCCCGCGCGATAATATCAGTCAGATCGTAGGGGAAACCATAGGTATCCTGTAGCTCAAAGACGTCCCGGCCTGGGACAATGGTTTGACCTGATGCCAGTAGTTCCTCTGCGGTTTCCCTGAACATCCTCAAGCCATTATCGAGAGTTCGGGCAAAAGTTTCTTCTTCTGCGCGAATTGCATTTTGGATATGTGTCTCCCTCTCTCTGATTTCGCTATAGGTCTGGCCCATTTCATCAACAACGAGTTCCACAAGTTTGAATATGAAAGGCTCCTCCATCCCTAACAATCTTCCATGAAAAGCCGCGCGCCGCAGAATCCTTCGCAACACATAACCCTGCCCCTCGTTGGAAATGCCGGCCCCGTCGGCTATGGCAAACGTAAGCGCCCGCACATGATCGGCAATGATGTTATGTGAAGCAGGATTGTCTTTGTAATTAGATTTGGTGATGTCAGAGATAGCCTCGATGATGCTCTTGAAAATGTCTATCTTGAAAATGTCTGTCTCGTAGCTGCAATCGACGCCTTGCACGACGGCAGCCAGACGCTCCAAGCCAGCACCGGTGTCGATAGACGGTTTGGGTAAGTCGATGACTTTGCCGTCCGGTTGCTGGTCATACTGCATGAAGACTAAGTTCCAAATCTCGACAAAGCGATCCGTATCGCCATTGATAACATCATTCGGCCCAGTTCCAAACTTCTCACCTCGGTCAAAATGAATCTCCGAACATGGTCCACAGGGGCCGGTGTCGCCCATAGCCCAGTAGTTGTCTTTCTTTCCGAAACGCAGGATGCTGCCTTTCTTTTTGAGTGGCGACGCCACCTTCTCCCAGAGCGTGAAGGCTTCATCATCCTCTTCGTATACGGTGGCGTAAAGTCGGTCAGTCGGCAGCGCCAGCACTTTGGTCAGCCATTCCCAGGCATAATAAATGGCCTGCTCTTTGAAGTAATCCCCGAACGAGAAATTGCCCAGCATCTCAAAAAAGGTGTGATGGCGGGCGGTAAAGCCGACATTATCGAGGTCGTTGTGCTTACCTCCGGCGCGGATGCACTTCTGGACACTGGCCGCCCGCTTGTACTCCACCCTGCGCTGGCCGGTAAAAACGTCTTTGAACTGGTTCATGCCGGCGTTGGTGAACAACAGCGTCGGATCGTCAAACGGAATAACCGGTGAAGAAGGGACAATGCGGTGGTCGTTTTTCTTGAAATAGTCTAAAAAAGACTGTCTGATATCGGCTGTTTTAATCTTTCGTTACCTCATCTTGCAGTTTCTGAAGTTGCTCAAATGCCGCTCTGGCTGCCTCATAACCAAACCCGCGGCGAGCGAGATAATTATATGACTTTCGTCGAGCTACTTCAAGTTCAAATTGACTGAATTCAGCCCATCGGTTCTCCAGAGCACTAACAGCCAGCTCACTTTCGTCCTTCCCTGACAGTACCTCCTCGACAGTTTGATCTGCGAGGGAACGACTTATCATCTTCCGTTGAAGGTAGCCTGTCAAGTAGGCCCTTCCGCTCGGGCGGCGCTCCAACAGGTTCTTAGCCAAGGTATGGGCGTAACGAGCGTCGTCCAGCACACCCCGGTCTTTGTATTTTTTGATTACGTGTAGTATTACGTCGGGAGTGAAATGTTTTTTTACCAGCTTGGCTTTGAGCTCACCAATTGAGTGCTCGCGGAGAGCAAGAAGCCGAACCGTCTCTCGGTCACAGCGGAACAGTTCCGCCTCGGATTTCAGCTTCTCAAGCTGGGGAGTCGTTATCACAATCCCCTCTTTGAGCCGGTGCTTGTGCGCAGCATCTTCAGGTAGAACTACCGGCGAGTCCAGAGTGGAAACTGTCACCGACACTTCTGAAGCAGTGCGGTTGAGCCGGAGTATTTTGATTATTTCGTCCATCAGTCAAGCGGCTGTTATCTTCAGCATCAATGCTGGAGCGTTAAGGCCTTATGTTGTTTAGATATTAAGCTGCTTTCTTGCATGAAAAAAGCTAAAAACGACATTTTCACCAACTTCTATATTGACTTGTTGTTTTAGTTTTATTATTCTTACTATTCGTTAGATGATGTTAGTAACTTGTTATTATTTTGTAGGTTGATCTATTGAAAAATAAACTTATTTTCTATCATGCTGATATGTATACAGTAACAAAAGAGGAATATTATAACTGTTTCATGTCAAGTAGCTGGCATTCTCTGTCAGCAGGGAGCGGTTATGGAGCTTGATCTACAAGGGAACATCGAACTATTTACGGTGCCGGAAGTATTTCAATTGATAGCTTCGGGGCGCAAATCGGGAACTCTGGGGATTCAACGAGATGAGTCCATTGTCATGGTCTATTTCAAGGAGGGCAACATTACCTATGGCTACGGCCCCCGCGAGACATTTCACATAGGACAGTTATTGAAGGAACGGGGAGTTATTGCGGCGGAACAGCTCGAAGAGGCGGTCAATATCCAGGCCAAGACAGAAAATTCCAGGCGCTTGGGCGATATACTCGTGTCACGGCATTTTATAGATCGGGCTGACCTGGAGGCCGTTGTTAAAAAGCAGGTAGAGCAGCTTTTGTATTCACTTTTAAGCTGGCAAAGCGGATCATTTAAGTTCTACGAAGGCCAGTTTCCTACTGAAGAGGAAATCACCGTCAATCTCTCGGCAGAAAACGTAATTCTCGAAGGGCTGCGGCGTATAGACGAGATGAACATGGTGAAGGAAACGTTGCCTGATCTTGATGCCGTGTATACAATTTCTGCATCGCAAGGAGGACGCTCCCGTGCTGTTACCCTGCAGGCCGATGAATGGAATATCATGGCCCTGGTGGATGCGCATCGGACAGTAAATGAGATTTGCACACTGAGCCCAGTTGACCGCGATGACACGCTGAAGAAACTTGCTCAGCTCAAGCTGGCCGGTATTATAACCAAAACTAAAAAAAAGGAGAGACCGCCCTCATCTGATCTTGAAAAGATGGTGGACCGTCTGGCTAACTTATTCGAGGACTACCTGACGGAAAAGACGGCTAATCGCCCTGTGCACCGCAAAATCACAAAAACATACGTGGAGAGTGTTGATTGAGCTACGGTGACGCTCTGCAATCGCTTGAGAACCTTCTGGAATCGTTCCTGGAACGGGCAGTGGCCGCAAAAGAAGAACGGCTGCGGGTCCTGAGCGGTGTCAGTCGTCTCGATGACATAGCTCATACCACAAAGGACGGTGGGGATATCACTGAGAGCCTCGGCGAGTGGTTCGCCGAGCACAACTCATGGCTTTCCGGTGATGGTCTAAGGCCGGCGGATGCTTTACGTATTAATGAAATTCTCACTGAAATCAGAGAAGGTCTAACGACATCTGCTGATACCTCACCGGCCCTTGACAAACTGGGCTCAGAAATCGACCGCTGGGGCCAACGGGCTACATCCACAGCCCAGAAGCTGGTTCTAAAAAGAGGACCGGAAACTCCAACTGAACCGGCTGAAGGTTCTATTGCTCTTTTTGATCGAGTCCTGAAAAGGGTTGCCAACCTCTATGCCGATTCTTCCGGCTCCCGTCAGCATATTCTGTCAGCTCTGGATGACTCCCTGGAATCAGCCAAGGAACAAAAGAGTAAAGATGCGTTGCTTTTGTCTGCTTTTATTATATATTACCTTAAACTAAATAATTATCTTGTTGATCCATATGTTAAGAGGCTGAAAGAGGCCGAAAGCGTAATCAAAAGTGAGAAGCGGCATGCTTAATCAGTCTGAAAAGTCATACTGTGAAGCTCTTTTGGCCTTGAAACATAAAGATTACCGGGTTGCAGCCAATCATTTTGACGCAGCCGCCCTGCATTTTAAGGACAACCGGGAGTTCAATCTTCTAAAGGAGACAACAAATCTGTTGTTGACGGTTAAGGCGGAACGGCAGGAGCTGGATAGTAAAGATAAAATAGAAATTGAGGAGGTGTTCTCTTATGGGCAAGAAGAAAACCTTCGCTGATAAAGTGAAGAAGGCAGCAGGCAAGCAAGATAAACCGCCGGTCGAGTATGTGAAATGGGTGAAGGCATACCGGACAGAAGACGGTTCCTGGAAATTCCGCACTGTAAATATCGCCGTTACCGACGAGAACAAGAGTGAAATTTACGGCTAAGTTTTAGCTGCCTTTAAATAACTTATTGCCTCCCCGTGAAGAATGGGGAGGTTTTTTATTGGGAAGATGTAGATATCCGTATAATCAGTAGAACGGTTTCGGCGCTTGGTGATGCACCTTGGGTTGGTTCTACCACTTCGTGGAGAATTGAATCTCTCCGGCCTAAGAGCAGGTCTGTGATTTCAGTTTGCCTTTTCGCTTGGCGTCAATATATTAATTGGCCAGGAAAGTAAAGCAAACATGCGAATAGTAGTCCAACGAACTACCGGCGCCGAGGTATGGATTGATAACAGCTTGCACAGCAAGAGCAAAGGCGGCCTGTTGCTGTTAGTGGGGACCAGAACGGGCGATACGGAAGAGTCGTGTGCTTTTCTGGCCGACAAAGCGGTCAATCTGCGTATCTTTGAAGACAGCAACGGCAAAATGAATCTGTCAGCCTTGGACATCGGCGCGGAAATAATGATTGTTTCTCAGTTTACTCTTTATGCCGACACCAGGAAGGGACGGCGCCCCTCGTTCATAGAAGCGATGGAACCGATCGAGGCGGAGCGCCTGTACAATCGATTCGTAGAGCTGGTCGGAGCGAGCGGGCTGGCGGTGCACACCGGAGTGTTTGGCGCCAGAATGGACATCAAATTCACCAACCATGGGCCAGTGACAATCATTTTAGAACATGAGGTATAACTACATCAAGCAGTTGGCCGACCAATGGAAGCTGGTTCTTGGGTCAAAGTCTCCCCGGCGGGTTGCTCTCTTAAAAGAGGTTGGCGTTGCGTTTGAGCAAATCATCCCTCCCCTGGAAGAGTCACGTGAAGCCGGTGAACCTGCTTACTTGTTTGCGAAGCGTTTAGCTGAGGATAAAGCTCTATGGGTGGCACGTCAGATTGACGCCGGTCATGTAGTTATCGGCTGTGATACAATAGTTGTTCTTGGTGATAGAGTTCTTCAGAAGCCGGATGACGAAGCCGAGGCCTTTGAGATTTTGTCTATACTTTCCGGGCGGATGCATGTCGTCTGTACCGCTCTGGCGTTGGTCAAAGATAAGAAACTGCTGGCCTCAGGATATGAGCTGACGGAGGTCTTTTTCAACCCAGCCAAGGCCGAGCAAATACGTGACTACATCGCTACCGGTGAGCCGAGGGACAAAGCGGGCGCCTACGGGATACAGGGAATGGGGGCGTTTTTAGTTGACAGAATAAATGGCAACGTGGATAATGTCATTGGCCTGCCGCGTACGCTACTGAACAAACTCGCGGAAGAGGTAATTGCGAAACCGAATCACTCACGGTAGTTTTAGTGATGACTGAATTGTACAGAAAAATCGGGATACTGTTAAAACTGGAACGCGAACGGCAGGCTCTGACTTTGGAAGATTTGTCGGTCCAGCTCAAGATTGCCAAAAGCAATCTTGAGCGTATCGAACAGGGAGAGGCTGACGCTCTTCCTTCAGAGCTGTACTTCAATCTTTTTGCTAAATCCTACGCTGAAGCGCTCGGCATAGATTACACGAAAACGGTCGAGGCCATCAAGGAAGACCTTGGCGAATCGCTCGAACCGTTAGGTTACCCAAAGGAAAGTAAAAAGGACGTTACAGATTCAGGTGAAGCGACCGCTGGAAAAGAGGCTGAGCCTGTGAGCGACCGGAAGGAATCTGGAACAAACTATCTAAAAATTTGGATTTCCGTGTTTGCTGCAATCATAGTTCTCTTTTTTATCTTTCTGTTAGTGAATAAGTTATTTTTCAACTCCGGTGAAGTTGTCACTCCAGCTGAGGAACAAGTTGAAGCAGCCGCGGAAAGTTCCCTTGTTGGCAATCAGGCAGAACCTGAACGGGGCAGCTTGGCTCGATATAATTGGGATGTGACAACTTATCAAAAGCCGCCCGAATTGGAGATGCAACTTGTTGCAAAAGAAAAAAGCTGGGCAACGGTTCTGGCGGATGGTGACACAGCTATTTTCAGAACCCTGACCCCGGGCCGAGTCTACAAGGTAAAGGCTAAGTATCGGTTTCTGGTGTCCATAGCGGTTCCATCTATTGTTGATGTAAAGCTGAACGGTCAGTCGGTGGACCTACGCTCCCCGAATAAGGGACGAATCTCGAGAGTGGAGATCAACCAGACGAATTTGGATTCTTTTCTTAATTCACCGGCTTCTACTATCGGCAACAACTTTAATGTCAAGCCCTTGTCTTCCTTGCAAGTTCAGTCCATAGATTCAAGTACTTCTTTAACCTCGGGCGTTGAAGCGCCGGGGGCGATTGAAAAGGATGCTGACAGCGCTCAGGTAGATTGGAAGCGTAATGATGAGCCTTAGAAACTTTCTTGCCAGAATAACGCTTGAACGGCTCAAAAGTAAGATGACCACCGAGGCATTTGATTTTCCGGATGTTCTGTTTGCTCCAAAGCATGTCCTGGTGTGTTTGCCGGCAGGTCTGCGGCAGCTCACGCTTGTCAAACAGTTTTTGCCTAACATCACCGAGCTTTTCAAGCCTGCCGAAATCACTCTTCTACCCATGCCCGGAATGAAGATTGCTGACATTTTCCCTCGTAAGGGGTTTCACGTCCTGACTCCCTTGCCGGACCAGAAGGCCTGGACCGGACTGGCTAGGAAAAGCTACCTACGAGTGCTTCAGGATTACAAATTCGACCTGCTTTTGGACCTCAATCTCGATTCAACGTTTTTTACCTCAAGCGTTTTGCTTAACTTTCCGAAGGCTTTGCGGATTGGTCGGGGGAACCACTTGGGACAACCGTTTTATAATCTTGAAATTAAGACTAAGTACTTGAGGGATGAACGCAACATTTACCGTTCTCTCTTTGAGACGCTGAGGTTACTCAAGAACAGCCGGCAGAAAAAAACTGTCTCTGTGCGCAAAGCACAAGCATCGGAGGAAGCGTGTACTTAAAACGACTCGACGTACTGGGATTTAAGTCTTTTGCTAACAAAACTACCATTTATTTTTCAAACGGCATCACATCTATTGTCGGACCGAACGGGTGCGGCAAGACAAATACTCTCGATGCCCTGCGCTGGGTGCTGGGTGAGCAGAAAGTTTCTCTGTTGCGCAGCAGTAAAATGGAAGAGGTTATTTTTAACGGTACCCGCGATCTCAAACCGCTAAACATGGCTGAAGTGACCATCACCCTGGTCAATGACCGCGGGCTGCTGCCCACGGAATACAACGAAGTGCAAGTTACGCGCCGCTTGTTCCGCAGCGGGGAGTCAGAATATCTGCTCAACAAAGTGCCATGCCGGTTGAAAGATATTACGGAACTCTTTTTGGACACCGGCGTGGGCTCCCATTCATATTCGGTCATTCAGCAGGAAATGATTGAAGCCATCGTCTCCGACAAGGCTGAGGAAAGGCGGTTTCTGTTCGAAGAAGCGGCTGGAATCACTAAATACAAACAGCGCAAAAAAGCAGCCCTGCGAAAGCTTGAAGCCACTGAGAACGACTTGTTGCGCCTCAATGATATTCACGCTGAAGTGAAAACACAAGTCAACTCGCTTAAGCGTCAACACCGCAAGGCTGAACGGTATCAGACTATCGTTGATGACATCAAGAAGTGGGAGGTGTATTTAAGCACACTCAGAATGCAAGCTATTGAATCGGAAAGCGGGGAGATGAAAACTGAGCTTGCTGCGCTATCAGATCAGAGGTTGGACAAAGAAGCGAAGCTCAACAGCATTTCTGCCCAATTGGAGCAGGACCGCAAGAAGCAAGTTGATCTGGAGCATGAACTGAGTGGGGTGGGAGGTGAAGCTTATGAGATTTCCGAGAAGGCTCATTCATATGAGAAGGAAATCTCTATCTTGACTGAAAAACGGGCCAACGCCAGAGCGCTTATCGAGCGCAATCAAAATGATATTCAAGCCTTACAGGCTAGAGAGAATATCCTCAAAGATCAGGCGACCGCATCAGAGGCCGAGTTGAATCAAGACCGAGCTGAAGTCGATTCTCTTATGTCCAAACTCCATGAGTCAGAAGAGGCTCAGGCGGAAGCTGACCAGAGGCTTTTGGAAGTCCGGGCGGCCAAGGAACAAGGAAACAAGAAGCTTATCGACTTTGAGGGGAAGCTGTCCTCGGGACGAGCTGAGGAGGCCGGTCTGCTTGAGCAGCAGCAGGAGCTTAGCCGACTTCTCACAGAGCTGGACAATAGTCTTGCTGAACATGCCGCCTTGAAAGAAAGCTTGAATGAGCAAGCAGTGGTTCACCAGCAAACCTTGAATGAAACCAGCGCCAAGAAGTCTGATGCTGAGAAGTCGCAGGTTGCGCTGACGGAACGTATCGAACAGTTGCTCGAAAAGAACGAGGAACTATCCCTTGAGATTTCAAACCTCTCCGCGTCAATTGAGGCTTGTGAGGCTCGACGGAACCTGCTGGAGGAAATGATCTTCCAGTATGAGGGTTACGAGTCCGGTGTTGTCGCGGCTATGGAAGTGAGAAACCGTTTTGAGGGTATTGTGGGAACTGTTGCTGAAAAGTTTGTGCCCGTGGAAGGCCTCGAAACAGCAGTAGAGGCTGCTTTGGGCGAAATGGCTGGTTTCATCATCTGCAACAGCCGCCAAACCGCTGAACGAATTATCGATTATCTAAAAGCCGAAAACAAGGGCAAGCTGGGTATTCTTGTACCCGACAGCGGTACTCTTAACCCGGTGGTAAAGCGCCCGGAGCTAAACATGACAGAGTTTGTCGGATGGATGGATGGTTTTATCTCCACTGATGATGAGCTGCGTCCTCTCATGGAGGCAGTTATCTCACGGACGGCAGTTTTCAAAAAGGGAAGTGATCCAACTGAGATTCTCACTCTGCTCCCGTACGGATTCAAAGCTGTTTCCACCGACGGGGTTGTTTACAGTAAGAATATTATCGCTGGCGGTTCACAGGACAAGTTCCCCCTCTTCCGACGAAAAGAAAAGGTGTCCCAGCAGCAGCAGATGATTGAAGAGTTGAATGAGAAACTGAAGGCTGTTCACCAAGAGAGGAATAGAATCACAACCGACATTGCTGCTGCCCGCGCAGAATCTTTACAACTGACCCAGGCACTTGACGACTTGGCTGAAGACCTTGAGTCGATCAAGGAGAAACACAGCGAAACAGACTACCAAATTCGGACGGCTGAGAGAGAAATCGACCGCTTACAAAAGGAACGCGGACATTGCCAGGCCAAACTTGACAATATTCAATCTCGCCAGAACACCCTGGGGCTGGACTTTGAACAGCTCTCCGATCGAAAAGAGGATCTGGACGGTGACATTTCGCGGACGGATCAGCAGTTGAGCCGTTTTGAAGAAGCCGCAAGTGCCGCTCTGGAGAGCTTCTCACAACTGCAGGTGGCGGTGGTAGAGGCCAAAAGCAGAGTAGATAAAGAAGAGAGCGAGCTGTCTTACATCGGTGAACTGCGCCAGGAGATTGCCAACGGCGCGGCAACCAAAAACCTCCAGATTAGCAATGCCGAACAGGAGATCGAAACTTCCACCCAGCGAATTTCTGACCTTGAAGGTGAATTAAAGCTTTCATTTGAGCAACGAGCCGAGGTTGTCGCTCATCAAAACAGTTTAAGAACTACTCAGTCCGAACTGCTTCAACGTGTTTCGACAAGAGAAGAACAACTGAAAGAAATCAGGAATGGGAGAGATTCGTTAAGTGACCGGATACATCAGCTTGAAATTCGTCTCAATACGCTGGAGTTGGAAATCAAGGCCATTAGCGACCGGATCCGTGATGACTACGAGCTTGACATAAGTGCAGTCGAGGTCATAAAGCCCGATGCAAGTCTTTCAGAACAAGAAGCTCACGAGCATATACAGAAACAGAAGGAACTTCTGAAAAAATTCGGTGCGGTCAACCTACTTGCTCTTGAAGAATACCAGACTACCAGCGAACGTGAGAAGTTCTTGAGGGAACAATTGAAGGATTTGAGCAATGCGAAGGCCGATCTTCAAGCGACTATCACGAAAATAAACCAAACGGCAAGGACTTTATTCACTGAAACCCTTGAGAAAGTACGGGGCAATTTCAAAAAACTCTTTGTGGAGTTGTTTGCCGGTGGCGAAGTCGACATCTTTTTAGAAGACCCTTCCGATTCACTGGAATCCAACATTGAAATTATCGCTCGCCCCGGCCGCAAGAAACTGCTTTCGATAAACCAGATGTCCGGTGGCGAACGGGCTTTAACGGCCATTTCGTTGCTTTTCTCTCTCTACCTGGTCAAACCTTCACCGTTTTGCATCCTCGATGAAATCGACTCTCCGCTGGATGACGCCAATTGCCGCCGTTTTCTTAAGATCATCGACACTTTCTCTGAGCGAACGCAGTTTGTTATTATTACCCACAATAAAATCACAATGGAGGCCGCCCATAACCTTTACGGCGTAACCATGGAACAACCCGGTGTTTCCAAACTGGTTGCCGTCAAATTTACCGATGTCCACGAAGATGAAGCGACCGGGACCGTAACGATAGATGTGGAGTCTGGAGAGGCACTACAGATGTCGGGACCCGTGTCTGACCAGGTAGGAGACGATATAGGCGGACTTCCCGAAACAGTAGTGGAACGGCTGCAGCCTGCGATACCCACCGGCGGTGAAAGTAATAAACCGCCCGACCAGACCTAAGTGTACAAACGGTAATGTTCAATCCCTTTGAAAAGCTGAAAGAATCGCTGGCTAAAACCAAGCAAACTATTGCCGGCAAAATCACGCGCGTGGTTCGACACCGCAAGATCGATGATGAGCTTCTGGATGAAATTGAACAGATCCTTATTGAGGCTGACGTTGGTGTCAAGGCGACTACCAGGTTGATTGAAAGCATAAAGGAGCAGGCAAAAGAGAGAAGGCTGACCGAGGGGGAAGAGATTATAACGCTTCTAAAAGAAGAAATCGCTGCCATACTTTCACGAGAAAAGCTGCCGGTTGTCACAGGGAACGATAAGAAGCCGGCGGTATGGCTTATTATCGGCGTTAACGGCGGCGGCAAGACGACTACTATCGGCAAGCTGGCTACAAGGTTCTCATCCGAAGGCAAGAAGGTTATCATTGCGGCCTGTGACACCTTTCGAGCTGCCGCTATCGATCAGATTACCATCTGGGCCGAACGAAGCAAAGTTGACATCGTAAAGGCCAAAGAAGGCTCGGACCCGGCGGCGGTTGCCTTTGACGCCGCCAAGGCGGCCGCAGCCCGCTCAGCCAACATCCTGCTGGTCGATACGGCGGGTCGTCTCCACACCAGGGTGAACCTGATGGAAGAGCTGAAAAAGATCAAGCGCGTTATAGCCAAAGCTTTGCCCGAGGCACCCATTTACAGCAAGCTCATTGTTGACGGATCCACCGGGCAGAACGCCATCTCGCAGGTTCAGGTATTCACTGAGGCGGTTGACTGTGACGGCATCATCGTCACCAAACTCGACGGCACCGCCAAGGGGGGAGTCATTATTGGGGTGACTGAAGAACTGGGAGTACCGGTTGATTTCATTGGGTTGGGAGAAGGGATCGAGGACCTCCAGCCTTTCGATCCGAACCAGTTTGTCGAGGCGTTGTTTGCATGATGTACGAGTTTACCGTTGAATCCAAAGTCCGCGAGGAGATGATTAACGTCACCACGTTAGTACAGCAGGCAGTATCCGAAAGCGGACTTGATTTGGGGTTGGCATTCTGCTTTGTCCCTCATACCACTGCCGCCATTACCATCAATGAAGATGCCGACCCGGATGTGAAGCGGGATCTGCTGTACAAGCTCCACAAGGAAATTCCTCAGGCTGACGGGTATCACCATGCGGAAGGCAACTCCGATGCTCATATTAAGTCTTCTCTAATCGGCTGTAGTGAACTGGTTCCCTTTGAAAAGAAACAGCTCGTGCTGGGTCGCTGGCAGGGGATCTACTTTTGCGAATTTGATGGCCCTCGCCGCCGTCGGCTGATAGTCAGGGTCGGCTCGTTTGCTTAGAATTCGAATAATTGCTATCGGGAAACACAAGGACCGCTGGGTCGAAGAAGGCTGCGCCCATTTTGAAAAGATGCTTTCCCGCTTTGCCAAAATCGAGTGGAAGATTCTGCCTTCGCCAAAAGAATCGCCCTCACTGACACCTGCTGAGATCAAAAAACGTGAAGCCAGGCTGTTAGAGAAGGAATGTCAAAAAGGATTGTGTATTGCTCTGACCGACAAGGGTAAGCAAAGAGATACACCTGCTTTTGCCAAAATGCTTGAGACGCTTCAAATCAAAAGTGGAGGGGTGGTGAGCTTTATTATTGGCGGAGCGTACGGACTTGATGATTCTGTCCTCAACAAAGCTGACCACGTTCTGTCTTTATCTTCTCTGACTTTTTCCCACCAACTTGTCAGGCTGATTTTGCTGGAACAGCTCTACCGCGCTTTTTCTATTCTTCATGGCACTGACTATCACAAGTAACGCTGTCGTTGTCTTGCCCTCCTTGTTCGTGAGCGGCTCGCCAAAGGCGAGTCCACATCTGCCCCATTCGGGTTGGCGCACGATCAGACCCTTGTGGTCCAGACAGATGTCATCTGCTTTATTTGTCAGGAGCACAAGGCTCCTGACCTATTTCTACTTCAGAGTCAGGAGTACTGTTTGTTTGTCACATAAAAAAGCGCCCAACTGGTTAATCCACAGCGGGCGCTTTCGCGGGAGGATAAGAGGGAGGATTATTTTAAAAGAATCATCTTTCTGGTTTCAGTGAAGTCAGCCGCTTCGAGACGGTAGAAATACACGCCGGAAGCAGCTTGCACTCCGTCTTCGGTTCTCCCGTTCCATTCGAGGGTGATGGTTCCAGCCTCGCTTGAACCGCGGTACTCACGTACCAAACCGCCGGAAATATTGTAAATGTTCAGCGTCCACCCGGTCGATTGAGGCAGAGAGAAACTGATAGTTGTAGTCGGATTGAAGGGATTAGGATAATTTTGACTCAACACAAAGCCGGTAGGTATCTGAGAAACTTTGCCGGAGACCATGTATGGCCGACCTTGATAATCGACAATTTCAGCATGGGTCAGGTTCAATTGGCCGTTACCTCGGTAGGGAATCTCCACCAGTCTGTTAGTACCGGCGGGAATCCTGTTTGTTCCTATGTTATAGATAAGCACCTTCAATTGACCTTCTTCTATGCCGTACATCAAATCCATTTCTTCCGCACCGGGGGCAAGTCGTGGTTCGTCAATAGCAAGGTTGTCATTGATGTCGTATACGAAAAGAGCAGCTCCGATGTCACTTACCGCATGAGAAGTGATTGAGATAACATCGCTATCATAGTCTGTTGATAGAGAAAGCTCTTCGTCATACGGGGTTAGTTTGGGTATTGGGTCGGCATCTCCGATAATGACCCTGATCAAATATACCATGTCGGCCACGCTCAAGGTCAGGCCGTCAGCGTTAATATCGGTGGCTGCAATTTGTCCGGCCAGATTAACCCTGAAAACGCTCAGGCCGTAAATGAAGTAGTTAGTGAACAGCACGGCATCGGCAATTTCGTAAGGAATGCCATTCAGGTTCACGTCCCCGCGCAAATCGAGAGACTCAGGCGGAGTAACACAAATACCGCCATTGATGAATTCGATACAGCGGATTGGCTTCGGTTTGCCTACGCCGCCGCCCTCAACACATATATCGGGTGCTCCGAGGCCGTAAGAACGTAAAGACTCAGGGAAATTAACGTCATCCTGCTCATCCCAGATTACTGTCCCTTCCATGTTGAAGATTCGAAGGTCTACGTATAGATCGTCGCCTGTTACGTTTGAGAAGGTATTGTCCCCGCAGTCGTACCAAATAAAGCTTATCGGGAGGAACCAGCCCCCGAGGTTCTGGTCATTGGATACATAGAACTGCATCTCGATAAAAAGACCGTCCGGCGACAGGGATGAATCGGGGGGATGGTGGGCGCCATTGTTTATGTCGGCAATTCCGATAAATCGGACCAGTCCGATCAAGGCTGAGTCACGGTAGGTGAAGTACTCCCAGCTTTCTATATCCGTACAGCTATCAGTAGCTCCAAGGAACGTCAAGCCGGGGACATCGTATTTTAGCAAAATGTCAAAGCCGCCAATAGTATTATCAGTCTCAATGAACATGTCGACTTCTTTGGTTACTCCAACCGGAACGCTCTCACCGCCGTCAATAGACAGCCTTATGCACACGTCGCTAATTTCTATTGTGGTGAAGCAGGTGTCCGTGCCGCAGACACCGCTGGCGGCAATCTCAATCTCGTAGATGCCTGCTGTATCCACAGGAATGCACACCTGACCATCGTAATAGAACCCGATGGGGCTCACATCTATCTGCGAAATGGTGCCGACCACACTAACCGGGTAACAGAGAGTATCCCGCTCAATTAAATACAGCATTGTATCAATCTGGTTCGGGCAGGTAATCTCCGGCGGCTGGGCAAGCGTCACATCCAATGTAAACACGCATGTATCGCTGCCACATAATGCTTCAGCGATCACGGTAACATTGATGGTATCACTCTGGTCAACAGGAATGCAAACCTGGCTGGTAAGCGAATCGTAATACCCAGTGGGCGGCAAAACTGTAACCTGGGCGTTCTCAGGCATGATTGTTACCGAATCGCATATCGTAGTGGGTCCACAAATGGTGTCGTACTGGATGTCCGAGGGACAGACGATGTTCACTGTGCCACCCGGATTGACAGTCACTACCACGGTATCAGAATCTGAGGCGCCGCATTCGTCAACGGCTGCAATGATAATATCATAAGTCTCAAAGTCCTGTGGAGTGAAACAAACCTGACTATCCTCAACAACCCCAAGAGAACTGGTGACGTTAACAATGTTAGTGTCGATGTCGGTAGCGGTGAACGGTATGCAGATCTCGCTCAGATCACAAAGTGTGAACGTGGTATCATTACCTGCATCTACATCCGGTGGGCTGTTGAACCGGGCCGTAACGGTGAATGTGCAGGTGTCGGATCCACACGGTCCGTCGGCAATCATCGTCATTGTGGAGTCACCTGCTTCCAAAAGAGGCACGCAGACCGTCGAATCGTTTATTATATAAGCCGGTGGTGAGACACGTACCGAATCAACGTTGGATGAAACCCCGTATTGAAAACAACGGGTATCAGGCCCGCATAACAAGACAGTCGTGTCAGATGGGCAGGTGATGGACACCTCTTCGGAAATCAGGACGTCAAAAAGAACATAGCAGGTGTCCTTATTGCATTCCGAGGTAGCGATCACCTCGATATTATAAAGGCCATTGGTATTTGCGAAGAAACAGAGGCTGTCGTTATGCCAGGTGCCGGAACTGGTTTGAACCTGGTAATTGTCGCCCATGATATCCAGCGGCCAGAAAACCTCACCGGCATTACAAAGCCAGATATCGATTGTATCAAGCGGGCAGTCAATCTGTACGAAGTCTCCCATTTCTACAATGACACATATCTCAGCCGTATCCGCCTCACCGCAGGCATCAGTCGCAATGAGAGTTATCGTGTTGGCTCCCTCTACCGGTGTGAAGCAGACGGTATCCCCGCTGAGCGTACCAGGCGACACCTCACACGAAGTCAGATTGCCATCCGGATCGCTGCAAATAAAACCGTCGATACAAATCTCCGACAGATCACACACAAACAGAGTGTCATCATCTGGACAAGTGGCCTCCGGCGGACTGTTGGTCACAACCTGCACAGCAATCTGGTCTTGACCGGTTGCTTTACAGGCATCATGAGCAGTTACATTTATTAGGTAGATTATTGTCGTATCGGGCGTGAAACACACTTTGCTTGTTGCCGAGTTATAGTACCCTTCACCTCCATCGACATCAACATCAACATACGAGAGGTTGCCGTCAACGTCGCTGATACCCACCGGCAAGCAGATGTCGTCTGTTTCACACGCCACAATTGTCGTATCCGGTGGTAGTATCACTAGCGGATCGCTGTTACATACTACAGTGACTGTAAAATCGCAGCTATAGGTATTGCAGGGAGTGGTAACACGAACGGTGATATGATTTGTGTTCCCACACGCCGACCAAAAACAAACATTGCCTGTGCTGTCGGTCAGAGGATCATACCAGGTGTTTATTCCTTCCACCTCAATGTTTTCATGAAATCCGTGAATAACAATGGGGAAGCAAAAGGTGTCAACCAGTTGACAGGTAAAGATGTAGGTATCATCGGGACATTCAATAGAGACTCCCTGATCCGTCTCGATAACTACGATCGCCGTATCGGCTCCCACGTTGCCGTAGCTATCGACAGCAGTGACGATGATTTCGTAATGCCCGCTATCGTAGGGGATAAAACAAACAGAGTCGTTGTTGTAGCTGCCGCGGTTCACTATGATGGTGTCGATATCTCCATCCTGGTCGAATATTTCGACGGGCAGACAGATTTCCTGCGGGTAACACAGATAAAGCGTAGTGTCGGGCATGCCGCTCACGACCGGTGGGCTGTTGATCACGACGTGAATGGTCGTCTGACAGGTATCCGCCTCGCTGCAGTTATCAGTAGCAATCAGAGTAATTGTGTTGGGTCCCGGCACCGGCGTGAAGCAGACGGTGTTGCTGTTGAGCGTGCCGGGTGACGACACGCACGAGACCAAGTTGTCATCTGGATCGTTGCAAACAAAACCTGCCACACAGACGTCCGAGAGGTTACTCACAAAGAGTGTGTCGTCGCCGGGACAGGCAGCCACCGGTGCACTGTTGAGTTCAACCGTGACAATCGTGGTGTCGGCGGCTGTAATGGCACAGGTATCCACTGCATTAAGGATTAGGGTATACACGCCCGGGGTATCAGCGTAAAAACAGAACTGGTTAGTAGCGCTGTGGTAGCTGCCGTACTCGGTCCAGACACTATCAATATCAAAGTCGAGGTCGTCAGCGTGGGCAGGAAAACAGAGGTTCTCCGGGTGGCACAGAAGAATGGAGAAATCTTCGGCCATATTCACATAGGGGGGTTGGTTCAAAACAACCGTTATTCTTACCGTATCCCAATTGCAGGCTGGTGAATCAGGTGCTGGCTCGTCTCCGTTGGTGCTGCTGATCCCGTCAACAGTGTAACCAAACATGTAGGTAGTCGAATCCACCTCGATAGGCGTGAAACAGGTCTGGCCCGAGGTGTCGGTCAGCATCTCGAACTGACCTGGCCCTTCCACTTGAGTAATAAGCAGCGAATCACCACCAGAATTCACGGCAACGACATCAAAACAGATCTGGTCAACTTCACAAAGATAAATGGTGGAATCGTAGCTAAGGACGTGAGGTGGAGGACATGATGTTGAATCACCCCCATAGTCAGTTGATGAATCCCCCGGATAGGACGCCTCTTTCCCAGAGGCTGCGAAAGTCTGCATTAAAGCAAAGAGGATAAACCCTATTGCCCAGATATAGGTATGTCTAAAGCTTTTCATCTTTCCTCCCAGTGAGGGATGTCGGACCTCAGGCGTGAAAACTACGCTCCAAGCCCTCATTAAGAACCTCAGTTTTCCATACATTTATTTTGAAAGAGGCTACAGCTTCCCCCTTAGGCGCAAACTTTGCCTCCGTCAAGCCACCTTCCAACTTCGGAGATGTGATGTAATAAGCTTCTGTAGTACTTTGGTACTCTTCTTTAATCATATTAATATACTATTTCCGTTACATAAGTCAAGACTTAAACCTCTGAGAAACCTCAGATGCAAGAATCAGGCCAACAAGCCAACTTATTGATTCGGTGGAGGTTACAGGCTAATTTGGACGAAATCTGCATATAGCTGTCTATTTTGTGAAGACAGATAATCAATTTGTGCGTTATATTATATATAGTCGCAAATCTACAGGCTGGAACGGGCCAGTGATAAGGGCAGCTTTTGAGGCTCAGTTCCGGTGGAAGGGGAGATAAGATTGAGTCGTGCCTAAGGAAAGTTGCATGAAGAACTTGTTCATTGTAGTACTTGCAGTTATCGGATTGGGGGTGCATGCTCTGACAGACCCTGGTCCTTTTCGGAAGGGTGATGTCCGCGATACCACCACGGTGCCTGCCAAGGGTGGTAGGAGGATTTTAAGCGCCTCAGAAGGTAACCCTTACTTCTATGACAGTCGCTGGCCGGCAGTAGGAGCCACCCATAGGACGTCCAAATTTGCTGGGTCAGTACTAAGCAACGGCAGGATGGAGGGATTTCGAGACAATACCACTAACAAGTTGAATCCCGGTTTTGAATTTCCTGTCAATAGCGGTAGTGATTATCTCTGGGTAGCGAGCCTGTGGATTGGCGGTATAGTCGGGGAAGATACATTAGTTTCGACGGGATACACAGCGGACTATTACAACGGTTATTTTACAGGATGGGGTGGTGAGTTCTTTCCTCCCGACGACCCGAGTGGAGGTAGGGGCATAAGCCCTTCCGACGTCGGTGAGGGGGCGACCTACCGGGCTTACTATGTTGACACGTTTACCATCGATGTGCCCGATTTACCGAATGATTATTTCGGTCGTCCTCACGTTCCCTTGAATCTCTCAGTACATCAGAAATCATACAGCCTGGATGTTAATCCTTACCGTAATATCATGCTTCTGGACTTCATTATCACCAACATTGGTCCGGACCCAATTGAAAAAGTATGTATGGGGATCCTTGTTGACGGAGATGTTTGCAGTGAGGAAGATAACCAGTTTTCCTATTGTTGGAATGACGATTTGGTCGGCTCCTTTCGCGACATCAGTACCGGTTACATCATAGACAATGATGGGGATCCGAAGAATGACCGATTTCAAGATCGAGTCAGTCCTATTGATGGGCTTGCTCTACGACCGGTCATGATTTACCCTTCGGTCACCGACACCAGTTTCAACTGGTGGGTCACTACTTATTGGGACCTTGAAGATGGAGTTGACTTTGGACCCCGTTTGAGAGGAATACCTCAAGACCCATTCAGGGATTTTCTGACCGGGGGGATTGGAGCTCCCATGGGGGATGTAAACAAATACTACATTTTGAGTCACGGTGAATGGGACTATGACCAGGTAATGACGCCAACGGTGGATTCGACCGACAGCCTGTGGCTTTATCCCGACCAGTCGAATGCAGGCGATATTGCCAAGGGGTTCGATACTCGATTTCTGTTGTCGGTCGGGCCTGTGGACCTTATGCCCGACAGCTCCATGAGAGCTGTTTTTGCTCTGTTTGGGGCCGACTTCATACATATTGACCCGAAGAATAGATTCAACCTGCTTGGGAGCAATTACCGCACTTACTATGACAACCTGCAGTTTGTCATCCTTCGGGAAACCGCCGAATACGCCGCCAGCTTTGCCCGTTCGATGATAGACCCAATGCGGCCGCCGACTGGTCTTAATGTTGTCAAGGTCTCGGCAGATACGGCAGTCCTGAGTTGGGACCCTTGGGTCTTTCCCGAAGTGACGGGCTACAATATTTACCTCCAGCCGGTCGATGATCCCTACCTGATAGCCCCCGGCGTAGTGATGCCCGGTGTCGGTCCCGAAAATATGGGAAACAATGCCCACTATTTTACGGCGGGCAGAACAATCGGTGAAATTACAGGTTTGCAACCTGGCCGCCTCTACTTTGCGGCAATTGCTCAGGTAACAGAATCCGGTGAAGGCAAACTTTCAAAACCGGTAGTTGTGGGATACGACAATGTGGCTTTGCAGGTCAAACCGGTGCAAACGTATGGAGAATATGTGTTTTTCATGGAAGGTGATTCTTCCGTGACACTCTCCTGGGCGCCTTCTGAAACCTCAGATGTTCGATACTATAGAATTTACAAGACTCTCGATACAGCAATAGCCAATAACCGTTACTATCCATTTGTAATTGGCGATTCCTCGCTGGTTCCCTATGCTCCGAAAGTGTGTCGCGAAGCTGGAGGTGCAACCTACTGTTACTATGAGATGAAACCGTATGATTCTACCGTTTCCGATGTTGCCGCCTACACCGACCGTTATCCGGTCGACGACGCGATATACTGGGTTTGTGCAATTGGACACCCAGGGGGGTACCAGTCACCTTATTCCGACCTTATAACAACGGAGGAGATTGTTAGCCCCACTAAAGAGATTGTTGTGGTACTTGGTGCTAATTGGACGGAATATGATTATGTGTACTCCGATTCATTGGTTAGCTATTACAGTCGTCTGTTAAGCGGTTATGATTTTGACATCTATAACTGGCTGGACACAAATCTGCTCCTGGCTACTTGCCCGTCACGCTACTGCACCGACTGGCGAGACATCGCCAGGTATGAACTGGTTATTGTCGAAGAATTTCCCGCGCCGAAGATACTGTGCCGAAAGACCGAACCAGCTCACAAGCTGCTGACTAGGATTCTGGACTCCGGTCGCGATCTGGTCTATTTCGGCACCCCGCCCGGTCAAGAGTTGCTCGACCTCTCGTCGGACGTAGATACAATAATCTATGAATCAAATTCCTTTGAAGCCCGATACTTTGATATGGACTCAGCATTTTTGAAAAGCTGGGATCGCAACTATCGCACCTTCAACGCCGTTGACAGTTTGGCGGGCTTTAACGGCGCTGTACCGACCAAAGACGAACTACCGCAGCTCTTCCTGGATTCCACGAATAACCGCCTCAAGCACGAGATACAGGAGCTGTTCACTGTGGAAAACGATTTGCCGCACACCCCTGCTTTTTGCCCCAATCAGGACGCTGAGGTATTATACCTGTATAATTCCCGTTATCCAAACACTTCGGAGCTACAGGGGATGCCATGCGGCCTGCTGAGCCGAAGTGAATCATCGAAGGCTTATGTATTCTCATTTCATCTATGGGCCATGGAAGAGACGGCCGCCCGTCAACTGATAGACTATATCATGGAACACCGAACGGATGATTCCAGTAGCAACTCACCGCTTCTTCCAACCAGCGTGCGCTTATATCAAAACTTTCCGAATCCCTTTAACTCAGTCACTAAAATTTCGTTTGACCTGCCGCCTAACCTATCGCGAGTCACACTTGAGGTTTACAACATTCTCGGTCAGCGAGTACGGACGTTACTAGATGAAACAAAGCCAGCCGGTTCATACACGATTGCCTGGAACAGCCGGAACGACCATGGTGAAACTGTGGCTTCAGGTATCTATTTCTACCTATTGAATGCCGGAGACATGACCATAGCAAAGAAAATGGTGTTGTTGAAATAAGAGAAAGCCCCTGTTTTTTACAACCGATACTACTCTTCCGACTTGGCCAAAAAAAAACGCCCACCATAGGCGGGCGTATCAGACTCGACCTGATATGCTTATGTTAGGTCGTTACATCGTTAATCGTATTTGTTAAAGTGCCATCCTGGTCTATTGTCCAGGTGTCAATCGTGGCGTCATCGTCAAGGTCGGCGGTGGCGGTGAAGGTGAAGGTATTCACAGCTTGCACAAGAGCGTAACTGTATCTGGCACTGGCCATGATCTCAACGCCGAGAACTGGGAAAGAACCACCGGCCGCTTGAGGTGTGGCATCACCGGTTACGTAGGTATTGTTCTCCTGACGATAAGCCCGTTCCATCGTATAGATCTGCTTCAAGATCTCCTTGGCTTCTGACTGCTTCGACTTGGTCGTGGCCTGCATGAAACGCGGGATAGCCAGAGCAGCAAGGATGCCGATGATCACGACCACGATCATCAACTCGATAAGAGTGAAGCCCTTCTGGCGATTTTGGAATTTGGTGAACATTGAGACCTCCTACGGTTTTTGATTAAAGGTTTCTGGCCTTATTTGATCCTTTTTCTCTAAGCAAATCATCGGCAAAGACCGTACCACCGTTGATGATTATTTTTGAACAGCTGCCAGTGGCCATAACCCATTGCCACGATGGAAATTCCCGTTTTGCGCGCGTGGCCTATGGTGCTGTTCCTTCAATTCTAAGAGGATTGTTCGGATTCTTATCAGAGCAAAACGCCAAAGTCTTTGCGTTCTGCAAGGGGTCAAGCCCCAAGTGAGCTTGACCTACAATTTCAGTCATGGTGAGCGGAGTTGAACCATGACAATTACCTATTTGTCGACCTAAGAAAAAGCCCGTCTATGGCAGGTTAAAGGAGTCATGTCTGTGTCTGTTATGTGGAAGCGTCATTTATGGTATTGACTAATGCACCGGTATGATCGATTGTCCAGGTGTCGATGGCCACGTCATCGTCGATATTGGCTGTAGCCGTTGCTGTGAAGGCATTTGCCCCTCCGACAATTGTGTAGGTATACTTGGCGTCTGTCATAATCTCAATCCAGATGGCGTTCAGAGCGTTGGGGCTGGCGGCAGAGGCCGGACCAGCGGGAATAAAATAATTATTAGTACCCGATTGCTGACGATAGGTACGTTCGTTGACATAGATCTGCTTGAGGATCAGCTTGGCCTCTGACTGCTTGGTCTTGGTAGCACTGCGCATAAAGCGCGGTATTGCCAAAGCAGCCAGAATACCAATAATGACAACTACTATCATTATTTCAATCAGAGTAAAACCCTTTGATCCTGCCTTTTGTGATCTCATCCTGATCCCGCTTTGCTTTTCGATCTGTTTGTTCTGATTACGGCAATTCTCATTCCAGAAATCTGTTTAAAAATTGCTATTTCTTTTTGACCTTGGTTTTAGCCTGGTCGGATTTGTTGAGTAGAAACTCCTCCATGTTGTAGCGCTGAATCTTGCGGTACAGCGTTGAAGTATCTATTCCTAAGAGCCTTGCAGCTTCAGCCTTTTTCCCGTCTGTTTGGCTCATTACGTAATGGATGTACGCTTTTTCCATTGACTCCAAGGTTGGGTTAGGAGGTTCAGCCTCGTTGACCACAGCCACCCGCTGGGGCTGGCGCAGTTTTTCTGGGAAGTCAGGGGCCTCCAGGGTATCGGCTCGATTGAGTAACACGGCGCGCTCTATAGTGTTTTCCAATTCACGGACGTTTCCGGGCCAGTGATATTTCACCAGCAAGCTCATGGCTGTATCGGAAATATGTTTAGTCGGGATGTTCATCTTAGAACAATACTTGGTGATAAAATGCTTGCACAAAAGTTCGATGTCTTCTTGGCGTTCCCGCAGGGGTGGAATATGTATTGGGATTACGTTGAGACGGTAGAAAAGATCGGCCCGAAACCGTCCCATTTTTACCTCTTCTTCGATATCGGAGTTGGTAGCGGCGATCAGGCGTACGTCGACTTCAATCGGTGTTGTTTCACCTACAGGCGTTATTATCTTGTCCTCCAACACCCGCAGGAGCTTGACCTGAATAGCGGTTGAAGTGTTGCCGATCTCGTCAAGGAAAAACGTCCCACCATCGGCCACTTTGAAAAGTCCGTCCTTGTCTCTTATCGCACCTGTAAATGCCCCTCTCTTATGCCCGAACAACTCCGATTCTAACAGGGTCTCAGGGAGAGCAGCGCAGTTAATAGTTACGAAAGGGCCGGCGCGACGGGGTGAATGGTGGTGAATGGCTTTAGCTATCAGGTCTTTACCAGTACCTGACTCGCCTAGTATCAGAACGGTTGAACCTGAAGAGGCGATGCGCATGGCCAGTTTCTTAAGTTTTGTCACTGCTTCCGAGGTTCCAATGAAATTGTCAAAGGTATTGTCCCCCCGAAGCTGCTTTTTTAACGTGTCGTTTTCGATGATCAGCCGCTTATGACTGATGCTTTTTTCTATGACCAGCTTGATTTCATCCACCTTGAACGGCTTGGTGATATAGTCGACTGCGCCCCGTTTCATCGCCTCAATAGCGGTGTTCACTGAAGCATAGGCGGTCATGACAATGAGGTCCTGTTCCTGTTTGAAGGACCGAATCTCTTTGAGGACGTCAATGCCCGACATCTGGGGCATGTTCAAATCAGCTATGACCAGATCATAATTTTTCTCTTTCAGCAGATCTACTCCGTCTTTTCCGGAAGTGACCGTGTCGACCTGGTAGCCTTCCTTGGCCAGCATAATTTCCATGAAATTGCACATAGAGTCTTCGTCGTCTATGACAAGGATTTTGGCCGCCATGGAAGTCCTCGTTGCTTGTACCTATGTCTTTAGCACGTATCAATATCATTTTCGGCAGACGAGTATGTGACTCCACAGGGAAGCTGGACATTGCTCATTGATTGAACAGCTCGTTGACTGTTGGCCAGCCATCTGTATATTTAGTGACTTTGATGGTTATTACCTTGCCACGTGCCGATATTTGTATGGTTTAGATTCATAAGTACCGATGGAAAACCTTCAAGTAATCAGGGACAGGCTATGATAAGCGGCAAGCGTAAGCAACTGATTGACAACGTCAGGATAGCCATTGCCGATGAGCGCACTGAAATCGACATTTTGAGAACCGCCGCTCAGTTGATAGATAGTTTCTCAAATGGGTATAACTGGACCGGTTTTTATATAATGCATGGAGACGTCCTCGTGGTTGGGCCATATATAGGTCCTCAAACACCCCACACCAGAATTGAATCTAACCAGGGCATTTGCGGCTTGGCGGCCTCGGGAAAGCGGTCGATTATTGTCGATGACGTCAATGCCGATCCCCGTTATCTTGCTTGTTCCACCATCACCCGGTCGGAAATTGTCGTGCCGCTTATGGACGGTGACACCTGTTTAGGTGAAATTGATATCGATTCCAACCAACCATCATTTTTCACTGCCAAAGACAAAGAGATGCTGGAATCGATAGCTGCGGTGATTGTAGACCGACTTAAGGAAATCAGTTAGTTTCGTTACGAATTCAGCGTGATTGCACACTGTGGCCGGGAACTGGGACAAACTTAGGTTACTTGTCCTGCTCGGAAATCTTGATTGACAGCTTCCGTGAGCTGTACTCTTCTTTCCCAAGAAGTCAGGAGACAAGGTCGCATCAGTTACTGCAAGTACTGTGATTGCATTGCCAGTTTACGGGAGTAGTAACCTTTACTCTCTGGAAGTAAACCAAATCCTGAGACTGCCGATACTTAAGTTTGAAGTAACAACAAACTCACAAAAAGGAGGGATAAATGAATCAACCATTCAATACGAGGCACGGTTTCACGCTGGTAGAGATTATAATTGTGATCGTGATTATTGGTATCCTTGCCACGGTTGCAATTCCAAAATTCCTTGAGCTAAGAGCCGAGGCCGAAAGAGCAGCCGTAGATACCATGGTCAGTTCCCTTGAATCAGCCTTGTCAATCTATGCATCACGGCAATTCGTAAACGGTAATTCTATTGTATACATAACCCATTTGATGACCTGAGCAATATTCCGAATAACTACAAGGGCGTCAAAGACCCGGTCACTTCTTCCAACACCCCCGATCGAAACTGGTCTTACAGGCCTAGCGGTAACTGGATCATGTACAATCCAAAGGCACCTATTTCCGGCGGATGGTTGAACCAGGGAGAACGATTTATCATCTACAAGGTTGAAGCTGTGGCTGAGGGGGCCGACACCGTTGGCCTGCGGCTGAACACTACCAGCCAGTATGCCTACACGTGGGACTGAGGCACAAAGTTGCAGCTCACTGTAGCATCTTCCTTCGCAATACAATATTAACGGGACCGTCCGCTGGTGAGGCAGGCCGGTTAGGGCTTGTTGAAAAAGTCCCGTTCTTGTCATTGCGAGCGACAGCGAAGCAATCTCAACTATTGAATGACAACAAGATAGGCATGTCGCTTCGCTCCTCGCTATGACGCTTTCTATGTTTTTCAACACACCCGTTAGTGCAGGTCACCGTGGGATCTTCTCGCCCGTCATAGCTTCGATTTCATCAAGGAGGGATTTTTCCAGATCGGCTTCGGCCATGCGTTTGACGATCTGACCCTTCTTAATAAGAATCCCCTTGCCATCGCCGCCGGCAATGCCGACATCGGCCGCCGCCGCCTCGCCGGGGCCATTGACGACGCAGCCCATCACTGCTACTTTGAGCGGTGTCCTGATATGCTTGGTCTTTTCGGAAATGGACTCAGCTAGGGGAATAAGATCAATCTGGCAGCGTCCACAGGTGGGACAGGCTATTATATCAACACCTTCGGTTTTGAGTTCGCATGAGGCCAGTATCTGTCTGGCTACTCTCACCTCATGAATGGGGTCGGCCGTCAGAGAAACACGTATAGTGTCGCCGATTCCAGTCAGCAGGATAGCGCCGATGCCGACGGCAGATTTGATTGTGCCGGTTTCAAGAATACCCGCCTCGGTAATGCCGACGTGCAGTGGGTAATCGCACTTTTCCGCCAGCAGGTGATAGGCCCCAAAGGCAGTTACCGTGTTGGTTGACTTAACGGAGATAACAATATCACTGAAGTTCATATCTTCTAGAATCTCCGCTTCGTGCAGGGCAGCTTGCACAAACGCCTGAGGGTCGTCGTGGCCGTATTTCTCAAGTAAGTCTTTGGGAAGGGAACCGGAATTGACGCCAATGCGAATAGGTACCTCGGCATCCTTAGCGGCTTTAGCAACTTCGCGGACCTTCCACTTGGCGCCGATGTTGCCCGGGTTGATACGGATTTTGTCAAAACCGGTTTCAATGGCTTGTAAAGCAAGACGGTACTGGAAGTGAATATCAGCCACCAGTGGCTTGGAAACCTGCGCTCGAATATCGGCCAGCCGGTCAGCAGCGTCATGATTGAGCACAGAAATGCGGACAATGTCACAGCCGGCGTCAAAGAGCTGCTTTGTCTGTGCAATGGTTGCTTCGACATCGCGCGTGTCGGTGGTGGTCATGGATTGAATCGTAATCGGAAAACCGCCGCCGATCAGCACGTCGCCTACTTTTACAACCCGGCTTTTGCGCCGTTTTATGGGATAGGAAAACTCCATTTGCTAAATCTTGATCTATTCCAAAATTTATATATAATTTACAGTGTCTTACATCAATAGGCAACGGAAGGATGGTGTAATCTTGCTGTGGGTCAAACGCCTCGTACCCTTTATCTTGATGGTAGCCGTAGTACTTGGTTATTTTCTGTATCACGATATCAGCGCTAAGCGGCAGTATCAGCAGGTCCAAAGATATGCTCTTGTCACCGCGCAAGTATGGATCGCAACCGCCAAATTCCGCAGCGAGCCGGAGCGGTTCATAGCCTACCGTGATTCGCTGCTGAAAGTCCACTCTCTGTCTGAAGAACGTATGCAGAATTACCTTGAGCAGTACAAAAAGCACCCTGAGAGATACGACCTTTTCACAAGGCTGGTGAAGCAGTATGTGGATTCTTTATCTGCTATCAAAATTTTACCCTTGGAGGATAGCACTGCCACTAAAGCGGAAACAGCCAGAGTCACCAAGTGACTCACTCGCTGGCCGGAAAAGCATTAGGGAAATATTCCAGCTTGCCATTGACGAAGGTAACTACGTCAAAACGCAGGTCGTATTTTTCGATTTTGTTGTCGATGAGATACTGCTGGGCGGCTTTAGTTAAATTGATGATTTTTTTGTCATCGACGCGTTCGGCGGGATGCCCGAATTTGCGAGACGAAGCTGACTTAACTTCCACGAAGATGATAAGGGTGCCTTTTCTTACGATAAGATCAATCTCACGGTGTCCGGTTTGCCAGTTGCGCTGTAAAATCTCAAAACCGTTTTGTTCAAAGAATGATGCTGCCAGCCGTTCGTAACTTCTCCATGTTTCCTTTTTCGTAGGTGGTAGATGTCCGTATCTGTCCTTTTTCGTGGGCGGCAGATGTCCAGGTCTGCCCCTTTTGGATTTAACAGAACTCACCCGTTGGGGTGGGTGGCGGGTTGCATTGTGGTCGCCTTTCTTAGAGGAGGGCATATTCTTTGAGTAAGTCGGCCACCGGCTTAAATGACTTGCGGTGAATCTTGCACGGGCCGTGCTCGCGCAATTCCTCCAGATGCGCCTGAGTGGGATACCCTTTGTGTTGGGAAAAGGAAAAGGAGGGATACAACGCTTCATAGCGGTCCATGATTCGGTCGCGGGTGACTTTGGCAACAATTGAGGCCGCCGCTATACACCGGCAGCGTCGATCACCGCTGATTATAGCGAACTGGGGTTGTTCTATCTTGGGAATGGGATACTCACCATCGACCAAAACAAAATCAGGCGCTGGCTTCAAGTCCATAACCGCCTTGCGCATAGCCATAAGAGAGGCTTTCAGGATGTTCATCTTGTCGATGCTCTCGTTGTCCATGATACCAACAGCACAAGGGAGTCCCAGTTTAACGATCTCTTCAAAGAGTATCTCGCGACGTGTGGCGGACAACTTCTTGGAATCTGCCAGGCCCTCAAGCGTCGTGTTCGGCGGTAAGATAACAGCCGCCGCCACCACTGGCCCGGCCAGTGGTCCCCGACCCGCCTCGTCCACGCCGCAAACAGCCCGGTATCCTTTGTCAGCCACCATCTGTTCGATATAGTCGAAGTCGGAAATGATTTGGTCCATCCTAAGCTTGACTTTTCGCTTTACGTCTTCAAGTTGGCTCATAAGAGTGCCTTAATCAACAAAATTATTGCTTATCTGTATTGTCGACCGGCCAAAAGGCTTTTCTTAGGTCTTTTGCTGGCTATATTGAAGTGTTCAAAACTGATGTGCAAAAATGCGTGGTAAAAAACGCTCATTTTTTAGGTTCACTGTAGTTGCCGGGACGTTGAAAGGGAAAGTTATCACCGCCCCCGATCTCGGTATCACTCGCCCACCACTAACCCGCCTGCGACGGGCGATATTTGATTTCCTGATGCCGTACCTTGAATCCGCTCACTACCTCGATCTGTTCAGCGGCACCGGCTCGTATCTTTTTGAAGCGGTCTCACGCGGAGCACGTGAAGCGCTCGGAGTTGATATTGAAAAACGGCTGGCTGAGGCAATTAATAGACAGGCTGAAAGGCTGCACGTTGAAGACCACCTGCTATGCCTTTGCGATGATGTCTTCAAAGTTATTCCTCGTTTATCTTCTCAAAACCAGCGTTTCGACATCATTATGATTGCCCCTCCGCAATATGCAGGGCTGATTGACAAGACGTTGCTGCTTTTGCAGAATAACCGCATTTTGAGCAAGGGCGGGTTGATAATCTGCCAGCATGATACGTCAGAAACTCCAACAATAGAGTTCGCAGGTTTTAAGATTGAACAGCGAAGAAAGTACGGAAATACTACTTTTACAGTTTGTACATCGTTGAGCAGGTGAGTACAAATCATCGGGCATGTTAAAAAAACAGGGGAAAGGCTGAAAAGCGCTGACCCCTGTTCTTAGCGTTATACTCGTATTACTTCAACAGTACCATCTTCTTGACTTCTACGAAGTGTTCGGCTTCAAGTCGATAGAAGTAGACACCGCTGGCTACACGACTGCTCGACTCATCCCGGCCATCCCACACTGTCTGGTAGGTTCCTTGAGACATAGGTTGATCGACCAAAGTGACTACCCTTTGTCCAAGCAGGTTGTAGACCGAGACTTCTACCTGACTTCGACTGGGAACGGTAAACTCGATCACCGTGGACGGGTTGAACGGGTTTGGATAATTCTGCGAAAGACTGAATGTTAAGGGTAACTCGCCTGAGGGCATTTCTTGCACATCGGTAGGTGCCGTCACACCCTGCTGCCAGAAGCCGAAGTTCACCTGAAAGTTCGCCGAGTGGCAAACGCCGCTCACCGGCTGGCCGCAGGAAAGTCCCGACGCGAAGTTGGTCGAGGACTGCTCCGTCGCTCCTCCGGTGTTGATCGACAGCCAGGGCAGCTGGTACTGGGCAGGAGAACCTGCCACATTCGCTGTCGCCGGTGATTTATTGTTTTCCGCCAGACTCACGCTGGAAACAAGACAGAGCGTGAGAGCTAAGGCGCAGATTAATAATCGCAATTTCATTGTCGCTTTCCTCGCTTTCGTTTTGCAACTCTCACGGGCTGTCAAATATGTAAACAATAAGCTTCCCTGAGATGCTATTGGTTACCGGTATGTACGGAGCAGACGCCATAGGAGTAACAACCGTTGCATAGTCCCAGCAGAGGTAGCTTTCTCCGGTTATTGTAATTTCATACCTGTCACTAGTAGCGTTCCAAGCACACGAGAAGTTCCCTGTCCCCGACTTAATAGTCCCATCATCCTGGATCATGCCGTAGGCGATGACGCCCGAGCCCGGCTTGTAGGTAACAAAACTGAAGTGACTTTGAACCTTTGTGTGTGAAGCGGCAGTAGTCTGCACTGTTCCATCAGGAAATTTGAAGCCGCCGGAGGTTGATTCAATGGTGCTATCGGCCTGGACATAACCGTCATTGCTAATCGAAAAGCGCAGATTGGGTCCGGGAGTATTGTATAGCTCGAGCAGGTTGCCTGAGCTGGCATAGCCGGTGATCGCCGGGCCGGTTCCCTGATTCTGGCCCTTTATACCAGGCCCGGAACCGTCATTCCTGCCCATGATGGCAGCATTGGAATTACTGTTAATTCCAAGCACCGCATGCCAGGTATCACTGTATGCATACAGCCCAGCTGCGGCCCCGGTGCCACCATTGCTGAAAGCTTGAACGGCGGTGCCGTTGGATTCCACGACGTGAAGTCTGGCTGAGGGACTAGCCGTTCCGATCCCAACACTGTCAGTGCTGGTTTCCAGTCTCACAATATTGCCATCATCAGCCCAACCGCCACCGACAGCAGCGCCTGACGAGCGAAAGGAATAGGGGGCAGTGGTGAGCCGCTGACGGGGCGTCATCTCCGGGTCGGTATGTACCTTAATCCCCAACCATAACTCGGTACTGTCAAACAGCGAAGCAGGAAGAGTAACGTTTTCGCCAAGGCCAATACTGAACAGGCCGTCGCTTGCCTCGACCGTGTCTGGTTCTTGCCACAAGACGCTTCCTCCGCTGGCTGCTGTGTAGATGGTGAACACCACCGGGTACAAGCCATCCGTCACCGGATCGCCGACAGCGTCGGTCAGCTTACCCTGGACGTTGATGAGCTGAGGCACGTCGGCGGCGCCGGCCGGAGAGGTCATGGCCAGACACAGAAGCACCAGTGAGCACATGAGCGTTAAAGAAGCTTTCATATGGAATCCTCCATAAGCTTAAGGTTAATAGGTTTATTACTTTTGAGTTTTTGTCTAAGGGTACAAAAGACCGCAATATTGGCATCTAATATCTTTAAGCGTATTTTCAAGGACTGCATGTATATCCTATAAGCGATGCAGCACGTCTTTGCGTATCTGCTTACAAAATGAAAACCTGCACTTTTCACTTTCGTTGTCCTCAAACCAACAGAGCTTAGATGTTCGCTCTCCTCCATCAAACATGGTGCACTAACCCTCAATAGTGCGAAAAACGTACTGTCAAGGCAACTTAAAAAGTGAATTTGGACAGAAGTTATATCTTAATGGCGATAAGACGAAACAATTAAGCAGAATTGTGGGGCACAATTCCTGTGACAGTTGCGCGTGAGCGTGAAATGCATGAATTGGCAGGAGTTGGGGACTCCTGTCCTACGGGACCTATATTTGGCTCTAGAAAGCCGCTAAACCAAATATTGTCGCAACGAATAAACCAGCCAACGGTAGCCATTGCTTCCAATGTTTGTTGGCCGGGTAGCATAGAAGTAGGGAGAGAATTGCCAATTCACCTGCTACGCTGATCAGTATCCGGTTCGGATGAGCCAATAACGAGGGCCACGATAGGAAGATGTCATGCCTCCACCAAACAAAGCTGAGGATTACAGCTGCTGCAATGAAGATGCCCCATTTCTTTATGGAGGTTTTGTATTCTCTAAATCGTGTCTGCAGGTCCTCCTGGCTTTTTCCAAACTGTGTCTCGAGGTTCTTTTTTTCAGATTTCAGGGTTTTAACGAGGCCTTCTAATTCCTCGGCCTTTGAAGCCACAACACTCTTGTTTTCTGCAGTGGTTTCCAAGTTATCTTTGACAATCTGAATTTCCTTCTCCTGAAGTTCGTAGTTTTTTTCAAGATCACCGAATTTATGTTCCAGCTCCTTTCCCCTATTTCTTTCTACGTCGATCTGTTTCTCCAAAGTTTTAATTTGAGACAGGTAAGTCGCAGCTACATCAACAACTTTACTTTCAATCTTTTCCTGCTTTTCGGCTTCGTCTGTTTCCAATGCCATGCTTACCATAAAGTGCGTGTCGGTGGCAACTTTGAGGGCAAGTTCAGGATTCATGCTCTGGTATCGATTGAGACGTCCGAGTACCTCGTTATAAGCCTTTTCCAGTGAAAATGAAGACGTTATAGTCCTCAAGAAAGGCTGAGTGACTAACACATGGAAAGACTCTTCGTATTCCTTTTCATTGCTCGTTCTTGCGAGAAGTGGACGGTTTATCTGCACCCATTGATCGGTGGTAATACAAAATGGTAAATATCCCTTCCCCCTCCTTGCTACCCTTCCATAAACCGGTAGCTTGCTGTCGTGCGTTAAAAACCATGCTATGGCATCCCCAAAATTAAATTTTGGCCCCTTTCTCACTTTGTTAATAAATATTCTGTGGAAAGCATCGTGCTCAAGAACACTTTCATGTATCTCTCCTTTGACTACAGTTTGCAGGACGCTTTCCTCGTCCAGAAGCTCTTGTGATTCCTCAATGTCTTTCCTGTGCTTGTTTGTTTTCTCAATATCCAACCCATCAAGGATGGACTCTATGTGTGACCTATCCGCTATGAACTCATCTATAGTTGTTCTATTTTTTGCGAGTTCTTTCCAGTACGAAGTCACGAAGCTGTCTTCTTCCAAATTATCTATCGCGATTCTCGCCAATTCAGCCGGAAGCGTGGGCTTCTGTTTTAGCTCCTTCTTTTGCCACCTTAACGATTCTTGGAACTCATCGACGGTTTTTGTCGTCACCCATAAGTCGTATCCCAATTCCCCTGCAAATTTCAGCATACTATGAACTGATTGGAGCATATCAGCACCGTGAAAGCCGACAAGGCTATACAATATATTGTTGTCAAGATAAAGTCTTTGGCCCGTTATGACTTTTCGTAACAGTTTTGAGCACTTCTCATCGACCTGTATCAGATGCCAGAAGAAACTACTATTGAAAAGACTTGAAATATAATCCCTTCTTTGATTATCGGGATTCTTGAAGAAGCGAGGTATTTCTAACCGGACAATTGCATCAGTAAAGGAATCGATTGATGGTAGTTCTTCCAGAATGATTTTCTCTGATTCTGTCAACCAAGCTTGGGCTTTATTATCTTCTGGGTATAATAAAGCGACACTTTCGGTACCGTGCTTCTTAAGCATCTTAGAGGTAAAAACATGCAGGTTATCAACAATACAATCTATTTTATCAATCACTGAGCGATTCCCTTTATACCTTTCAGAAAGCTCCATTTTCCATTCCTCAAGCACTTCATTTTCTCTATTTTGCACTTCCAGACAGTTACCGGTAATTGTATGTTCCGTTTCGGGTAGAATTTCAAGGCGGGGCCTTTCGAATCTTTCACCTTCCTTATAAATAATCAAATTCCGTCCACCTAAACGTTTTCCAGATGCATTTATTTCAGGCTCTTCAAAGTCAAGATGAAATGTCCCTTTCAAATGCCTCTTTACGTCAACTGCTGTCGCTTTTAGTCCTCCAAGCGCAGCCAAAGAGTCCAAAACAAGATAGTCTAGGACTTGATTTCCATACTCATCCTGGCAAGTGGGGTTAAAATGCGCTAACCTGCATATCGCTTGCTTAACGTCGTCTTGTTGTTCAAGAGTCATGTTTACACCTCCTGTGCATTTTGTATTCTGGTTGAAAATATACTTCTCCAGAGATCATTTCAAGCAGTTTAAAAACCACAAGTGATGTACTCATTTTCAAGTGGTGTGCGGTATGCCATCCCAAATGAAACATATGCTTCTTCGAGCTTGTATGGCAATTGGTAGCGTAATGCCACAACACAAAAAAGCGCCCTCGATCTGGGGCGCTTTCCTGTAAGTAGTCGATTTGATTAGTCAGCTGACGACTCTTCTTCGGCGTTTTTTTCCTTAAGCTTGGCGGCGTTGGTCTTGTTCGTCTCGGCAAATTGTTCCTTGATGCGAGCCGATTTGCCGGTGAGGTTGCGTAGATAGTACAGCTTCTTGCGCCGTACCGAGCCTGAGCGGACTTTTTCGATTTTGGCAATGTTGGGTGAACACAGAGGGAACACCCGCTCCACACCGATGCCGGAAGATGTCTTGCGCACTGTAAAAGAGGCGCCAGTGCCGCTGCCACGGCGGCTGATAACCGTCCCCTGAAAGACCTGTATTCTCTCTTTGTCTCCCTCTATAATTTTCACATGTACACGCAGGGTATCGCCTGAACCGAACTCGGGGTAATCGTCCCGCATGTAGCTTTTTTCAATCTGGGCTATACGTTTCATGATCTGTTCCTTTCCGATTCAGTCAATATCAACAGTTGGGTCAAGTTGTTTTATCTGTTTTATCTCTTCCTCAGTCATGTCCGCCGTTTTCAATAGGACGGGTCGGTTTTTCAAGCATTTCTTGATCGCTTCCCCGCGCCGGTATTTCTCAATTTCCTTATGGTTGCCCGACAGCAGTGTTGCCGGGACCTCTAATCCCTTATATGTGGCAGGTTTGGTATAACAAGGTGCACCAAGCATCGGTTCCATGTACGAATCTTTCAGGGCCGACTCAAAATTGCCGAGTACCTTTGGAATCAACCTGACCACCGCGTCAACAATGACGGCCGCTGCCGGCTCGCCACCGGTCAGAACATAGTCACCAATCGATACTTCGTCAATATCGTACAATTGAACAACCCTTTCATCCACTCCTAAGTAGTGACCGCAGATGATGGTCAGCCGCTCGCAGAGTGAATACGTTATAGCCCTCTCCTGGTCAAACCTAATGCCTGCTGCCGAGGTTAGGATAATCTTCTCATTATCTTTGCCTCTCTGGTTGCCGTTTCGACGGCTATATCGGAGTTCCTGCAAGCAGCGGTCAATCGGCTCGACCTTCATAACCATGCCGCCGCCGCCGCCGAACGGGGTGTCATCGACTGTACGATGGCGGTCGGTGGCAAAGTCACGAAGATT
Source organism: uncultured Ignavibacteriales bacterium (assembly GCA_964650395.1). Classification (GTDB taxonomy): domain Bacteria; phylum Zixibacteria; class MSB-5A5; order GN15; family FEB-12; genus CAZYRH01. The sequence goes on from CAZYRH010000001.1 coordinate 54,747, forward strand.
TATTATGTTGATTTCAAAGAGCTTCTTTTCCAAAGCTTTTCCCAGAAGAGACTGCTGTAGCGAAAGGCTGAAGTAATCCGGGAAAAGCGTGACAATTTCAAATTTCATCAGCTACCACCGGTTCAGACCTCTTGATCTTCTAACCATCCGGTTGTGACGATAGTAATTTCTCGCTTTTTCATATCCACTTTCTTGACAAACTGTTTCACAACCGGACAACGAACCTCCTTCCCTGAGGTTGTGTCAATCACGTACACATCGTTAGCCGGATATCGTTCTACTTCCGTCACGAGGCCGATTAAGCGATTCGAACCTTCCTCCATCACCCGGCACCCGATAAGGTCAAAAATAAAGTAGGTGCCTCTGGGCAAAGCCACAATTTGGCTTTTTGGTACGGCCAATAGCCGGTTAGTCATACGTGCCGCCTCTTGAGGCGTCGTTATTTCCTCAAAACGTATGACCGGTCGACCGGAAATCAACTGACTGGAGATAATGTTGAACTTATCCCAGCGTTGACGATCTCTTACGTAAATCTCTTTTAGGCCGACGAAACGCTCAGGAAAGTCCGTGTCTGGAGTGACATAGATTTCTCCGTGCACACCCCGGGGTCGCCCTAATTTGCCGACAATCACATACGTCTCAGAGGACACAGGTCATTCAAGAATCTCAAGAACAGCTCGTTTGCCCTGACGGGCTGACGCCGCCGAAAGTAACGTCCGAATCGATTTTGCCGTTTGGCCGTTCTTTCCAATCACTTTACCTAAGTCACCCTGTGCCACGCGGAGTTCATAAACCGTGGTGCGACTACCTACAATTTCCTTTATGTCCACTTGGTCGGGGTTATCAACCAACGCCCTAACGATTTGCTCGACAAAGTCCTTCATCTCAACATTCCTTTCTGTTTGTCGTTTTCGTTTCAGGAACTGCATCTTCGTCTACTTCTTCAAAACAGTCGTTCCAAGCGATGCTGTCTAGGACCAGACGTGGTGTCATTCAGCTTGGTTAGTAGGTTCAGCCGGTTCGGCGGGAGCTTCCTCTACAGTCGCAACTGCGGCTTTCTTCATTTTCCGTGTTTTCTTGCGACGCTCAGTTATAGTGGCTTTCAAGGCTATCTCTGATGTGTCTTCACCTTTTTTAGCTTTACCATATTTCTCCGTAAACCCGATCTGGGTCAACAGGGAACTGACAGTGTCGCTCGGTACCGCTCCCCGATCCAGCCATTTTGTTATTCTTTCCTCGAACACCTTCACCATGGCCGGTTTCGGAATCGGGTTGTAAGTGCCGAGAATCTCCAGAAAACGGCCGTCACGGGCACAGCGAGAGTCAGTTGCGACTATCCGATAAAAGGGGCGTTTCTTTGCTCCCATCCGTCGAAGTCTAATGTGTACCGCCAATAAACGAATCCTCCATCCTCAAAGGTTACTAAAACGGCATTATCCCTTTCGGGATGCCCTTGAACTTCATCTTGTTCATATTCATATTTTGAAACATTTTTTGCATGGCAGAGAACTGTTTCAACAGTTGGTTCACCGCTTGCACTGAGTTACCTGAGCCACTGGCGATCCTTCTCTTGCGCGAACCGTCGATTATGCTTGGATGGTGGCGTTCCTCGATGGTCATCGACTTGATGATAGCTACCATCCGCTCCATGTCTCTCTCATCTACAGTGAGGCCTTTGAGAGCTTTGCTCACTCCGGGTATCATTTTAACTAATGATTCCAGCGGCCCCATCTTCTTGATCTGGGCCATCTGGGTCAGGAAGTCTTCAAAATCGAACTGTGCTTTTAGCAGCTTTTGCTGCATCTTCTCGGCTTGTTTGACATCGATCGTTTCCTGAGCCTTTTCCACCAGCGAGACAATGTCGCCCATGCCGAGGATGCGGGATGCCATCCGATCCGGATGAAATGGCTCAAGATCAGCTAGTTTCTCACCAACTGAGGCCAGCTTGATCGGGCAGCCGGTCACAGCGCGGATAGATAAGGCCGCCCCGCCCCTCGCGTCACCGTCCAGTTTGGATAAAGCGACTCCCGTTATAGTGAGCCTCTGGTGGAACTGGTCGGCAACATTTACAGCGTCCTGGCCGGTCATGCTGTCAGCAACCAGAAGGACCTCATCGGGATGTACCAGCGACTTTATCTCTTCCAGTTCTGTCATCATCTGGTCGTCGATATGCAAACGGCCGGCGGTATCAAGAATAACTAGGTCGATAAAGTTCTTTTGGGCGTACTTGAGTGCTTCCCGGCAGATTTCCGGCGGTTTTTTACCCTCCAGAGAAAAGTGCTCAACAGCAATTGAATCAGCCAGCACCTTGAGCTGTTTAACCGCTGCGGGCCGATAGATGTCGGCTGCCACCATAAGCGGTTTTTTGTTTTTCCGTTTAGTCATCAAGGCCAACTTGCCGCATAGAGTGGTCTTGCCGGAGCCTTGAAGACCGCAGACCATGTAGACGGTGGGTGATTTGTCTATGGGAGCCAGCGGTTCGGCTTTGCCGCCGAGAAGGTTTATCAGCTCGTCGTGGACTATCTTGACTACCTGCTGCCCCGGCTCAATCGACTGTAGTACCTTGGCTCCAACGGCTTTTTCCTGGACTACCTTGACAAAATCACGAGCCACTTTGTAATTGACATCTGCTTCCAGCAGGGCCTGGCGGACCTCGCGCATGGAGTCCTTGATATTCTTCTCGGTTAGTTTCCCGGCACCACGAAGCCTCTTGAAAACCAGCTCAAGTTTGTCGGTCAGATTGGCAAACATTCTACACTATGTCCCGTTCCAATCAATATTTGGATCACAATCCTTCACAAGCCCTCAGGGAAAAGGCAGCTACACAACCTGCGCAAATCACCCTCCAGGCAATACTCAAAACCAACAAATATAAATAAATCGAACAAATAGGCAAGAAGTTTATTAGGATGTCAATTTTTCGAGACTATCAACTATCTGGCTGACACTCAATTTGGTGCGATTTGGGCCGTTGGCAAAACACAGGATCACACTTATCCACAAATGATTATGATTAACCCTATCACTCACTCCGTCGAACTAACCACCAAATCAATCTCAGTATCGACGTCCAATTCGGTGCCTTCCGGCTCCGATTGTTCCAACACCGTTTCCGGCAGGTAATTTTCATCAGTGCGGTAGGTAACGATACCGACTTTAAGCGACTTGTCCTCAATGCGCATCTTGGCAACATTGAATGTCAGGCCGAGGACTTTGGGCATGTAAGTGAAATGGGATGCCCGCCCGCGGTTGACCATCAGGTTGACTGGCGAACCGAGCGGAATCTCCATGTCTGCAGCAGGGTAAGAAAAAACCACCACTCGCTCCGGCAACGTGTCGGAAAAGGCCCAGGCTATCTCGCCCAGCACCAGACCGGCCGTCTCCAGATCAAGCATAGCCTGCCGTACCGACTTGCCGCTGAGGTCAGGGATAGGAACCAGCTTCTGCCCCAGCGAAACGACAAACTTGATCGTTCGCCCAGCTTTCACCTTGGTGCCGGCGATAGGGAACTGGTTTATAATGATTCTCTTCTCTTTGCCGGGAGAATGCTCATAAGAGGTCACTTCATGGTTTAAGCCCAAATCGTCCAGGGAAATCTGTGCCTCGACAATCGTCTGGCCACTGAAATCAGGTAAAGGGAACTCACTGCCGTGACGGGTCACCCCCATCATGATGATGTCATCGGTAAGCCAGTATATGAAAAAGAGAATTGCCAAAGGTACCACACCCCACAGGACGATTTTCCTCTGCACGGTGCTATACGGCAAGACACCGGCCAGAAATCCCTTGGGACGTCTTCGTTTCTTCTGATTCAATCTTGACGCTCGTAGCTGCGACATACGTTCTACGCCACCTTGTCACATTCTATGGGCAGAGCTAAACGTTCACCGAACGCCGTTGGCAGGTGTTTGAGCGAGCCTGTTATTTCTGCCCACGTCTAATCCATTTGTATCGTAAAGAGTCAGTAAACGAGGGCATAAAATCAAGATAAAAGTGGCCAGGGAAATAACGAACCCGTGCAAAGTGGGGGAGAGGCTACGTACTATCCTGTCTCGCCTGACCGGGCTCAAACCGTTTCAGCAGCCAGAGCTTATGTTTGTAAATAAAGGTCAAGACAATCGGGCGGATGGTCTGAGCCGTGCTATCCATCACATAACAGTCTATACGCGCTTTATCGGCGGTATAGACAATATCGCAGTCGCCGAATCGTTCAAAAGCAAATTTGTCATCCAGGCCGTAGACAAAACAGAGCAAGGAATCCGGCCCCTGCTTTAATGACCGAATCTCAGGTGCCATGAGCGAATCAATCGCCGGTCGGTTTCTTTCTTTTACAGCCTGTTGGAGTGAATATACTCTCTCCTTCAATACGGGAATGTGATCGCGCGATGGGGTTTCTTTACTGCAACTTACCGTGAGCAAAGCCAATGCGATAATAACCATAGAAATGTTAAGCAATAACCTCATAGAACCTTCTGTTACTCTTAAAGGCCATCAATCTTGAACTGTCCGTTGCCTCGTCTTACGAGGACACCGTTATCCACTAATTTCTTCAGCGTTCGGGTGGCAACCAGATTCCAGAACCAGTAGCGCTCGCCATACAAGAGCTTTCTGTGCCCGTATTTGACAGCGACGTCTCTCAATTTGTAATAGGCATCCACTAAGAGTGAGTCAGTCCCTTTGTCAAGTGCGTTCAGCGCCGGTTTGACCACCATCGTGTCCACCATAAAACTTTCCGGCTGAAACTCGTCTCCGTAACGCCAGTCGACACCTTGTCTGAGCCTTGACTTTAGGACGTAATCCTCTGCGCATTTGATAATCGGAATGGCGTCTCCATACAGAATCTGGTATTTTGGGTCGCCCAGAAACAATGCATAAAACTGGGTGCCGTTAAATGTGTCCCCACCCCGAACAGCATACATGTACTGCGGGATATGAGATCTGCATAGATCGGTGCCGTCGTAAATCAGCAAAGGCGCCGATCGGGTAATAAACTTCCGACCGAGATCAAACCACAAAAGGAGCGCCGAAACCACTGGGTACGGACGGTAGAGGATAGAGCCGCCGTCCATAAAGGAGTTACTGTCTTTGTCTACCGCCCCTGCTGAAACCAGGCTGTCGAGAGTCATTTTGTAGTGGCTCAGGTTCTTTTCAATCACAGTTGCCATAGTGTCGGAAAGTTTGACAGCGAGCTTCTTGGCTTCTTCAGCCTCGCTGACGGTAATAATTGGGAAAGTAACCTTGTACGAATCATCTTTTTTTCTCACATATGCTTTGTTCGTCATGTTTTGGACAACTTCTTGAACAAATGATGTATCGGTCATTGCGATGGAGGCGATTTCATCGACTGTATTACCCTCGTTAAGCAGAGTGAGCACAGCCCGGGCAAACTCGTTGTCAAAGTCGGGATGTCTTTCAACTCGCGGCGGTAGAGTAACTTTCTCGTTAAGGTAGGGAATTATTTTATCCGGAATGTGGAATGTGATCAAGAAAGGCTGTTCAAAGAACTTCTGGTCGGGAAGAAGGATGTCAAGGGTATCGACAACTTCGTAGAGGGAGAGCTTTATCTGAGACCTCCCGTAGTTACCGGGGATATAGATGGTGGGGGTGAGAACTCGGGATTCGACGGGTTGGAGTATGTAATGCGACCGTGTGCGGCGGTTAGGATTAAGATATGAGCCGGAAAACTGCACTTCTATTTCAACCGTTATGAACTTGAGTTCATCGGTATTATTGGTGACCTCTAACGCCGTCGACTGTTGGCCCCATCGCAGAGATGATAAATCTATTTCTCCAATAGAGATGTCGGGTAGATTCACCGTCGGAACCTTGAGTGAGAAAGAAGCTCGGTACATCCCGTCCCTTTTTTTAAGATGCTTCTTATCGATCATGTTCTGGACAACTTCCTTGACAAACGACGTATCAGTCTTGGCCATAGTGGCAATTTCCTTGATTGTTTTGCCTTCGTCCAACAAGATGAGCGCCAGACAAGCTAATTCGTTGTCAAGTTCGGGACTGTGACCAATCATCGGCGAGACCTTTGGCAGGAGAGCGATTTTCTGGGAAAGGTAGGGGAGCATCTCATCCGGTGCGATAAATTCGGTTGAAGACGACTTTTCAAAGAACTTCTGACCCGGCACAAGGGTATCTAGCGTGTCTACTACGTCACAGAAAGAGAATGTTACCTTAGCCTGGCCGTAATTGCCGGGTATGTAAACGGCGGTGGTGAGAGTTCGGGATTCAAGCGGTTCCAAGACGTAATGCGTTTGTTCGCAACGGTTGGGACTTAGGTATGAACCGGTGAACTGCACTTCCGTTTTAACCGTCAGATACTTGACATTGTTAACTTTGTTGGTGACTTCGAACGAAGCCGTCTGTTCTCCCCATTGATGAGGTGAAAAGCTGATCTGACCCACAGAAAGCTCGTGCTGATGGGCATGTGAAAACTGGAAAAGAGCAAGACAACCCAATGTGAATATAATTGATTTAATGGTACGCATTAGCTTTACCTCTTTTAAGCTGCTGGCCGGCTAGTTGTCCGCAGGCGGCATTAATATCCGTTCCTCGGCTTTTTCGCACTGTTACTGCCGGAACCTTAGGGTACAGTTGACGGGCAAACCAGTCCACCCGCTCATCCGACGGACGCCCAAAGTCTAGCCCCGCGACGGGATTATAAGCCAGGAGGTTTATCTTGCAAGGGATTCCTTGGACAAGCATGGCGAGGGCTTTGACATCGGCCATGCTGTCGTTAAAGTCTTTGAAAAGGATGTACTCGAACGTCACCCGGGTTCTGGTCTTCTCCGTATAGTATTTCACCGCCTCTATCAGTTCGTCAAGGCCGAATGTCTTACTTACCGGCATTAGCTTGGTTCGTTTTTCCTGGGTGGCGGCATTCAGCGAAACCGCCAGGTGGGTTTTCAGCCCGAGGTCGGCCAGTTTCTTGATCTTTGGTGAGATACCGACAGTGGAGATAGTGATTTTTTTGGCACTGTGACACAACCCGATTTCATCGGTGATGATCTTGGTGGCCTCAACCACATTGTCAAAGTTGAGCAATGGTTCCCCCATTCCCATCATAACAATACTGCCAAAGGCGTCATCGCCGAATTGGTCGCGAAGGTACACAAGCTGTCCAACAATCTCTCCGACAGTCAAATCTCTCAGCAGACCCATCGTCCCTGTCGCACAGAACCGGCAGGCCAGAGCGCAGCCGGCCTGCGCCGAGATACAGGCAGTTTCCCTTTTGTCTTCATTGGGAATGAGAACCGTTTCCACCGGGTGCCCGTCGCTGAGGCGAAACAGGATTTTACGCGTACCGTCTGACGATTCGGCGATATGTTCCGCCTGAAGGCTTTCGAAGGTATACTTTTCGTCAAGGTGGTCTCGTAGATTCTTGGATAGGTCCGTCATCAGAGTAAAGTCGTATTGACGGACCCGGTAGAGCCACTTAAATAACTGCCGTCCCTTGTACGGCTTCTCGCCGAGAGACACCATCAGGTTTTCCATTTGGCCAAGCGAATATCCGAGCAGATTCTCTTTTTGCATAGACTACAATTTAACCGAAAATCCTTGTTTGGCAAGAAACGGTTGGCCTCGATGTTCTGAGTTTCGTCGGGTATTGCCGTCGACGAAGTCAGCCGTCAAAGGTCCGGCTCTGACGGGGGTTGTGACCTGACGAGTCGTTTTCGTGGGCGGCAGATGTCCACATCTGCCTCATTCGGGCCAATATAGGCAGGAATCGGGGACTCCCGTCCCACATCAAAGGCAGAATAGTCAGGCTACACTGGTTTCACCCCAGCCGACAGAAAGAAAGTAACTGCGTACATAAAGCGCCCTGCTGCAACGGTCCTATCGAAGAGAATCTCCCATCTGGTTGCGTCCTCTTCCGACATATACCCGATTGATTGGGCGCTTCTCGCCCAGGTTCGCAGACCCATGACGTTGTCAACGGCCGTGGGGTCGCGCACTACAAGCGTCATTGCTTCTACCTGTATGTCGGACAATCCGAGGGCATTGAACATTTCCGGCATGCGATGGGCGAGTGTCCCGTTGCGGAGTCCGCAGTCTGCTCTAAACCGAAAGACCCGACGCGCCAGTTCCTGATCAGGAAAGTCCATGGCCTGGGTGCCATAGTCTGGGTCAACCACCACGATTCGACCCGCAGGTTTGGCCACCCGGACAATCTCGCGCAGAGCTTGGTCCGGATCCGCTAGGTGTTGAAAGGTTCGGTCAGCCCAACAGCCATCGAAAGTATTCTCAGCGAATGGTAGAGCCGCAGCGTCACCGACGATTGAGGTTTGGAGACCACGGCGTCGCGCTTCTGAAATCATCGTTTGTGAAATATCCATTCCAACTACGGTCGCTCGAGCGGCTTTTGCTATCGCTCGTGCATCGTCCCCGGTACCGGTGCCGACTTCGAGGTACATGCCATTACGCTGCGGCTTGAGAAGTTCGAAAACACGCGTCTTGTAGGCAACGTAGAAAGGTTCCTGGTGGAGTTTATCCAGGACCCTGACCCAAGAACGGGGACTCTTATGAGAATCTACCGTTGTGAAGCCGTGAGCTGTCTGTTTCCTACTCATTGGATCGCCTTACGATTTCATGGCAAGTTAAAGATGTCTAACGACCCAAGTTTTGGGCACGTGTCTCTGATGTGTGCCAATTAGAGGAAGGAGCCGGAGACTCCTTTCCTACACGTGCTTTTTATGGTATCTGGGCTTTTGACCTACAAGGCTTTGCTCAGGGAGAATCATTCAGTTGGCGGTTCTATCGGTGTCCACTCGCCAAAATTCTCCACTACAATCTTGCACCGGCCCTTGGAGGTCCACCGTTCGTTAGCGTTATACCCCCATTCAAGATATTCTGAACCGCCACCACCAATGGTTGTGATTAGGAAGCGGTTATTTAGAAAACCAAACGAGTTGGCTCTCGCTGACGGCCACTCAGAATCGCCGCGGGAGGGGTCAACCGGCAACCAGCCGTAGTTCGGCAGATAGATTTCCACCCAGCGATGGAAGACATTGTCCCACGAGGCGTCGTCACCACGAATGACAATCGAACCGGCATACCGAGCCGGCAGGCTGGCGGCTCGGCACATGGCAATGTACACAAAGCTGTACTCCGAGCAGGAGCCGTTACCGCGCTCAAGAACGGTCGGGGCGATATTCCAGCCGCCGGACAATTCATACTCCATGTGTGCAAGGACATAGTTAAATATCTTACGCCCTATCCAATAGGGATTAGTCTCATCACCGACGGCCTCTTTAACTGCCCGCTGGATCACCGGACTTTCCAGCGAGAACTTGGTATCATCGACCAGGTACTTGTCGCGAATCTCCTCAGGGATGTCATCCAGAGCACCAACTTTATTCGGGAAAACGAAGTATTGGACCTGATACAGTTTGGCTGAGGCCAGCATAGTGACAGTCGTGAAATCGGTAGCAGCCAGATCAGTAAATTGAAAGTGCGCAACTTTTTGTCCCCATTTGTCACTGAGAATATCTTTTGGATCAGGGTCGAATCTGATAGGGTCAAGCAACTTCTGGCTGTTTCGGTTTTGGGGAATGGCTAGGTAAACATCAAGCGTCTTGACTGAATCGGGGCCGTAATTGCGGACTTGATGGATGAACTCAAGCTGCTCAGTCTTCTCCTCCAACTGGGTAAAAATCGTACCGTCGTCAATCACCAGCTTGTAGATCAGATCGGTCTGATAATCGACATTCCACAAGTGTGACCCGTCCCAGGCCAGCCCCCAGCTATGCGGCCCAGGCGCCTTGAAATCAATAATAACATCACCTTTATCAGGGGTGAGCATATAAATCCTGTCCTTGTACCGGTCGGCGACCCACAAGTAAGTGCCATCGAACGTTAAGCCGCCGGGATATGATGACGGAGCGGGAATCGAAAGGATGGTGGTACCGTCTTCACTGCTAATTTGATGGATCATATCATCGCCGTAATCAGCAATCCACAGGTACTTCCCATCCCATCCTAGGCCGCCCGGGCGCGAGACAGGACAGTATATTGTCCTTTCTACTATTTGCGTGGTTGGGTTAATCGCATAGATCAATTGCTCTTCGGCATCAATACACCATAGCCACTTGCCGTCCCAGGTTAATCCACATGGCACATAACCAGGTGATGGGAGAGAATCGACCACCGACCCGTCCCTGGGGTTCACTTTGTAAATCATGTCGCTTTTTCTGTCGACGTTCCAGAGATACTCGCCGTCATAGGTCAGCCCCTGCGGGCAGCACGACGGAGTTGGAAATGATTTCACAGTGTCGCCGGGGACTGCCAGCACTGTTTGCGAGAGAAGCAAAATGAACAAAAAAATGAGTCCTACACTGAATACTCTGCACATTTCAACCTCCTTTATTTGTAAGCTTTTCATATTTGCTTGGATTGTCGCTTTTGATCTGTCAACTGCTTCATAGGCAGATACATATGAGAGCGCTTTGAATTTCAATCTAAAATGAATGCGGCTACTTCATAGCTTTATCATATTAACAAAATAGCTGGGTGTGTCAAGTTAAAATAGACATGTGACTGTGAGCTGAAATCAAAATGATCCGGGGTACGAGAGTTTGCTCACTATATCGGCTTGACAGAAGCAACACACAGGGCTATAATTGATGTCAGTTAACGGGGTGTAGCGCAGCCTGGCAGCGCGCTTGCTTTGGGAGCAAGATGTCGGAGGTTCAAATCCTCTCACCCCGATATTATTTGCAGGACACCATTTGCCAAGACGCCGGTTTATGAAGCGATACGAGTTTATAGAGCATACTGCTGATATAGCCATTAGAGCTTACGGCGATAACCTAGAAGAGGCTTTTGCCATAGCTGCCGAAGCGATGTTTGATATAATTACGGACCAGTCACCCATAGAACGAAAGCAAAAAGTGGAACTTGAAGTTGAGTCTATGGATATAGAAGGTCTATTGGTCAAATTTCTCTCGAAACTCATTGTGATTCATGAGGTTGATCGGGTGGTGCTGAAGGATTTTACGGTGGCTTTTACCGGGAACAATTGTCTCAAAGCGGATGCCTGGGGAGAGAAATTCATTGAGACCAAGCACGGCGGCGGCATGCACGTCAAGGGCGTTTCGTATCACATGATGGAGATAGCTGAGGGTAAGGGTAACAAGCCTAGTTATGTTCAAGTGCTCTTTGATGTGTGACAAAGTTTGTAGTATATTATAGATTCGTGAAAAAAGCTGTAAAATTTTGGCGGGCGGCAGATGTCCACATCTGCCCTGTCCTCGAGGGCAATGGTGCAAGGTGGCGTATGCCGAACACAAAAATGACCCTTAATGTAGATATTGAGGTGATATGACCTGGACAGGACCCATACAAAAAATCGATGACTGTCGATTTGAGATACCTCAGTCATATCAGAGTGGGGTAATGAAACAGCACGGGCTTAAAATGCGTGTGCCTGGCCTCATTTATGCCGACGAAGCCATGATTCATTTGATTAAACGAGATGAGTCTCCAGAGCAGGTGGTCAACGTGGCGACACTGCCCGGTATTGTAAGTAAGTCGATTGCCATGCCTGATATTCACCATGGGTATGGCTTCGCTATCGGCGGCGTGGCGGCTTTTGACGCGCATGAGGGTGTGATCTCACCAGGCGGAGTAGGTTACGATATCAATTGCGGAGTGCGTCTGCTCACTACTAAACTGGCCTTCGATGAGATACGTCCCTGGCTGCAGGCACTGGTCGATAAGATGTTCACTAATGTTCCTTCCGGAGTTGGTTCTGAAGGGAAAATCCGCCTGTCACGGCCTGAGATCGATGTGGTCTTGGCAAACGGAGCTCGCTGGGCGGTCGAACACGGCTATGGCTGGCAGGAAGACCTCACGGCGATGGAGGAAGGAGGCTGTATTCAAGGGG
>CAZYRH010000002.1:0-41561 GCA_964650395.1 uncultured Ignavibacteriales bacterium
ATGACGGCGGTGGGGTTAAGGCTAAATGGGTTTGTTTCGCAAAAAAAGTTTTTTTACCGCGCCACTTTTTATTAGCAACAAGTGTTCATGCGCTGTCACGAATCCTTTCGTTACGGCTGCATTGTTGCAGTCAGGAAATCCGCCGGTGGCGGACTGACTGCGCATAATATCGGGTTTCGTCCAACCACTGGCGTCCAGCAGCAGCGGATCGGAAGGCGACCTGCGAGGGCTATAGACAGCAGGCAGATGTGGACATCTGCCGTGCACGGTATCTCCTGCTCTCTTAATCAATGATATCTCCTTGAGTAGTTATACCTTGTGAGACCAGGATATGATATCGGATAACAACTCTCCAGATAAAAAATCTTTTGAAACAGCCTCGGGATTCCTGACTGCGCTTAAAAGAATAAGGCTCAGAAACGGCAAGTTAGAAGCTATACTCACGATCCTGAATCGCAGCAATTATGTGGGGCAACTCCCCAAGGCCCGCCATGACCTTGGGAACAAGAAACATGTTCGATGGTGCGAGAAATAATCGGAAGTGATTGGCCAACACATCAAAGTGAATCTTTGCAATAGATGAGCGCTGCTTGATGCCAACCGGGCGCTTGTGGCATACTTTCCAGCCTTCTTTGTTCAAATCGCAAAACGTTGCTCTTGTGCATGTAAACCGAGCACGTTTTCTTTCCTCCCTTTTGAGTACCATAGCCACTGGGATCTTGTCTTGTTTCAGCAAATCTCGGATTTCACCAAGAGAGGGGCATTTCCCCTCCAGCGCGAGGGTCAGGCTCCAGTTGGCTGGAGTATTGTCTGTGGGAACGAGCTTGCGACCTGTTTGATGTGTTACGACGTAGCCACGCCCCGCGCTTGCCTCGATTTTTCGAACTAAAAGAGGTAGGTCATCTGATGCGAGCCATTCCTCAAGAAGCCGATCCCACGCCTTCAGCACATCGTTTTTGACTGTGGGCCGGATATCAGAATCGCGCCAAGCCTCTGCCAACCGACAAAGAAGATCGTCAAGCTCTGCAGGTAAGGTAACAGGACATTTTGGAATCGTATCCATAGATCACCTTCAAAGTAGGGATTATTTAGGTCTTAAATACATATTACAGAACAGCTGCATTGCTTTCAAGCATGAAATAGCAGGTTTACGCTTTTTACGGTTGTTTTTCTGATGAAAACCCAGAGTAATCGTGTATATTGAAACATGGCAAAAAAACCGCTAATCACCTTTATCTTGTCTAAGACATTCTTGGCGATACTGTTTCTAACCGCACATGCCCAGATGGACCACCAGAGGCAGTTGCCTGATCTCCGCGGTCGCCAGCAGGCAGAAGCCGTCAATCCGAATCCGTCGGCCGTGAAGGTGGCAAGGCTGCACTACTCCGGGGGGGGAGACTGGTACTGGGGCGGGTCGGCGGTGCCGAATCTGCTTAAGTTTGTGCGGGACAACACCGATTTTGCGGTGGACACGATAGAGCGAGTGGTCACTATCATGGATCCGGAGCTGTTTAAGTACCCATTCCTGTTTGCCACCGGCCACGGCGTGATACGTTTTTCCACCGAAGAGAAAGAGCGGCTCCGACAGTATCTGGCGGGCGGGGGGTTTTTGTTTGTCAACGACTCCTACGGTGTGGACCGCACCTTCCGCAAGGAAATGGCTGAGATTTTCCCGGAGCGGGAGGTGGTGGAGGTGCCCTATGACCACCCGATTTACCACTGCTTCTACGACTTCCCCAATGGCCCGCCGAAAATCCACGAGCATGACAAAAAGCCGCCGCGGGGGTACGCCATCATTCTGAACGGCCGGGTCGTATTATATTTTCTGGTCGAGTCGGATATCGGCGACGGCTGGGAAGACCCCCAGGTGCATAACGACCCACCGGAAAAAAGATTGGAGGCTCTCAAAATGGGCGTAAACATTTTGGCTTACGCTCTGTTATATTAGTATAAGTTATGACTGGATTCCTGCTTTCGGGTGTGTTGAAAAACATAGAAAGTGTCATAGCGAGGAGCGAAGCGACGTGGCTATCTCGTTGTCATTCAATAGTTGAGATTGCTTCGCTGCCGCTCGCAATGACGAGAACGGGACTTTTTCAACAAGCCCTTTCGCAGGAATGACAGCGGCAGGCAGATGAGGAGAAGCTGTCCCATAAGGTTTGTAAGTGTTGCTCAGGACACGTGAGAAGTCATGGTGAGCGGAGTCGAACCATGATTAAATCCTTGCCACATAGTCGCTATCCTTCGACTCCGCTCAGGACGACGGTCTTCGTTGCCTTGAGCAACTTGATTTTGAGACGATCTTTGGACATCTGCCGCTCACAGTAAGCTGGCAAAGATACTTCCCTTTTTTCGCTGGCGGTCGATACAAAGTAAGAAACGCTGCTGTTTACGGACAAGTTGTTGAGATAAAGGCTATGGTGGAAATAAGTTCCAGTTCAGCGCTCTTTAAGAAACTCAGGCAAATTGTTCTCAAGCAACGAGTAGTTCTCTTCGCGGCGGGGCTGCTAACGAGCGCCACTGTGGTTGTTTTGACCGCAATTGCCCTCTCGTTTCTGGCCAATGTCCTGATCTTGCCCATCTGGTTAAAAATGACCCTCTTGTCTCTGGCGGGCATGGTGTCGGTCATCTTCTTCGGGAAGTATGCCGTGGGGCGTCTGCTTAGCGGCAGCATCGAAGATGTGGCGATTCGCCTTGAGACCAAATATCCCAATCTTAAAGGCCGCTTGATCGCCGCCATCCAGTTTGCCCGGATGAAAAAGACGCCTGGCTATTCGGCTGAGCTGATGGCTTTGACGAAAGAACAGGCGCTTGAAAAAGCCGGTTTGGTCAACTTCAATGAAGTCCTGATGTTTCACCCATTGTTGAAAACCGGTCGTTTATTTGCTCTTGCTGGAGTGTTGGCTGTGGCTTTTGTAGTCATAATGCCTGGAGTGTTTAACTATTCGTATGAGGTTTACTCTCATCCGACCACTGAAATTGCTCCGCCGCTCGGTTACAAGGTAGTGCCGATCCCGGGTTCGACCGAGTGGGTCAAATATCGTGACATCAAGATCGGTGCGGCGATTTTTGGAGACAGGCTCCCAAAGAAGGCAACGATCTATCATCGTCTGGTCGGTGGGAACTGGCAGAGATCGAAGATCGATTTGAGAACGAAAAAAAGTGTCGCCACTGAAAACGGAGACTCTGTTGCTTTCGCTGTTACCTTGAGGCAGATTAACAGGTCGTTCGATTATTATGTCCAAGCCGGTCGGGTCAAGACGGACATTCAGAAAATCGACGTCGTTGACCGACCGCGGGTGACCGGTATCAAGCTGTCGGTCTTCTACCCTGACTACACTGACCTGCCTCCGACCGTCATTGATGAAAACAACGGCTCTTTTTCGGCTCTAGCTGGTAGCCGGGTGAACATGGCAGTTGAGACAAACCTGCCGGTTCAGCAGGCGGAGTTGGTGTTTGTAGACACGAGCCATACGCCTCTGAAGGTGTCGGGCAAAACTGCAGAGACCAGCTTGCTGGTTGAGAAATCGCAGTCCTACTATATTCGCCTGGTTGACCATCTTGGAGAAGAGAACCCCGATCCAATTGAATACTACATCACTGCAATCCCTGACGAGTACCCCTCCATTGACGTCCTTCGCCCCGGCTACGATGTCAATCTTAACGATGAAATGTCGCTGCCGCTGAAGGTGCGTATTTATGACGACTACGGATTCTCCTCGCTGGTACTGAAGTATAGCGTGGTGTCACACGGCAAGCAATCCGAAGAACATGTAGCGGTGCTTCACTTTTCTGACCGGATCAAGACGGAAGGGGATATCGAGTTCAACTGGGATATGGACCAGCTTCACCTGTATCCCGGCGACTATGTTCTCTATCACTTCGAGGTAGCTGATAACGACCGAATCTCCGGCCCCAAGATCAGCCGCTCCCGGCAGTATGTGGCACGGTTGCCCTCGCTTGATGAGATCATCGCTCAAACTGAAGCGGAAGGTACTCAGCGGATCACTCGCACCGAGGAGTTATATCGGCAGGGGAAAGAACTGGCCGAGAGGATGAGAAACGTTGTCCGCAAAATTGAGGCTCAGAGCAAACAGGCCCGCCGGGCTGATGAATGGCAGCATCAGAAGGAACTGGAGTCAATCGCTGACAAAAACAGTGAGATAGTCGATCAGCTCGAGAAGATGGCGCAGCAGATGGAACAGTCTGTAGACAAGCTCAAAGACAACGCCCTGCTAAGCCGAGAAATCCTGGAAAGGCTGGCGCAAATTCAGAAGCTGTTTGAAGAGGTGGCCACCCAGGAAATGAAAGAAGCCCAGCGGAGATTGATGGAAGCGCTTCAAAAGATGGACCCCTCCGAACTTAAGAAGGCCATGAATGATTTTCAGTTGTCCCAGGAGGAACTTCTGCAGAGGCTTGAACGCACCCTGGCTCTTTTGAAAAGGCTACAGCTTGAACAAAAGATGGAGGCAATGGTTCGCCAAGCCGAACAACTGGTCGAAGCTCAGCAAGGGATGAATCAAAAGACCGAATCATCCCGCAAGGAGTCACTTCCACCTCTGGCGGAATCGGAAGACGAGCTTCGCTCGTCGCTAAAGGAATTGAAGCAGGAAACGGGCAATCTTAAGGACCTGGCGAGAGAAGCCAAAATGGAAGCCTCGCCGGAAGTTCTAAAATTCACTGAAGCAATCGAAAAAACCAATGCCGAGCAGAATATGGGGGATATGTCCCAGGCACTTTCAGCTAAGCAGAAAAACGCAGCATCGAAGGAAGGGAAATCCGCTCTCTCCAAGCTGTCGGAGATGCTGGATGCGATGCAGCAGCAGCTTCTGGCGCTTAAGGGATGCGATCAGGACGAAATCCAGAAAGCCATGCGGATGGTTCTTGATGACGCCAACTACCTGTCTCGTAAGCAGGAGAATCTCGAGAGGCAAACGGCTGTTGTCGACCCGCATTCAATTGTTTTACGCGATCTGGCCGCCGCTCAGCAGGATCTGGTCAGCTCCTGCAGTGGTTTGAAGAACAGGATTTCTGAGCTTGGCAAAAAGTCGCCTTTTATCGCATCTGAGCTTCAGATGCTGGTGAGCGGCGCTATCCATAATATGGAACTGGCCACCGAAGGGCTTGATATTGAAAAAGGCACCATAGCGATGCGTAACCAGCGCGAGGCAATGGTGAAATTGAATGAGGCTTCGATTCGTTTGATGGAATCGCTCAACCAGCAGAAGCAATGTAATAAGGGCGGTAACTGTAACAAAAATATCTCGAAGCTTGAATCACTATGCAACAAGCAGAATCAATTGAACCAGCAAACCAGGCAGTGCAACAACCCGAGTTTGAATTTTGACGGTAGTCAGCTACCGTTTCGACAGAGGCTTCAGAAGCTGGCCGGTGAGCAGGGCTCGATACGAAAGTCCCTTAAGGAGCTCAACGCAGAATTCGGCGACTCGCGTCAGATACTGGGGCGTCTTGACGATATCGCCAGAGAAATGATACAGGCCGAGGAGGATCTCGCTAACGGTGAAATCGGGGAACAGACTATCCAGCGACAGCTTAGGATCTATTCTCGTATGTTGCAGGCTTCCCGATCGTTGCAACGAAAAGATTTATCTCAGCAGCGCCGGGCCACTACCGCGACCGAGCAGCCATATCACGTCCCGCTGGCGCTTCCGGCTGATATCTTTAATGACCGAACCAGCTTTGAGGATAAACTCCACCGTTTTCTCGGCGACAATTACCCCCCCCAGTATGAAGAGCAGATCAAAGCTTATTTCAAGGTGCTCCTTCAGGCTGAATCAGTTATCAACGACCTTCACCGACAAAAAGAACTGAGCCCGCAAAAATGACGCATTCATCGGCTCTATTAGTGATGTTGAGTGTGCTTGTCTTGAGTATGCCCGTAGGGTTGGCGGAGACAGCCCAGAAACCTAAAGAACCCAACCTCCAACTGTTGGTGGCAAATCCAGGAGGCGAGGTAGATCAGAAAATACGTCTTGCCCGCAAGCTGATCCGAGAAAAGAACTACCAGGCGGCTTCAGCTCTTCTGGAAACAGTATACGAACAGGAAAAGGATAAGCCGGTTGTTCTGAATTTGCTTCTCGATTGCTACAATTACCTGGGCTACTTCGTCAAGTCGGAAATGCTCACCCGGCATCTTGTCGAAAGCTTCCCAAAAAACTATTCTTGCCGAGTCAGACTTGCCGAGGTTCTGGCAAGGCAGGGGAAAATTGGTGAAGCTAAAGCGGCGTACGATAAGACCATCTCCCTGCTCCCAGACGTAGGTCTTGGGGCCTACCAGATTGTTCTCAGAAGTATGGTTAGTCATAGCTTCGATAGTCTCGCATTGGACCTGATTGATACAGTTCGGGAAAGGTCCGCGGACACCTCCCTTTTTGCTCTCGAACGAGGGAAAATACTGGAAGAGCGTGAAGAGTATCGTCCGGCCGCCTTGGAATTCTTTGCGCTGCTGAATGACACCGGCAGAGTGGCCAGCGAAGCTGAAAAAAGGCTACTTGCGCTTCTTGACTACCCGCAATCATCTGCCGAGGTTGAAAAGACCCTCCTGGAACAGGTCACCAAGACAGTCAACTTTCGCGTCGCCAAGATACTGTCATCCTTTTATCTGAAAGCCGGACAATTTGAGCGAGCCTTTGATTTCGCAGTGTTACAAGATTCGCTGGGGGGTCAGACGGGCAATTCGTTGATGTTTTTCATGCGCAGTTGCAGGGAGCGAAAGCTATACAACCAACTGACACGAATGGCTGAGTACATCCTCAGCCGGTACCGCAACCGGCCTGTCATAGGGGACACGTATTTTCTCTATGCCGACGCTTTGGTCCAATTGGGACGATTCGATGAGGCTATTGCGACCTACGATAGCATCGTGGCGGTATTTCCTCGTCCCCGAGACAAAGCCGACGCGCTGTTTCAGATTGGTAACATCTATTTGAATAACCTGAATGATTGTTCCCGCGCTTTAACCGTCTTTGATTCAGTGGTCACTCATTATCGAGCCGGGAGAGGCTATCTTAACGCCAAGTTGGCAAGACCGTATTGCTACCTGCACGAGGGCCGGCTCGATAAAGCCAGGGCTGGCTTTGAGAATATCTTGAACAGCCGGCTTAACGAAGACATGAAAGAAGAAGTTGAGTACAAACTGGCTCTTATTTTCTTTTTTGACAGGGAGTTTGATTCGAGCCGGGTCGCTCTGCGCAAGTTGATGGTTGACTACCCTCGTGGGTTTTACGTCAATGACGCTTTGCAGTTGTTAGTCTTACTGGGAGAAGCAGATGGGGCGTCAAGTCTTCTGAACGATTTTTCATATGCCCTCTTGTTTGAGCAGATGCGCTTGCCCGACTCAACAACCGCCAGACTGCTTCTCATTGCCCAGGATCCGAACCAGGCGCTTGCTGACGTTGCTCTGTATAAGCTTGCCACGCTCAGTGTAGATCGTTCTGACTCCGCCAAGGCCATCGAATATATCGACCGGTTGGCTGCAAAATTTCCCGAATCGTATTACCTGCCCTACGGGTTGAAAACAAAAGCAGATATCTATGTTGCCAGGCTTGATGGGGTAGAACAGGCAAAGTCCATTTATCGTTACCTCTTAGAGAAGTACCCGAATTACCCTTTTACATCTGAGGTGCGCAAGAAGATGCGTCAACTGGAGGGAGAGGCATAGAGCCTACGGAACTTCCAATTTCTTCTTGCCCTCTCTGAGGGTCCTGACCTGTTGCTCAAGGTTGAAAATACGGTTTTCGTAATGTTCGGTCTTTTTGGCCTTCATCTTGGTAGTCGTTCTGATCAAAAGGCCAAGCGAGATCAACATAAACAAAACCGAGTTTACCTGCCGGAAGATACCCCCCATGTTAAAAAGAGAATCAAGAAAAGCCATGATTCCCAGAAAGAAAAGGACGCTACACCAGATAAACATTTTTTCCTCCTGTCAATTTGATCGATTCGGCCAAAGCCGAGTAAAATTATTGGTTGTGCTTTATGTACGTGATGTTATATACTCACCTTTGTCATTCATAGTGAATCTTGTATGATAATTATCGGCGTGGCCGATTGTGGCTTTAGGAGAAGAACTTGACCGACAAAATTGATCTATCTGATAACCGGTTCGATAAAACCAATGCCGTGCTGGCGGGTCTGGTCTTTGTCATCTCTTTTGTTGTCTATGCCCTGACCGTTCAGCGCTCTTTGTCATTCTGGGACTGCGGCGAGTTTGTTGCTTGCTCGCGCATCCTTGGTATCCCACATCCGCCGGGGACACCGCTGTTTGTAATTTTGGGCCGACTCTTTTCCCTAATTCCCCTTGCGGATGACATTTCCTACCAGATTAATTACATGTCTGTAATCTCCTCGGCTTTCACGGCCATGTTCAGCTACCTTCTCACGGTGAGAATGGTTGGGTACTTTTTTGCCAAGGGCGAAAACACCGGATTGAATCGTTATATCGCCTATATAGGTGGGATAGCCGGCGGGCTTTTTGTCGCCTTTGGGCAGACCAACTGGTCAAACTCGGTGGAAGCCGAGGTGTATGGTGTGGCACTCGCCTTGACGGTCATGATCGTCTGGCTGACCTTGCGCTACTTCGAGCAAAGAGGAACTATGGTGGCTGCTAAGGCCATGATTTTAGTGTTCTACCTGGCCCTGTTGGGGATAGGGATTCACATGACTGTCTACATCATAGTCCCTGTCTGCTCTTTGTTTTTCATTCTCAAAAAGGAGGCCACCTCGCGAGACTGGTCGCTGCTGTCGGGGTTCGTCATCTTTGAGCTTTTCCTTATTATTCTCTTTGCCAACGGCAGAGGCGGCAGTGGAATGTTCTACCTCGTCTCGGCGTTGGCAGCGGTGTTGTTGTTGGTGATGTTGTACCGAAAGATTAATTGGGCGATTCTAATTGCTCTGGCCTCCGTTTCTTCAATTATGGTAGGATTCGACGAGTATCTCATGATGACCCCTTTGACCTTCGGTTTACTGATTGTGCTCGCTATTCTCTCCGAGAAGTATCGGTGGCGACTGAATTGGAAAACAGGTTTGACCATTGTGTTTATTGCCTTAGTTGGGATGTCAGTTCATTTGTTCATACCGATCCGTTCTTCGTTGAACCCGAGAATTGATGAAAACAATCCTTCCCGTGATTTTCGTACCTTTGTTAACTACCTCGACCGGAAGCAATACGGACAAGTCTCTATGGTTAAGCGGGTGTTTCATCGGCGCGGCACCTGGAGCCACCAGTTTGGCCGCCATACGCACATGGGATTCTGGTCGTACTTCGAAGAGCAGTACTCGCCAGGGGGGTGGCTTTTTGTCTTTCCCTTCTTCGCGTTAGGAGTCATCGGCATTATTACCGCCATTAAGAGGCGCCTTCAGGTTGGTCTGCCATTTTTAGCAATGCTAATGCTGTGCTCCGTCGGGTTAATTCTCTACATGAATTTTGCCGACGGCACTAAGTATAATCCTCGCACCACCGATGCCTACCTCGAAGTCCGCAACCGTGACTACTTTTTCACGCCCGCTTTTGTATTTTTCGGGATAGCTATGGGACTCGGCGTCTCAGCGGTCATGAAGTACACAAAGGACAGGCTGTCATCGTCCGGTCCGGGGATTCAAAAAGCGGCGGTAGTGGCCTCATCGGCGCTGGTGCTGCTGCCGGCAGTTTCCCTGGCGCACAACTACCATATCTGTGACCGTTCTAATAATCGCATTCCCTATAATTATGCCGTTGACATCTTGAACACCTGCGAGCCGAACGCCATTTTGTTTACCTCTGGAGATAATGATACATTTCCACTGTGGTGCGTTCAGGAGGCGTACGACTACCGCAAGGATGTGCGGGTGGTGAACCTGTCGCTCTTGAACACCGACTGGTACGTTGCACAGATGAAAAACCGCTTTGGTGTTCCTATCTCTCTTTCAGATGAGCAGATCCTCTGGTATCCCTATGAACCTCGGCCGGGAGAAAAAGCGGCTCGCCCCAAAAAGAAATTCTATGACCGTCCACGAGGCCGCTGGACCTATCTTCAGGCCTCGCCGTATGGAGGGCGAATTGTATCTGTTGCGAACATGATGATGGATGAAATAGTGCTTGAGAACAAGTGGGAAAACCCCATTTATTTCAGCTCTTACCCGTATGCTGAGTCTCCTCTGAAACTCCGTCAGAGAGCCACGTCGATCGGTTTGTTGTACAAGCTTGAACGGAACCCTAAGGAGCGCCTGATCGACGCTGATAGCGGTTATGACCTATTTATGAACACCTATCGCTTTGACGGGTATGAAAACTCCGAGGTATACCGCGACGACAACGCTACCGGTATTTTTCTGGGAGTGGGCATTAATGCAATCCGTGTGTTTGATGAGCTCATTCGCAGCGGACAGAAGGACAAAGCAGTTGCATTGGCTGAGAAAGTCATAAACGTGTACCCCGAGTACTGGCAGATGTACATGTTGTTGTCAAACGTCTATGAAAAGGAAGGAGATACGGCCAAGTCCGAAGGCCTGTTCCAGCAGCTTCACGACACTTTGACGGCCTTTTATAAGTCTAACCGGGGAAATCTGTTTTATATGCAAGACCTTGGCATATCCAAGGTAGAGCTGGGACGGATGCATAGTGATGCAGGTATGATCGAAGAGGGCATCAGTCTCATGTGGGATGCTTTCAAGGCCAACCCAAATAACAACTATACTTTTCGTAAGCTGGTCAGCGTTCTGTCACAAGCAAGACGTATGTCGGATATCCAGCGAGCCGCACAGATGTTCGCCGAATACAAGATCAACCTGACCGATCCGGTGTTACAATCGATTCTTGGTACGAGCAGTACCGGAAGTATCCCTGCGCCGGGGGGGGAATAGAGCGCCGTGTTTCCCCGAAAGGACTATGTAAAAGATTAACACACTGCGGTAGAAGATTCCTTTTGTTTCCATTGCTGTCCGCTCTTTGATACCGCAGGGATGGTTGGCTCATTGTCGGACAGTAATAATATCACGGCAGCGAGAGTCTTGATTCATATGAGCTGCTGGCTTGACAATTTATATAACGTCTTTAGAAGGAAATCGACCGCGTGTATAGCCGTAGCGTTTGCTTTCATCTTACTATCGACCGGTTTTTCTCCAGCGATGGCCTCCGAGAGAAGTTTCGAGGGTTTGACCACACCACCGGCTGACTCGGCTGAAGCGGAAAGGGTTCGCATCTGGTTGCCAATCGAACGGCAAAGCCGCTGCCGGGTAACCATCGACATCTTGAACGACTCCAACCGGGTCATCCGCCATCTGGTAGACCGTTTAATGTCTCCCAGTTACTACAATTACTACTGGGACAAAATGGACGACTCTGGGAGTTTCGTCGAGCCTGGGAAGTATGTCTATATCGCGAATGACTGTGGTAAAAAAAGCTATGGTGAAGTAACAGCAAGATTCAAAAAATGGGAGGCGGCCAGCCGCTTATTCCCGCCCCAGGATAGGTGGTCAAGAAAGATCGGATTTGAACTGTTGGAAGATTCAGCGACCGTGACCATACGTATCTTTGACCACCGGGGAAAGCTGGTGGACGAGCCGGTCGTAGACTCGCTGATGAACAAAGGAAAGTATGAATTCGAGTGGGGCCCAGCTCCAGATATTCCGCGAGGGTTTTACACGTTCCAATTGATTATCGGCGATTTCATGTATTCGGCATTCATTGGTTACCGGCGATGAGCACACCTCGGGTGTTTCTCATTCCGGCGCTTTTTCTTGCCTGTGGCCTGGTTCTCGTGGCTGTTTGGGGATGTGGGAAGTGGCAGACGGCAGGTCTCCGTGGCGGTCAATACGAGATTGCCTGGGTGGATCCACAGATCATCGTGTCTGATTCATCCTTTACCCTGATTCGAGCTGAACGGATTGACTCCTTTCTTGTTGACCGATCCTCGGACTTATCGTTGACCAAGGCACCGTCAGTGATGTTCCACGTAACAGATAACGAGTGTTTTACATCGGTAAATCTGTTAAGCTCCACAGGGGAGGTAATCATGCCTTTGCTGATCAGGAACCTCAGCCGGGGATACTACAAACTCACAGTTGATGTCAACCGTCTTCCCCGGGAGCGCTACCGGACCGACCAGTTTTTTCTCAAGGCTGAATACTGCGGGTCGTCGGTCACCCAACCGATCCATCACGGATTGACGAAATAATATCATTTTCTAATTGTGATGTAACAAATTGTAGGGAAGGAATCTCTGACTCCCGCCTATTTTTCGGCAGGTCTCAGAGAGACCTACCCTACCAATGTCGTGTTACAATTAAGAACTTATACAACTCCCATGGAGAGAGGAAAGCAGGCTTGGCCTATGTCCAATAATTGCGCAGGGTAACTTGTTTATTCTTTATGACTTCAGCCGATATATGGAAACGTATCCACTCATCCTGTGAGAGAAAGGCAGAGAACGGTTTGGCCCAGAGGTTGACAGATGCCTAATATTCTTGTTGTCGATGACAAAGACTCCATGCGTAACATGCTGAGTGAAACGCTGGTCGAGGAAGGGTACCGTGTCGACAGCGCTCCTGATGGTCGGAGGGCGCTTGAACTGGTGCGTAACAAGTCGTACGATCTGGTCTTGACCGACCTGAAGATGCCTGATGTCGACGGGTTGGAAGTTTTGAGCGGAGTGAAGGAGGCCGATAGTGACGCTTCCGTGATAGTTATGACGGCTTACGGGACAATCGAGGATGCCGTGGCGGCAATGAAAAAAGGGGCCTACGACTTTATTACCAAGCCATTCGATACCGAACATCTGTGCGTCCTGATCAACCGCGCCCTTGAGAATCGGCGACTCATAGCTGAGAATACGCTGCTTCGACAGGAGCTTCTGGCCGGCCATGGCTTTTCTGACATTATTGGACAGAATGAGAAGATGGTGGAAATCTGTAACTTGATTCAGAAGGTTGCCAAATCCGACGCCTCCGTCTTGCTCCAGGGCGAATCCGGCACCGGCAAGGAGTTGTTTGCACGGGCGATTCATTCCCTCTCGCCGAGGAAAGACCGTCCTTATATTCCTATCAATTGTGCCGCAATTCCCCGCGAACTCTTGGAGAATGAGTTATTTGGCTCGGAGAAAGGAGCTTTTACAGGAGCCCACGCGCGCAAGATGGGTAAGTTTGAAATTGCCAACAGTGGTACGGTATTCCTCGATGAAATAGGCGACATGGACATCGCCCTGCAGGCAAAATTGTTGCGCGTGCTTCAGCAGAAAAATTTTGAGCGTCTGGGAGGTACCAGGCCGATTGATGTCGACGTTCGAGTAATTGCCGCCACGAACATGGACCTCAATGAGCTGATTAAGGCCAAGCGCTTTCGTGAGGATTTATACTACCGCCTCTCAGTCTTCCCGATTACCATACCGCCGCTTCGGGAACGCCCGGACGATGTCAAACGTTTGGCTGAATACTTTGTTGTGAAATACTGCCGCGAAATGAAAAAAGTGACCAAGTCGTTATCAAAAGACGCCGATAGGCTTTTAGAAAGATATCACTGGCCGGGCAACGTCCGGGAGCTGGAGAATACCATTGAGCGTGCAGTGATCCTAGCGGAAGGGAAAAAGATTACGCCGGAGCATCTGGCTATTCGCCTGCAGCGCACGGACGAGATTCAGTTGCGGGAAGGGGCTGGTCTGAAAGAGATCGGCGCCCATGCCCAGATGCAAGCCGAGAAAGCAACGATTATCCGAGTGCTCAAGCAGGTCCGGGGCAATAAACGCAAATGCGCCCGAATTCTTCAAATCGACTACACTACCCTCTTTGACAAAATTAAGAAGTACAGTATTGAAAAGGCTATGCACGCAGAGGAATGAGCGTTGGGGAACCTGATCAAGTGGCCAGGGGTATTAAGTTGCAGGGACTTAGAACTTCCTCACCTTCTAAGTTGTGGTAATCAGCACGGAGGATACTCATCCCCGTACGATGACACCGCTGCTTGCCCGGCAATTATTCATTAGTGGATGGATCGGCCTACTTTCCCCGAGTGACTGGATGTTGCCGTCGTCCCCTCTTCGGAGCGACGTTGTTGGCTTCATTCACCTCAAGTAACTGCCCATCGGGATTAATCTGGAGCATTTCGGCAATTTTGCGTTTGTCACACCCTACCGTGACCAGTCTGGCCGACCTGACAATAGGTCGTTTCAGCAACGTGTAATCCTGGGCCATCAACTTGATGATCTGATGCCGCTCAGGTAGCCGTTTGTCCAGACGGTACTTCGAGTACGATTCAGAAAGAGTATTCAAAAAATGTGTGATTTCGAGATGACCGACGAGTTGTGAAAGCTCTTCTTCCGTCAAAGGTTTTTCGCCTAAATCACGCACGTCCAGCAAAACGCCGGCATCTTCTATGAATTTCCTGGCTTCGGAGCAATACCCATCGTTGCCATACGTCATGTATATCGCACGTCTGGGAGCCATAGCACCTCCTCAAAACTCTACTTTCTTTTCCGTGTCCATAGTCGATAAAAAGAAAATTCTTTGCTTTCCTGATTCAGTGACCCCGTATTGAACATACAAATTGTTACTTGGTTACTGGTCACGTGGACTCGTCACTGTTCCAGTGCTGGGTCACAAGCTTACAGAATGACTACTAAAAACCATGTATAATTCTATTTGTCAACAAATATTTCCATTTTTTTCAGCCGTCTGCGGCATCAGCATCCCATTGTGTACTGACTCTTCGGTTTCCGATTTGATCCCCCGAAGCCAACTTAACTTGAAACATAAAGCTTCATATAGTACAGTGAAAACAAAAACTGCCTGTCTTTTTTCAGGCGAGAACGAGTATATGAAAGCTACTATTAACCCTACTCGATACAGATATTATCGGATAACTCCCTCTTAGCTTTACATAACCTCCAATAATTCTAACGTTTCAGTTACCTAAAAGTTCCACTCAGGTTCCTCAAGATGCACGACAGTTATCCAGTCGGCTGGTTACAATCTAACAGCTACCGCCAGGCCGTCTCTAAGAGGGATAATAGTCGTGAAGAATCGGCTGTCATCGTATAGTTTGTGGGTGAATTCAAGTATTGCCCTGGTCGACACACCGGGATTTTTGTCACATACTCTTCCGGACCAGAGAAGATTGTCCGAAATAAATAGGCCACCTTTCTTTAATCGGTTCGCCACGAGATCAATGGTTTTGGGATAGTCTTCTTTGTCAACGTCGTTCAAGATGATATCGAATGGTTCAATGGATTCTTGTAGAGCCTTCAGAGCATCGCCGACCTTGAAGTCAAAATGGCTTTGCAAGCCGGCGCGCTTGAAGTAGTTCAAGGCGATCTGCTGGTTGTTTTTATCCGTATCGGTGAGGGTAATATGTCCCTGTCGCCCGGTAGCCAGTGAAAACCAGTAAGCCGAGTAACCGAACCCTGAACCGAGTTCCATAATCTTCTTGGCTTTGGTGAGAATAGTCAGTTGATACAAAAGCCGCCCCACCAGGGGGCCGATGATGGGGAAACCTGTTTCGGCGGCATAAGCTTCCATTTCTTTCAAAACGGGTGGACGCTCAGGGGTCGCCTGGTGAAGGTACTCATGAATCTTTTCAAACATAGGATACCTATTTCTTTTTTTTATTGTGATAGGGCAGGAACCTCCAGAAGCTGTGCCATAAGTCCAGTGTCCTAGCGAATCCGCCTACAGCGGACCGGCAAGTCTCAAAGAGACCTGCCCTACAGTTTGTTTCATTACATTTAGAAAATCATATTACCTCAACAGATCAAAACCCACGGAACAACTGAAGCGGATCTAAAA
This sequence comes from uncultured Ignavibacteriales bacterium, assembly GCA_964650395.1. Lineage (GTDB taxonomy): Bacteria > Zixibacteria > MSB-5A5 > GN15 > FEB-12 > CAZYRH01. The sequence goes on from CAZYRH010000002.1 coordinate 15,769, forward strand.
CATGCCATACAAGACACGCCTGAGGGTGCCAATAAGAGGCACCGCCAGGCTTAGTCCGCCATGGAGACGGACCTTCCCACTCGTTTTTTCTTTTCCGGTATGACGATCTCAGCCATTCCGCCGGAAATCTCCACCAATCTCTTGACCACCTCTTCCACCAGGAAATCCGGTGTTGAGGCGCCGGCCGAGATGCCAATGTTTTCAACAGCGTTTTCCCCAGTGAACCATTCTTTTTTGATTTCCTTGGCGCAGCCAATGAGAATCCCTCGGCCACAAATAGCCTCGGAGATTCTGGTCAACCGCTTGGAGTTAGCGGAAGTGGCCGAGCCGACCACAAGGACCATATCAACCTGGGGGGCCAGATCCATGATAGCCGCTTGCCTTTGCGTAGTGGCATTGCAGACGGTGTTGAAAACTTCGATATGTGGCCATTTTTGCCGGGCTAATTTTTCGATTTCGCCAAACTCGGATATGTGGGCGGTCGTCTGAACCGTCAGACCCAGTTTGCGATCCGGCCAGTCAGGGAGTTGTACCAGTTCCTGCTGGCTGCTGGCGACAGTGATATTATCCGGCGCATGCCCGACAATCCCCAGAGTCTCATCATGGTTGCGGTCACCATAATGTATAACATGGTATCCGTTCTCAACGATCTTGTTGATAATGTTGTAAATCCTGGTGACTAAAGGGCAGGTGGCATCAATCACTTTCAGTCCTTTTGCCTTAGCGGTCGTTATCACGTCGGGAGAAATGCCGTGGGCGGAGATGATCAATGTTCCTTCGTCGACCTCCTCGACTGAAGATGCTTGGCCAATCCCCTGCCGTCTGAACCTTTCGACCACCGCCTCGTTGTGTACGATCTCGTTAAGAATCGTCACCTTCCCTTGGTGGCTTTGAGCGGTCTCTTCGGCTACATTGATAGCTCTTTTGACACCCATGCAGAAGCCGTGGTGCCGGGCAATAATTATCTTTTTCAGCATCTTTTTTCCAAAAGTTGCTTGGATTGGTGAAACGCCTTGTAAGAACTTCTAACCAGCGGCCCCGACTCAACATGAGCAAACCCGATTTTCATACCAATTCTTCTCAGTTCCTTGAACTCATCGGGATGATAAAAGCGCTCGACCGGCAGGTGAGAAAGAGATGGCCTCAAGTATTGCCCTATGGTGACAAGGTCAGTGCCGGTCGCGTAAATCTGGTGCATCAGCTCAATGATCTCGTCCGTCGTTTCGCCAAGCCCGACCATGAAGCCACTCTTCACTACCGGGCCAGGGGAATAATGAGAAGCACGTCCAAGTACCTCGAGCGAGCGATCCAGCTTCATCCCCGGTCTTGCTCGTTTGTACAACCGACCGACAGTCTCAACATTATGAGCCAGTACATCTACTCCGCTGTCGAGGATGACTTTTAGGGCTTGTTTGTCACCTCGCAGATCAGGGATTAAGAATTCAACTTTCACCTCTGTATCCTGCTGTCGGAGGAGCTGCATAGTTCGGGCAAATACCCAAGCCCCTCCATCGGGAAGGTCATCTCGTGTCACAGAGGTAATAACAACCTGCTTGAGCTTTAGCTGCCCAACCACTTTTGCTAATCGTGCCGGCTCCTCCTCGTCAAGGCCGAGGGGACGACCTTTTGTCACACCACAAAAATTGCAACCGCGGGTGCAACGGTTGCCGAGGATCATGAAGGTGGCTGTTCCCTCGCTGAAGCACTCCCTGATATTGGGGCAGGCTGCTTCCTGGCAAACCGAGTGCAGGCCGTTTTCTTTCAGAATCGACTTGACTCGGCCATAGTTGGGACCAAGCGTACTGGTAACCTTGATCCATTTCGGCAGGCGTAGGTAAGGTGTTGGCATCCGCTTTTTTGGGGGAGGAGCTTCAGGGGAGGCGGTGGACGCAGAACGTCGTCCGGCTGACTCTGTGAGTGGGACCTTCTTCATCAACTAAGTGTACTATAATGGTTGGCGGTGGCCAACGAACTTGTTCAAGAAATACTTCAATATAGTTGTGTCGTCATCCAGCTCAGTGTGAAACGAACTGGCCAGGATATTGCTTTCGAAGATCAAGGCGGGACTATCACGGTAGACGGCAAGCGTATTGACTGTCTGGCCAACACGAGTGACTCTGGGTGCCCTGATAAAAGCCGCCGTAAGCGTAACGGGGCCATCGCCTAAGTCAGCCTTCAACTTCTCTTCAAAGGAAAAAACCTGGCGTCCGTAACCGTTGCGGATGACGTCGATATCCAAAAGCCCCAGAGTTTTGACATCCGATTGATTATCCTCAATATGTTTTGCCAGCATCACCATTCCAGCACAGGTTCCCCAAATCGGTTTGGAACGCCCGAAGGCCAGCAGTGGTTCACGAAGGCCGAAGCGGTCGACCAGGGTATCCATAGTCGTAGACTCGCCGCCGGGAATAATCAGGGCATCGATCTTATCGAGGTGAGCCGGAAGCCGGACTTCGATCACCTTAGCTCCCAACAGGCCAAGCTGATAGCTGTGCCGTTGGAAATCTCCCTGAAGGGCAAGCACGCCAACCTGTAGACCTGAGTATGTCGTCATTACCTGTTAAACAACTTAAAAGTCCGTTTGTGTTAAGATAAGTGGTAGGAGTGGTAATGGTCAAGCCTGCTGCCGGTGAGTGGATGTTTCGGCCCTCGTACGACAGTTGATGTGTATAGTGTGATGTCCCAGAAATACATGCTAATAAAAAAAGCAGCAAATTAAATCGTGGCATGGGCATCTTGCCCATGATTCACGGGCATGATGCCCGTGCTACTGCAAAAGAATATGTGAACATATATTTGGGACGCAACAATAGCTCAGAACTTAAAATAAATTTCCCGATAGTAGCGTCAGTTAGTACTTGTTATGGCACAACCTCCGGAGAGACCTGCCTTACGACTTATACTATCACAATTAAAAATGATATAAGTGTGGTTCTGTCTATCCCCTCAACTCTAGTTTGAATTTCTTGGTTAGCGCCGGTACTACTTCAAAAGCGTCTCCAACGATTCCGTAGTTGGCAACACTAAAGATGGGGGCATCTTTATCTTTGTTAACAGCAACAATCGTTCCCGAAGTTCGCATCCCTACCAGGTGCTGGATAGCACCGGAAATACCCACTGCCACATACATTTTTGGGTTAACCGTTTTTCCAGTCTGCCCGACCTGATGCGAGTACGGAATCCAACCGGCATCGACAATAGCTCGCGAGGCGCCAAAAGCGGCCCCGAGCGTATCCGCCAATTCCTTGACTATCGGCAAATGCTCCGGGCTCTTCATTCCCCGTCCTGCGGAGACTATAATATCAGCCTCGGTCAGATTCACTGAACCGGCCGATTCCACTTTCATTTCCTTTACCGTGGTTTTTGACTCTGTCGTGGCAGCATCAATCGATTCGGAAACAACTTCCCCTGAGCCGCTTTTGGATTCAGGATATATCTTCGGTCGCAGTGTCACAAAGAATGGTTTTTCTGAATTGTTGACAAGCTTCGAAACTACCGAACCGCCGTAATGAGGTCGTGTGACTACAAGGCTGCCGTCTTCTACAGAGAGATTTGTGACGTCAGAGGCCATTGGCCCGCCATTTTTAGCAGCGAGACGAGCCAACAGCGCTTTGCCATAAAAAGTTGCCGGCCCCAGTATCAGATCGGGAGAATACTTACTGATCAGTTCTGACAGCACGTTGGCATACAATTCATCATTGTAATAGCGAAGATTGGGATGTGAAACCGCCAGCACTTTTCCACCGCCCCGTGAGGCTAGTTCCGAGGCCAGTGGTTCGGCCTGTTCAGCCATGATAACAGTGTAGAGTTCTCCCTCGATGGTCTTGGCTGCTTCGAGCAACTCAAACGAGGCCGAAACAAGTTTACCGTCTTTTTGCAAAGAAACCACGAGTACTTTCATACATGCACCTCTATCATTAACATAGGTTCAGGCAAGAATATAAGGAGAGGCATTGGATCGGGCAACCTTTTTAGACCAATGCTCAACCGATGAGAAGGATTGTCAGATGTGAAAGGCGTCAGGGTGACAAAGCCATTTTAAGGTAGTTGTCAAAGACAATGTCAATCTCGTTCATCGTATTGACCTGGAAAAGCTGTTGCCGCAACTCAGAAGCTCCAGGAAAGCCTTTGACATACCAGCCAAGGTAGCGGCGCATAATCATAGCGCCTTTTGCCTCGCCAAACTGTGCAGCCATGAGCCGGGCATGCACACGGGCCATTTCAATTTTCTGATGCATTGTCGGCTCTCCCAGGTCTTCTCCTGTAACCAGGTAATGATTCACCCGCATGAAGACAAATGGGTTTCCCAACGCCGCCCGCCCAATCATCACGCCGTCACAGCCGGTTTCATCCAGCATTCGTTTGGCGTCGGACGGTTTTTTGATATCGCCATTGCCGATTACAGGGATGTTTACGCTCTCTTTCAATTTCTTGATAGCTATCCAGTCAGCCTGACCGGAAAAGCCTTTACTCCGACTGCGGGCATGAAGTGTCACAGCCTTAGCCCCGGCCCGCTCGGCAATCTGCCCGACCTTGTCATACACAGGGTTACCATTATCCCAGCCGGTACGTATCTTAATCGTCACCGGCGTGTTCCCCGCTCCCTTAACAGTCGCCCTTATTATATCCTCGGTAAGGGCAAGGTCTTTCAAGATTGCCGCTCCGCCGTTGTGTTTAACAACTTTCTTGATGGGACAACCAAAATTAATATCAATCAGGTCAGGATTATTCCGCTGGACAGCGATCTGGGCAGCCTGTCTCATTACTTCAGGGTTAGCGCCAAACAGTTGTATCCCTATCGGGCGCTCATCCGGCTTGAATTCCATCAAAGCTAAGCTCTTGGCCTGATGGCGGATAATTCCCTCAGAAGAGATCATCTCGGTGTAAGTCATTGCGGCACCGGCTTTAGCAGCCAGCACCCGGAAGGGGCGGCTGGACACTCCAGCTAAAGGGGCCGATAGAACCAGACCAATCAGGTTTAAGTTTCCTATTCTCATACCGATAATATAACTGACTTATTAGGTGACACCAAAAGCTTAGATAGTAATATACAGGTTCGGGCAAGATTCTGGCTTGTTTGGCGATAAATGAAACACTTTTCTTAACAATATCGAAAAATACTGAAAGGAATAAACCATGCCGGAAATCATTGTCAAATACGAGGATAAGGTAATTGAGCGTGTTGTCACGGAGAAAAAGCGCATATCAATAGGCCGCACTAATGACAATGACATTGTGCTGGAGAATCGGGGGGTCTCGCGCAAACATGCTCTGATTGAGTTTAACAACAACGCAGCTGTGGTTATGGACAATGAATCTCTCAATGGCACGTTTGTTAACAACCGCAAGATTACTGAAGAGGTCCTGCGAAACGAAGATATCATCACCATCGGGAAATACTCTCTTGTCTACCATAGTGAAGCTTCTCGTGAAGACTATGGCGCAGCGAATTTCGATGGCACGATGGTGTTGAAGACCAAGCGACAAAAACAGCTACTGGAAAACACCAAAATGGAACGGGAAATAGTTGACAGGTATGGCAGCTCAGTGCTGCTGGGTGAGGAAAACACTGAGTTTTCAGAGTACCGAATAGACCGCGAAGTGACCACTATCGGCAAGGCAAAATTCGTGCATGTGCGCGCGAAAGGTTTCTTGCTGTCCGGAATCCAGGCTAAACTCGTCAAAGAGGACAGCCAGTATTCTCTCGTCAATCTCGGCAGGAAAGGCAAAACCAGAGTCAACGGCGAGGAAATCGACCAATGCCCGCTGAAGAATGGTGATCTCATTACTGTTGGGAAAAGCACTTTCAAATTCGTTGAGGGAAAACACTAAATGCTCCTTGCCCTGATTTCGGACGTTCATGGGAATCTGGAGGCCTTGAGCGCTGTTCTCGAGGATATTAATAAACAGCCTGTGGGCAGAATCCACTGCTTAGGAGACGTAGTCGGATACGGTAGCGAACCAAGCCACTGCCTGGATTTGGTAACTAAAAACTGCGACATCAAACTGATGGGTAATCACGAGTACGCCGTGTTAGGATTAGAAATGATCGACAGTTACACCTATGCCGCCCAAACCTCTGCTGAATGGACCCGCAGACAATTAACCGATTACGATTTCTCTCTCATTGCTGATTTTGAAATGGAGCGGACCGTTGATGATATCTACTTTGTACATGCCTCCCCTTTTGAGCCTGACCAGTGGCACTACATATTGAGCTCGGAGGAAGCGGCGATAGCGTTTGAGCATCTGAAAGCAAGCATCTGCTTTCATGGTCACACTCATATTCCGCTTATCTTTTCCGAGGTCTCAGGCAGCCAGCCACGTAAGAGAATAGGGCATAGTTTCATTCCCGACAGAGACAACCGGTACCTTGTAAACATCGGGTCGGTCGGCCAACCTCGTGATAATGATCCCCGGGCGTGCTATGTAACATTCGATACTGATGAACGAGAGATCACATTCCACCGAGTGGAATACGACATCAAGACAACCCAGAAAAAGATGGCCCAGGCTCAACTGCCGGAAATGTTGATCGACCGGTTAGCTGTAGGGCGATAATGCGAGGCGAGGATGAGTAAGTATTCATCATACATTCTGTACCTTCTTATATCTGTTTTGGTTGCAATCCTCTATCTTAACCGCTGTGGCCCTATCGATAGCCTGCAACAGTCTCTGAACGACTTCCTATGTCGCGCCACAGCTCTCGAGAGCATTCGTCCCAATGTAGTACTGGTGGCGGTAGACGGACGAGCGCAGGATGAATACGGGAGCTGGCCATGGAACCGAGACCGCATTGCCGACCTCGTGGCTGCTGTCGCCGGTGCGGAGCCGAAAGCCATGGCGGTGGATTTTGAGCTCGGTGAAGATGTAACCCAAGATTCAGCGGGATACACCTCAATACTGGCGGGACAATTGAACTGGATTAACAACATCGTCATCCCCTACGACATTGCCCTGGCCCCCTTCCGCGGCGGCAAAACCGGCAATCCTGAATACTTATTCAAATACTCCATTTCAGTGGATAATCCTCTGGGCCTGATGAACGAGAAGTCCAGCCTGCAGGTGAGGAAAGTCTTTTTACCGGCAGAGAAACTGCTCGAAAGCAAACCTTACCTTGGATTTGATTATACCTTACCCGACCAAGATCGTATCCTGCGACATCAACCACTGGTCATGAACTATGAAGGCTACTATTACCCCTCGCTTTCGCTGATGGCGGCGGCTATGTATCTCGATGTCACCCCTAACCAGATAAAGGTAGTAGAGGATAAAGAAATCCTGTTAGGCAACAAGAGAAAAATCCCCATAAACGATGGAAGCAAGTACTTCATGTCGTTTTCCAGAGGACGTGCTTTCACTACTTACTCTGCAGCTGACGTTCTCGGCGAAAACTTCGACTACACTCGTTTGAAAAACAGGCTCGTCCTGGTTGGGGTGGATGATTTTATCCATCAAGAAACTTTTCAAACACCGGTGGAGAGTCAAACGCCAAAGTTGATCGTCAAGGCCACTGTGATTGAAAATATCATCAATGATAATGTTCTTTTTCTCAAAAACGACCAGTCAGCTCTCAGCCTGCTGTTTATATTTTTGATCGGCGGGATGTTTGCCTTTGTATTGCCACAGGTCTCAGTTCTGTACCGTATGATTATTATTGTTGTCGGTTTTATCATTCTCGCAAATGTAAATTATTTCCTTTTCAGCTCCTTCCGGATTATTCCCGAAACTGTTTACATCGCTTTCGAGTTGGGGCTGTTGATGGTAGCCTCTCCTTTCCTTGATTCCAAACTACTGGCGGGTGAGGTTAAAGCGAAGCAAAAAACTGACAAGAAACTCCCCAAGGTCGATATTAAACCCCACCCAGTAGTGCCCAAGGAAGATGCCGTTGTTGTTAGAAAAATCAAAGCCTCTGCATCTGATCCGGAAAATCAGGAAACAGTAGCTCTGGACGACAGCGGATCATACCTTGAAGACCACCAAGCGATCAGTCTTGATGAAGACAAGACCGTTTCCACAGACACTGCCGACGCTAGCGCTGTAGAAGAAGAAAAGACCTCGGTCATAGAGGCACGGCAGTCTTCGCCTCAGCCTGAAATCATAACGCCCGACAGCTCCAGCCCAACGCAGGCGACAGATTCAGGGGGCACTCAAACTACTGCCGACAGCCAGCCGGTGGCTAATAAGTCCCAGCCAGGGGGAGAGACAAAAAACCTGGGAAGATACCAAGTTACCGGCACCCTTGGCAAAGGGGCTATGGGGCTAGTGTACAAAGGCATTGATCCGGCTATCAACCGACCGGTGGCCTTAAAGACGATTCGCCTCGATTTTGTCAACGATCCTCAGGAGGAAGCTGAGCTGAAAGAACGTCTCCACCGTGAGGCGCAGGCGGCGGGCAAGTTGTCGCATCCCAATATCGTTACAATTTACGACGTGGGGTCAGAAGGTCATCTACAATACATTGCCATGGAATACCTTGAAGGGCAGACGCTTGAAGATTTAATCAAGAAAAAAGCAAAGTTTAATTACAGGATAATTGCTCAGATCATTATTCAAATCTGCGCCGCCCTCGAATATGCTCACGGTATGGGGATCGTACACCGGGATATCAAACCGGCGAACATAATGATCTTAAAGGATTATCGAGTAAAGGTGATGGATTACGGTATCGCCCGTATTGATTCCAGCTCAATGACCAAGACCGGCATCGCCATGGGGACTCCTAACTACATTTCCCCGGAACAGCTCCAGGGCCAAACCACCGATCATCGGGCCGATCTGTTCTCAATGGGCGTAGTCATGTATGAGATGCTATTGGGACGGCGCCCCTTCAAAGGAGAAAACATCACCTCTCTTATCTATGCCATACTAAATCACGAACCCGAAAAGCCATCCAACGTGAATCCGCAGATTCCCCTTCTTTTCGATCGTATTGTCGACAAAGCTCTCAAGAAGGACCGCAACGAACGCTACCAGGACGCTAAAGAGATAGCCACCGCCCTGGCTGATTTCGTTGAAACGATGGCAGCCAAGACATAATGCGTGCGCTTCCCCCCAACGGGCATGAGGGTGCCATACAACGGGCAAAGAGTCTACTATGTCTAGCAAAGGTTCCAGAGGCATTGTGCTTCCCTCTGTGTCACGGTGTAGCTACGAGTTCAGGACGTGATAGAGAGTGAGAGTTCCCCTTGTGAACGCATTGCCAACCCCGTGCCATACCTGAAGTTGGTATAAGTAAGCTTCTGCTAATCCGTATTCTTTAGTATGGGCGAAAACCTGTCTGACCGGTTTTTGCAAGGAACTGAAGAAACTCTCTCCCTAACTCTGTGATTTGACAAACTGTGCCCTCTTTGATGACTAAGCCATTTCGGTGCAAAAAATCGAGATAGTTTTGAAACGTAACGTATAGTCTTCGTACACCTGTGGATACTCCTTAGCAGCTACTTCATATGTATGGTTTGAGCGACTCTTCCGAGACTGGTGTTGTTTTTGAATTCAAATTCCGAAGAAGACTCACTTGGCTCCCCCAAATCCAAGAATTGACTTTCTCGAAATGTAAATATAACTGGGTCCAGGTCAGATGCCTGACAAGAACCTTAACAGTTTCGCTTTTATCTTTTAATCCTCTATTCTCTAATTCTCCAAGAATGGCTTCCTCTTTTTCCTGTAGTACAGGGCTATCGAAGGCACGCATCAGCTTCTCTGCGCCTGCTTCTGGTGTGCTCGGAATTGTATCTTTTTGTGAATGCTGTGAACCAGTTTTGATACCTTCCCGGCTCACTTCTTTAATGCGGTCAATCAAATCAGCTAACGGCCTACGGAAAATGATCATGAAAACTATGACCAAAATGACAACCACAGTAGGCTATACAAAGATTTCCACGGATAATTCTTACCTTCTCCACTCCGATTACGTTTATGGCAAACATTGATAGTTTAGAATATTAAGGTACACAATGTGCCATCAAGCGTTTTTCTATGGGAAATTCCTTCAAAAAGTACTTCCCTTAAGCTTGGGAAAGACTTATTTATAGAATTAAGAAGATTGCCAAAAATATGGTGGGTGGTGAGCCTGGGTCCAAGTATCGAGTTGAGGTAATAAGCTCGAGGTGTCAGGACAAGCCTAAGGGCGAATAATCCAGTTATCTGGAGCACCAACCTCAGTAGGAGACCGCCCACCGTTTCTATTTTGCAACCGTTGAACACTCTACCTACAGCAATTGCATGATACGAATAATGCAGGCGTTGGATAGGATCATCTGTAACCACACTCATCGGAAATTACATCACAATCGCCCCGGAAACGACATCGTGAACGATGCCGGGGTAAGTCATGACCTATGAACCAATTGCTGGGATTGCCAAGTGATATACTTGAGCGGGGTCGGGCGGGTTGGAAGATAGTGATTTGCGAGGGGGCTATCAGTTGCCGGCGCAAAATATGCGAAAGCTAAGATATTACTTGACAAGAATAAGAGTATTGGTTAATATATAAACAGCAGATTATGCGCTTATTTTAGCGTTTGTTATAGTAACGTAGTCTCGTCATTTGGTTCGATGACGGGGCGCTTCACGAAGGAGGCAAAGCAAATGAATGGCTTGAGGTTAATTGCAGTTGTTTTCGGCCTGCTTTTGATCCTTGCCTGCTTTCTTTCTGCTCCGGTGTTTGGCGAGAACCCGTGGGATGCAGATGGTGGAAATGATTCTGATTCCGATACGTCTTTCGACACCACGGGAACCGAAGAGGATGAGATCGAGATGATGCCGGACGGTAACGAGGAGTATAATCCTGACTGGCTCACGGGAATATTTTTCAGGATGTCGTACCGTTTCATTACCGGATATCTGATGAATCCTCAGGTAATTTCACCAAGCTACCAGGCAACAGTGAATTAAGCTGGCGAAAGCAAGCCCACAAGAGAGAGTTCATTGGACGGTAATGAAAAAGTACCGTAATCCATAAGAGGTCGTTGTGCTATGAAGCTTTCCTCACCACAAGTCACCTTTGACAACCGTCTTCTTGCCATAGAAGAGCTATTTCGGCAGCGTCAGTATGCTGTTGCATCGCATGAGCTTGCCGGTCTGACTGAAAGTGAGTTTGAATCAAGAGGGCACGAACTTGGGCTGTTCCTTTTGCTTAAGGCGGAAGGTAATTATTTTGAGGGAAACTATAGGAAAGCTCTGGAATATGGGTTGCACGCGGCCAGGCTCTTGGCTGATTTCCCGCTTAACCGACGATATGGCAGAATTCAACTTGTCTTATCTAAATCATATTCTGCCCTGGGGGATTTGAAAAACGCCGAAATACGAGCTCGCGATGCCCTATCTGCCTTCCGTCGAGCGTCTGACCCTGAAGGACAGGTTGATTCGCTTAATGAGCTGGCGCGAACTGCATATATTCGGTCCGACTTCCACTCGGCTTTGAATTCAGTTGATGAAGCCATATCGATGTCATCCGGCAACCCACACAAGACTGCCCAGCTCACCGGAAATATTGGCCGAATTCGTTGCTATCTTGGGTATTGGGAAAAGGCTGAGTCCGATTTGAAGAAAACACTCGAATTCAATATAGCCCACAACGAAGAGGTCTCGCAGGCAGTCAACCTGCTCTCGCTTGGTCAGCTCTATCGGAGACAGCGCCGGTTTGTGTTAGCCCATCGCCAGTATGATCTTGCGCTCGAGATTATTTCTCGTTTGAATTTGAAGAGAGAGAAAGTGATATATCTCGAATTTGCCGGCGAATTGGCATATGACAAAGGAGATATGTTCAAAGCTAAAACCCTCTTGAGCGAGGCTTATCAAAAGGGTCTTATGCTGGCACCGGGATCGTCTCTTGTCTCCCAGTCAGCCAGGCGGCTGGCCGAGGTAGAGCTGGTTTTAGACAATGTTGACCAAGCCATGAAATATGGCCAAAAAGCTCTTGAGTTGTCTTTGAGCTTGGGAGAAAAAGCTGAGATTGGACTGTCGCGAAGAATTATTGCCCGGGTTTTTGAAGCCCAAGAGGATTTCGATGAGGCTCGGCAGTATATTCGCCAGGCGGTAGAGATTCTCAGAGGAGTTGGTGACCCGTACGATCTTGCCTGCACTCTTCTGGTCGCGGCGGGCATAGGCATGTCCGATCATGCAGGCGAAGGCGAGAAGATTCGGGCTGCTTTTGGAGAGGCTTACCTGCTGTTTAAGAATCTGAAGTTGTATTATTGGTGCGGTGAGTCTGATTTTAGGGCGGGCGTTTTTGCGTGCCAGCAAGGGGATTTGGCGGGTGGTTTCAAGAGGTTGAGTGAAGCGGAAAAGGGGTTTTCGGCAATTGGAGATAATACCAAGCTTAGAGCAGTTCATAAGTTTCTCCAGTCCTTATCTGAGCAGGCGGTTGCTTTGTCTATTTCACAGGAGAATGAATTCAAGATTTTCGGGACTCTTATCACTCCTGCTGAATTGCCTGATCTCAAATCAGGCTCGGTGGAAGATTTACTGTCAATACTGATGAAGAAAACCAATGGAAACCGGGCCGTGTTATATATGCCCGATGTTGGAAATAACCCGTTGGTTTCCTCTTATCCTCTCCGTCCTCACCAAGTCAAGAAATTTTGCAGTAACTTTCGCAATCTTTTAGGGGAAGAAGTATCGAAAACGAAACCGACCTTGCTCTTGGATTGTCGGCGTGATCCGTTCCTAAATCACCTGTTTGCGGATATTCCGGACATCATCGCCAGTGTGATTGTTGTCCCGTTCAAAATGAGTGATGATTCTACCAGTTATCTTTACCTCGATCGCTTGTCTAATGACAACAGTTTGAATCCCTTCAGTCAAAAGGAGCTGAATTTTGCGGTGGGGTTCTCTGACCTGCTTGCTTTCAAGTGGGCGGAGATTCAGAAGAACAAGCTCCTGGATGACAATCGCCGCCTCAAGAAACAGCTTATGGAAAATGCCGCTTTTCCCAATATTATCACCCAAAACAGCCGAATGCTCGAGGTGCTTGCTCAAGCTCGTCAGGTTGTCGATTCCAATATTGCTGTGTGTATCGAGGGAGAAACTGGTTCAGGCAAGGACCTTTTAGCGCAGGCAATTCATTTCAACTCCACCCGCTGGGAAAAGAGATTTATTTCGGTAAACTGTGCTGCTTTACCGGAGACTCTATTAGAATCAGAGTTATTTGGGTATAAGCGGGGTGCCTTTACCGGTGCTGATCGTGACAAATCCGGCTTGTTCGAAGAGGCCGACGGAGGGACTTTTTTCCTCGATGAAATTGCTGATATGCCTTTGGCCATCCAGGCTAAGCTTCTCCATGTGCTCGAAGCGCAAGAGATAGTGCGACTGGGAGGAAACATGCCGCGAAAGGTGAATGTTCGCATCATTTCCGCCACCAATAAGGATCTGAAAGAGCAGCTGCAGGCTGGCCTGTTTCGTCCCGATCTCTATTACCGTCTCTCGGCTCTCACGTTCCGGTTACCGCCGCTTCGCGAGCGCAAAGAGGACATTCCTCTGCTGGTAGCTCATTTCCTTGAAGGCAGCGGCAAGAAGGTGTCATCTGAGGTGTTAAAATTGCTGGTGTCACATGAGTGGCCGGGCAATGTTCGCGAGTTGGAAAATGAACTCAGAAAGCTGGCTTTACTGGCTGGTGACCGGGAACTGATTGACACAGACACTGCTTTGGGCAGTTTTGGATTCACCGGTGGAGATAACGGCCAAGGGCAACTAGCTATGAACGGGTTAACCGAGGGGATTGAGTTTTCGGCGAACTATTCTTTGTATGACTACCTTGCCGAGCACGAGAAACGATTTATTATCAAGGCCTTAAAAGAGACGGGCGGCGTCAAAAAGCATGCGGCAGCTCTTTTGAATATTCCGGAATCGACCCTTAGGTTGAAAATCAAGCAATACGATATCGATCCAATCGTTTTTGCTGTTGACAAATAACCGGCTGTAGAAAAGCTCGCAGACTCATTATTTCGCACCAAGCGAACCACTCTCAAAACATACTAAAGCGTATAAGAATATAGCTTCATCACGAAGATTGCTCCCGGCAAGGACATTACCAGTATTTACCCACATCTTGCTATTACTTATCCCCGCAGGCTTGTTCGTAGGTGTCTTTCGACATAGTTTTGTATTATGGCAAATGCCTTTTTTTTACAACACTTTGCTGGTGATCCCTTTTTTAACATGGCTGTAGATGAGTGGCTTTTGCGGCAGGTTTCTTCCTGTCCAGGGCTTATCTATTTGAGGCTGTACACCTGGCGGAAAGGTGCTATCACCTTTGGAATCAACCAGAAAAAAGAACTGGCGCTGGATTTTTCAAAGGTATCGGGTACGCCGGTGATACGACGGGTCACCGGGGGCAGAGCAATATACCACGACCCCGGAGAATTGACCTACTCTATCGCTGTCAATACTCGTCATTTGGGTAACCTTAAATTGGTCGGTTCACTCACTAAAACGACTCGATCGATAGCCGAAGCGCTGACGTATTTTTTGAGGCGATTGGGAATACAATCGCATTATCTGCGTTCCAGCTCACTCAAAGACTCCGAGCCTGCTTTTTTCCATACTGCTGCTTGCTTTGACTCTATTTCCCGATATGAATTGGTGGCTAACTCTCAAAAGATTATTGCGTCGGCTCAACGGCGAGTTGGAGCAGCTTACCTCCAGCACGGGTCGATCAAATTGCACGGCGTTGCTTCCCATCCGGCGCTGGCAACAAAATTGTTGGCCGGTTCTTCCGGCACAGATATACCGCCGATTTCGAGAGAAGACTTCGGTTTGATGGCTGGTCTGTTTGTTCAGGAAATGGGACTGTATTTTGAGCTGGAGCTGAAAGAAAGCTACTTGACCACGCCAGACCAATACGAGGTAAAAAACAGGATGTCTTTTTTGAAAAAAAATCCAGTTTTAAGAAGGGATATTTTTAAACATTGGTCGTCTGCAAACAGTTTATATATCAGAGGATGATGGTTTTTTTGAAGGAAAAATTGCTTGACTTTTTCGAAGCCAGGTGGGTATTTTATGAAATTAGGTGATTGGAAAAAGTGACAAATTCGACCGCCATGAAGGTGTGGTTGGCTAACGGAATGAGGTTAAGATATTCAGGTAAGGTAACCCTCACTACTTTGTCCACACTACAGGCAGCTAAGTATCAGTACAAAAGTGTGCAGAAACCTCTCACGTACTTAGTCGGCTGCGAAGTAATAGAGTGTGGAAATGAGCTTACGGGAAAAACTTCGAGGAGGAAATAAGATGCGTCGTTATTGTAGGCTATATATGATCTTTTTGATTGTTCTTGCCGGTTTGGTCGTGGCTCTGCCGACGAGTACGTACTCTTCTGCGACCGGTCAGATAAAAGGAACGATTATCGACAGGGAAACAGAAAAGCCGGTATTGGGTGCTTCTATCCTGGTAGTGGGGACCGCGCGAGGGGCTATGACCGATCTGGACGGTAAGTACATCATTACCCAAGTGGGACCAGGCACCTATACACTCAAAGTTACGCACGTCTCTTATCAGGAAGTCGAGGTTACTAATGTCGAGGTCAAGTCTGACCTTACCAAAGAGGTGTCGTTAAAGCTTGAGAAAAAGGTTACGGAACTGGGAGAAAAAATAGTGGTGCGGGCACATAGGGACCCCATTGCGCGAGTTGAAACTTCCACTCAGACCACTATTACGCAGGAAGTCATTGAAGCCCAGCCTGTGACCACGGTGGAGGATTTATTGACGCAGGTGGCCGGTGTTGTCACTGGCCGTGAGGGAGAAGTTTTCATTCGTGGCGGGAGAGCCGGTGAGATTTCATATATTCTCGACGGGGTTCCGATTGATGACCCGCTTGCCGGTCTTGGACAGGCCGGAGCGAATTTGTCGCTGGTGTCGGGTTCAATCAAAGAATTTACGGTAATCAAAGATGGTTTTGATCCGGAATACGGAGACGCGGTTTCGGGCATTATTAAAATTACCACCCAAACCGGTTCAAGAGACAATACTGCCATGAATATGCAGTTCTTAACGGACGATTTCGGTAACAAAGACCTGAATAAGTATTCCCGCAACAATGACTTTGTTCGTTTATCGTTGTCCGGGCCGGATCCCATCTTTACGAGCAAGGTGCTGCCGGCGTTGGGATTGAACTTTCTGGAGGGCAAAGAGTTTACGTACTACCTGTATGCTGAAGTTGATAAAAGCGATGGATTTTACCAGTACGAACGGTATGATACACCCAACACCCGCCGCAACACGCGATTCTTTAACCTGTTTGGTTTCAAGGTCCCGGAACGTCTGGAAAACAAGTACTACTGGATGACGAATTTGAAATTCCGTCCCCAGCAGAACCTGAAGTTTATCTTGTCGTACAAAGATCGACGGGTTAAAAATACCGCGTTTGGCTGGGCGTATCGCTATAGTTCTGCCACAGCTCCCATTGTTGAGCAAAATTTCAAATCGCTTTCACTGGAAGTGTTGCAGTCTATTTCCAAGGACATGAATTATGAAATGATATTGTCCTATACTCAAAATGAGACGAGTCAAAAGCCGGGTGACCCGAATAATCCCGGCTATGGCGTCGATCCACCCTGGTTCGATTTCGACTATGAATGGGAAAGCTACCAAGATAGAAACCACAACGGCGTTTACGATCCACCGGAACCTATAATCAACTTGTACCCTGACACAGCTACGTACGGTACTGATTTTACCGGACCGGCGTATACGTACGGGGAGTACCTCTACGACGATAACGTTCAGGGTGGCACTGGCAGCTACTCCGGTTTTCGCTTTAACGACAACGGCATGAGGGATAGCATAGAAGGTGAGCCTTTTATTGATTTGAACGGGAACGGCGTCTGGGATCGGGGAGATTTTCTGTTCGATAAGAATGGAAACGGCATTCTTGATCAAAATAGATCGGAAATCATTAACCAAAAGAACCCTGAGCCATACATAGATGGGGATTCAATAATTGGGGAGCCGTTCACTGACATCAATAGTAACGATGTGTACGACGAGGGGATCGATATATTCACCAAATGTGTGTGTCCGGAGAATATGGACTATAATCATAACGGCCAGTATGACGGTCCGAACAATCAGTGGACACCCGGAACGCCGTTTGTTGACCGCAACGGCAACGGCCTGTTCGATTCCCCGAACAACGAATATAACCCAGGGGAACCGTTCACGGATGTCAACGGTAATGGCCAATGGGATGCGGGGGGCAGCAAGAACTTCCTTGATCCCCTCACCTACGATGAGGATGCGACGTGGCATTACCGCAGGACTAACACCTACCGAGGAGAATTGAAAGTTTTCCGTGAGTTTGGCCCCCACCAGCTGAAGGCCGGCGTCGCGATTGAAAAGATGGATTTCACCTATCAGTTGATCGAGAAGCCGTATTTGTTGTATACCGGTCGTGATGACGGCGGTCCGTATCCCAACCGGGGTGCCTTCCGTGACATGTTTGAATATGGCCCGTGGGATGGGACCGTGTACTTTCGTGACAAACTAGAGTATGGTTCAATGATAGCCTCTCTTGGCTTCCGTTGGGATTTCTTTATCCAGGACAAGGATAAACTTGTACCTGTGGCTCAAAACGATGATCTCGGTTCTGGAATCATTTATGGAGACCGACAGTTAATCTCGCCTCGGATCGGTTTTTCGTACCCCATTTCAGATAAGGCAAAGGTTCACTTCAATTATGGTCACTTCTATCAAATGCCGAGTCTCGGTGCGATGTATGCCCGAAATACCGCCTCCGTGGACCAGAATACCATTATCGGAAACTACAACCTGGACTATAAGAAAACGGTGCAGTACTCTTTTGGTGTGAAGTACGCCATGTCTGAAAACTATTCCCTTGATGCCTCAGGTTACTTCAAGGATGAATTTGACAAAATCAACGCTTCGAATGTTAAGGTTGGCGGCTTGACTCGTCAGCAATACCGCAATAGTGACTATGGACGGAGTCGTGGCTTTGAGTTCACACTTGACAAGACCGGCGGCGGTTATGTGAACGGTACGATATGGTACACTTATGCCTTTGCTTACGGTAAAGCCTCACAAGCCGCTCGCGAGTGGCAGACACCGTTTGAACTCTCGCGTGAACCACTCTCAGAAGCACCGCTCGACAATGATGTCCGTCACACCTTCAACGCGAGCATTCAGATTTTCGTCCCGAGTACCGTCAAGCCACGGTTATTCAATCTACCAATTCCGAACGCGTGGTCGTTAGCTATCATCAGCAGAATCGAAAGCGGCAGACCGTTCACTCCGGATCGTTCGTATCCAAACATCACCCATGAGACCGGGGAGGACATTCAGCGCAACTCTTTGCGGAAGCCTTCCGTTGTCAACTTTGACATCCGATTTACGAAAGACTTCAAGTTTGTAGGTACCGACCTAAGTTTTATTCTATGGGTAGAGAATGTATTCAATAGTCGAAATGTAACAGACTTATACACTAATACCGGACGGCCGGACACTCAACAAAATCAGAGTCAGATTATTAAAGGCGGCACCGATTATGACTTGAACCCCGCCAACTGGGACTATGGCCGGCAGATAAGAATGGGAATAGAAATCAATTTATAAACGTGATGCGGCGAGGATGTAGTGATATGCATATATTTGAGGATAACATGATCTGTAGAAACAGTCGTTCAAGCGTGAGGACAAAGTGGCGCCCAAAAGTTGGGTTTGTGGGTACGGTGTTGGTAATAGCGTTATGTCTTGGGATTCTCACCTCTACCGACGTCCACGCCCAGGCGAAAGTCGCCACTACCGGTACTCAATTCCTTGAGTTGGGTGTTTCTGCCCGCGCGATGGGTATGGCAGAGGCATTTACAGCAGTGTCCGATGATATTACGTCGGTTTACTATAATCCCGCCGGTTTGACTTATCTGTACGGTCGTGAGGCGGCGTTCACCTACGTTGATATGCCTGACGGTGTTGGTCATGGCTTCGCAGCGATTGGGCTCCCGCTCGAGTCCATCGGCGGTGTGCTCGGAATCAGCGCGTATGCGCTTAGCTCGGGAGATATGGATGTAACGGATTACTCCAGGATTTCAACGGGCCAAACATTCTCATGGAATGATTTTGCTCTCGCTGTCAGTTATGGCCGGTACTTGACGGACCGTTTTTCCGTGGGGTTTACGGTGAAGTATATTAGCGAGTTTTCGTACGACTATTCTGCGAACGGCTGGGCTGCTGACGTTGGTACCGTATATAACACCGGGTTCAGAGGGTTTAAAATAGCCATGATGATTACCAACTTCGGGCCTGATATGAAGTTTATTAAGAATGCCTTTCCTCTTCCCATCGACTTCAAATTCGGCGGTTCCATCAATGTTATCGAAGGTGTTGATCATCTGTTAACGTTCGCCACGGAAGGTTCTCACCCGTCTGATAACCTGGAGCAGTACAACAGTGGCCTTGAGTATGTATTCAAAGACCGCTTCATTCTTCGGGCGGGGTGGCGGTTGCATTACGATGTCGATGGTCTCGCTGCCGGGGGCGGCTTGCGACTGCCGTTTGGAGAAGATCGTGAACTGCGGTTTGACTATGCCTATCAAGATTATGGAGTTATGACAGAGATCCATCACTTCACGATGAGCCTTGCATTCTAAACGAAAGGACCGGGGATAAACTATGTATATTACAACTCTGAATATGAAGAGAAAACGAATCCAGATAACAATTGTGCTCGCGATACTGCTGGCAGGATCTCTTTCGCTGGCAGTTCTGTATCTGGCTGGCTGTACTGATAGTCTCAACGGTGAGGTTTATGCAAACCAAAAACCAATCGTGTATTTTGCCAATATCCCGCCGGAGGGGCAAAAAACCGGTCGGAACCTCATTGTCTACTGGTATGGAACCGATCGGGACGGCTTGATAGACAGCTACCGCTATTATGTGGCGACGGTAGCTGATGTAGGTTCGGCAGTGCCTGAGGATTATATCCTGGCAGTTCCCGATTCGGACTGGACCTATATCGATGTAGACCCAGCGCTGTCTGACCCCCACACGCAGAATACTATTGTGTTGACTGCGGATTTGAATGATCCAGTGAATTCGTTTGTCGCTCAGTGGGTTTTCATACAGGCGTTTGATATGGAAGGACTCAGTTCTGACATCGTGTTTCGTCTTTATTCACGTAATGACAATCCACCGGAAACAGGTATTCTCGACTTTTCAACTCTGATTCCCTTTGTTGACGGCGATTCTGGCGGTATTGTGACCGGGGTAAGACTGAATTGGGATGGGTCGGATCCTATCGATTATCCCAGAGAGCCGCCGGTGCTGGAGTTCCAATGGCGTCTTTACGGTCCTTATGATTCTGCATTTTTTAAGGACACCGTGCTCGGTTCTTTTGTCAAGCCGGTATATGTTGGGAGGGACGGAAGACTATATAATCTAGGTGACACGGTGGAGTTTTGTGATTCACTGCCCAGTGGCACTCAGTGTACTACTATAGTAGTCACCGCGGCTACTCAGGCTTCGGCGTATGGGCAGCTCGAAGATAAGTTCTTTGTTGACGACCCGGACTTCATTAACAATCCGGCTCTTAATTTACCCGTTGATAGCTCGTTCAATGGAGTCGATCCCTGGGTGACTAATAAAACCACTACCATCTACAACGTCTACCGTAATTATTTTTCCGATACAACGGTTCAAATGCAGTTCATATTCTGGGTACGTAGCCGTGATGATGCCTACGTGGCCGATCTAGTGCCTGCCTTTGACAACTTCCCGGTTATCAGCCCCAGATATGAGCGTGATGTCGCGGTGCTTGATTTTGCCGGATCCCCAATAGATAATGTAGTCCTTCCTTCCCTCAATACTCAGCGTACGGTATATTGGTATAACGCAATCAGAAGGTGGAACCCCAATGTTGTCTTTGATACATCGGGCGTGGGTTCAATTTCGGGAGCTTCACCTGATTACCTTGATGTTTCCAAGGTATCAGATATCCCGCTGGCAATGCTTTTAAAACACAAAGTCCTCATTTTGTATGACGATAATATCTTTAGCAACACGTTCGCTGGTCGCCAGGGTAACATCATTTACAAAGCGATTGATGCCGGAATAAACGTATGGTTGACGATGCGCGCTTCTATGAATAGCGGCCAGGGCAATGGGGAACCTCTGTGGAATTACACCCCTCCTTATGACTATTTGTGGTATTTCGGGGTTAGGAAAATTGTTTTCTCCGGCTGGTTCTGTCATGCTGTCGGCAGCGCAGAAACCGGAGGATGTTACCCGCCAATGACGTGTAGCCATGCGCGGATTGAGGACTTTATGGGGGCTTATCCCCTCAAGCCGACGTGGCCTGCCATTGATATTGATACGGCTTTATTACACACCCGTTACGGGTGGAATTATCCCGATCCCGCTTACCAGCCCTGCTTGGAGTTCATGCCGGAGCATACCGGCCTGCCGGAAGTAGATTGGAGTGTCAGATTGCCTACCACTGAAGGCTTGTATTTGTATAAGTCTTTCTATACTGACACGATTGGGTCGCCCGGCAATCACCCCCTGGGTGGGAATTATAACATGGAAGGGAATCCAGTTGCTCATCGGTATAACTCCGGTCTATTCAAAACGGTGCATTTCAATTTTACCCCGCTTGCGATTGACTCTGTCCAGATGCAGATCGTCATTGACAGTGTGCTGAATTGGTTGTATAAACCTATTGCATCGCCGACCAGCACTGTCCGCTATCCTGATGCGCCCGCGAAACTATCGGTATCCCAGGAGCGGGAGCGGTACTGGAGAAGATGTGAAGAACGGGCAAAAGAACAGGGAACACCCATGCTTCACTAAGGTACCGAAGCCGAATAATTCTGCCTGTAGATATTCAAAAGCTTGGATAGTTGCAGAGGGGCTGAAGAAATTCAGCCCCTTTTTTACTGGTCCAAGTATTCCTGCAAATGATGGAGATGCTTGTTGGTGGGGAACTTGCCAAGAGCAATTGCCAGCACCGAGTCGGCCTGGTGCGGTTGCCCCGTTGCGAGAAGCCCGCTGATCAGATTCACGTATGCTTCAACAAGGGTGGAATCACCCCGAATAGCCAGGCTGCTGTATCGTACTGCGTCATGGTAGCGCTTACGAAGCCCGTTGATATAACCGAGTTGGTAGTTAGCTCTGGCTTGTTCCTTTTTCCACCTCTGGGGGCTGTTGATAAAGTTTGGTGTAAATGCTTCGTCGTCGGTCTCAATGGGCGGAGGTTTGGCGTTTAAGGCTTTCAACAGTAGAGATTCTGCCCATTGAAGACTGCCTCTCTGAGCCAGCAAGGCAGCAGCATCATTCAACAGATAAATATTGTCGTCGGTACTTTCAGCAGCACGGGTTGCCATATGTGCCAAGCTGTCGTTGTTTATCTCTTGCTTAGCCGACGTGGCTCGCAAAAACACTATGTTGGTAGTGACATCATACGGTTTGTAGTATAGAGCCCGCTCTATCTCGGTAAGAGCTTTGCCATACTGTCCGTTCATCAGATAGAGTGAGGCCAAGTCGGTGTAGGCTTTTGCCCGCTTGGGATTAAATTGTTTCTCTCTCTCAAAATAGTAGCGGGCCGAATCCTCTACCCCGAGTTTGAAGTAACAAGCACCCATATTTAGATTCACCTCAGGGAAAGTAGAGTCAACTGTGAGAGCCAGCCTTTCGTAATAAGCAGCTTGGTGGTAATCTCCCTTGGCGTAATAGTACAGTCCCCTGGAAATCAACGGCAAAGGAGAGCTTCCTTTTGGAAGTGGAACGAGTGGATAGAATGAAAAGAGCGCTGCACCAAAGGCGGCGAGCAAAAGCCCGAGGCTGAATTTCTGCTTCGATCTCAAGTGATGAATCAGAGTAACAAGACCAAAAGCCGACAGCACGAGGTAGTAAGGTACTAACGGTAAGCGAAAGCGACTGTTGAAAAAAAAGATTGAGGTAATAAGGACATAAGCAATAATTGACAACGATAGCAACCTTACTTGTGAGCGCTGTTTAAACCCTGCTACAATTGCCACCAGCGTCAACATAAACAGGATACCGAAGGATAGGGGGTTATATTTAAGAATCGGTACCTGGTTAAAAAACCAACCGAGGTTGCGATTGTTGGATATTTCACGGTTGGAGAAGCTGTAATAGAGTTTCTTCAAGTACAGCTTTGTGAACGCCAACGGATTCTTTGTCATCCAGTTGAGCGATTTGTTCGCCCAGTAGGAAGAGACTTCGCCGGGCTTCAGTCTTTTCCCCGCCTCCTGCTGCGCCAGATAGGTAACCTCTTTGATACTCCAGTTGTGACCCAGCGGCTCCGGAAGAACGGCCGAGACACCGTCAGCAGCGTTATTGTTGCCGATATACAAGTTAATTCCTCCCTGCGAGGCGATGAGGACAGGGTCGTCGGCAACAATGAGATTACGCACCAAGAGGGGAGCAATCACCAGCGACGCCGCGAGGATAAAGACTATCGTTTGCTTCACCCATAGGCGTGCTGGTTTGAAGGTTAGAATAAGGAGAAACACAATGAGGGGGATGAAGATGAGGGCGGTGGGGCGCGTTATTGAGGCCAATCCCACCAGCAGACCGGTCAAAAGTGCATCTTTTGTCTTTTTACTTTCCCACCAGATCAGTAGGCGGTAAACGGCCAGTTGCAAAAGCAGAGTAAAAAGGGGGTCCAGCAGCAGTTCTGATTCGAAGTAAATCATCACCGGATAAATGCTCTGCAACAATGCGGCTATCAGGCCAACCTTTGTGTTGAAAATTCTTCTCCCCAGCAGATAGGTCATGGCCACCGATCCAAGACCGACCGCCAAGCCAAAAAGCCGCCCTACCCACAGGGAAGTTCCCCAAAGGGCATAAAGAAAAGCAAGACAGAAAACGTAAAAGGGAGCTCTGAAATAGGTTGTATCACCTAAAATGTTCCCTTCGGCGATTGATTGTGCCCAGTGATGGTGGTAGTAGTTGTCAACTGTCAGTTGGCTCCAATCGGGCATATTATGGTAGTAGATGAGGTAGCATACTCTTACCACTAAAGCCAAAGCAAGCACGACCAGGAGCCCTTGATTAGCTCTGAGAGCGTTACGAACCCCTTTGACAACTGAAGTCATGGCTGAAATATAGACTTTGGCTGACAAAATAGCCTGAAAAAAAATGCTTACTTGACACCCTGTTTATGCAGGTGAAATCATACTGAGCAACCTGTGCAAAACGACTACTGTCGTGATGTAGTTGATGTCCACCTGTTATTCTTAACCTATCTGATTATCCTGACAGAAGTTACGTTATAGGGGCAGGCCTGGTGCGCAGGCGGTTGCCATTCAATTCAAGTGAAAATTTGAAAAAGGTTGGCGGCATATCCTTTGCGCCAGAGGCTCCTGGACTC
The DNA here is from genome assembly GCA_964650395.1 of uncultured Ignavibacteriales bacterium. Taxonomy (GTDB): domain Bacteria; phylum Zixibacteria; class MSB-5A5; order GN15; family FEB-12; genus CAZYRH01. The sequence continues at coordinate 40,112 of CAZYRH010000002.1, forward strand.
TATTGAAGGAGGGACAATGCTGCTGAAACCTCAAAAAGTTCGTCATTTGATTGTCAAAACAATAGTAATTTTTCTTCTGTATATGGCGGTTACAAAGGCCGAATTGTCACCTGCTCTTCAAGAGATGGTTTCTCATCCTGGCAATTACGACTCAGATAGCTCAATCAATGTGGTGGTCTTTTTGGAAGACCACCAGGTTAGGGAATCTGTGTCTCAGGTGGCTCGTACGCCGTTTTTGAAGCGGGAGTTGAGGCTCAAGTCAGTTGTCAGCAAGCTCAAATCCTTTCGTGTCCCCGGCACCGAGACGGTCAGGCGTTTTCTTGAGAACAATTCTTCTTCTACAATACTTCAACACTGGATCGTGCCGGCTTTTACGGCCACAGTTCCTCTTTCCAAGCTGCAATCGCTGGAGGCCTTGGACGGCGTGCAACTGGTCGTTGAAAATAGTTCCCTGACGTATGAGAAACCGGTTTATATAGCTGAAGCTCCTGCTTTGTCGGCATCGGTGTCGGATCAATTAGCTCTGTTGAATGTCCCTTACCTCTGGGGCCGCGGATTGACAGGAAAGGGCAGGCTTGTCTGTTCATTTGATACGGGGGTGGAGCAAGGTCACCCGGCTTTGGCATCCAAATGGCGTGGGAATCATGTCCCGCTTTCGACTGCCTGGTTCTCGAAAGTCGCCGGAGACACGCTTCCCAGTGACAAAGTCGGGCACGGCACGCACACCATGGGCATCATGGTAGGCACGACGGTGGCTGATACCTTTGGTGTGGCTCCTGACGCAGAGTGGATATCAGCCGGGGTGGTTGACCAGGGACGCCCGCTGGGAACAACGATCAGCGATATCCTGGACGCCTTCGAGTGGGCTTTAGACCCCGATGGTGATACCAGTACAACCGATGACGTCCCTGACGTTATCCTCAATAGCTGGGGCGTTCCGAAGGGGTTGTTTGCGCCGTGCAATGAGACCTTTTATGCCGCCATAGACAATGTCGAGGCGGCTGGTATTGTAACCATCTTTTCCGCCGGTAATGAGGGTCCCGATCCCATGACCCTCAGGTATCCCGCCGACCGCGCCTCAACCCCGATTAATTCCTTTGCCGTGGGAGCTGTTGACAACAATAACGTTATCGCCAGCTTTTCAAGTCGTGGGCCCTCCTCGTGCGATGCCAGTCAAATCAAGCCTGAGGTCGTTGCCCATGGAGTGGCGGTTCGTTCGTCTTATAAGGGGAACAGCTACGCATACATGACCGGCACCTCCATGGCTGCGCCGTATATCGCCGGGCTGGTGATATTGATGCGTCAGTACAATCCGGATGTCACTGTCGAAGAGATCAAAAACGCTCTCATCCAATCCTGCACTGATCTTGGTCCCACCGGCGAAGACAACGCTTACGGTTATGGTCTACCGGAGGCATCGAAGCTTCTGGACTATCTGCCGGAGCCGACC
>CAZYRH010000002.1:41661-44162 GCA_964650395.1 uncultured Ignavibacteriales bacterium
TTTGATTCGGCATTCTACCACGGCCGGGACATATCATGTCTTTTATTTTTTGAATCATCTGGCGGTATGGGTCTGGACACGCTGGACCTTACTATCACCGTCGGCATTGCGCCGGAGGGAAGCATCGCTTCTCATAGCACGACACAGATTGATATATCAGTCTCGGATTTCGGCCAGTACGGTTTCGCCCCCGGCTCTATCTATAATCTTCAAGGGGATGGATTTCAGTACAACGGAAGTCAGAATCTATTGTACGAGGCCGGCCTTATTTTAGGCCGTAACTCCCTGCAACTTTCCAGCGCTGTTCGCGACAGTTCAGGTCATCTGGCGCCATCTGATTTTGTCCCGGTTGCCTCTCTTACCGCCGGGTGGATGGACGCCGATGGCGGTTTTCATCGTAGAGCCTGCCTTGTCGATAGCCAATCAGAAATCCCAATTCCAATCACCGTCACTCAGCAGACGACCAGCTTTCCCTACATTGTTGACAACGGCTTACTTATTGTGAAGTACCACCTGAGAAATGATTCTATTGAGAAGCTGACTGATTTGTATTTTGGGTTCCTGGCTGATTTTGATTTGTTGGGAGGCAGTGAATCCTGCACGTATGACGGAACGATGAATCTGCTTTACCAGGAGAGCGACATTGGTCTGGTCGTTGGACTGGTCGGCCTGAAAAACGTCACTTCCTTTAAAGCGCTTACCAATGGTTCAAACAAGAACGGCTTCACCCGAAACGAACTCTTTCAGCTCATTTCCACTGCTGGTGTGGAGGTCGATAAGAACGCTGCCGGCGATTTGCTTTTTGTTGTCAGCTCGGGCCCTTTTACAATCTTTCCAGGTGATTCAATCGAGGTTGCCTTGGCGATGGTTGGCGGCTACGACGCGGTCTCTCTTTATGCTAATGCAACCTCAGCAAAAGAGAAGTATGATTTGAGTACTGAGGTCAATGATCCTGATGAAGAGACGCTCCCGCTTAGCTTTGAACTGCACCAAAACTTTCCTAACCCGTTCAATCCGACTACGGCCATTTCTTTTTCATTACCGGTCACGACAGAAGTATCGTTGGAGGTTTTCAACATGCTGGGTCAAAGAGTTAAAAGGCTTCATACCGGACGGCTTTCCCCGGGGACGCACACGTATGATTGGGATGCTACCGACGGCTGCGGTCGGAAAGTAGCCAATGGCGTTTACTTTTACCGGTTGACATCGGGAAGATTATCGCAAACGAAGAAAATGGTGCTTTTGAAATAGATCGGTTGGTATTATAATAACGTGAAACCTGCTTTCCGATGGGTTGTTTCTCAATAAAGAGAGGCGAGCAAAAGGATAAGATGATGACATTCGCACGCATAACAATACAAGCAGCTTTAGCGGTAATCACGCTCGCGATTATGGCAATAAATACTTTGGCAGTAGCTCCCACTGAAGAAGCGATTAAAAAATGGAAGGCGGAAGGTGTCTGGGAACAGAAGGTGGCCAACTGGAAGGCGTTCAAGAAGGCCGGCGGAGATGCCCCCGAAGCCCATTCGGTTTTTAATAAGGAGAAACGCCACCAAAATCTGGCTCTTGGGATTCAAACAGTAGACACTGTGAATGTCATAGTTATCCTTGTTGATTTTTCTGACTGGCCGTACACTGGGCAATCTGTCGCCGGTACGACTGCCGACTTTGACTCCACTCTTTTTTCCAATCGAGACACAGATACAATCTTTAATAATAATGGGTCTATGACCGACTATTACCTTGAAAACTCCTACGGTCAGTTCTATATCAAAGGGGACATTTACGGCTGGTACCGCATGGACAGCACCTATGAGTGGTATGTGGGCGATGATGATGGAATGACCCGTGGTCGCTATCTTGCAGCTGACGCCGTGGATGCGGCTGCAGCCGACACTAGTGTCCATTTTTCAGACTACGACCATGACCATGATGGCTACTGTGATGGTGTGATAATCATTCACGCTGGACGCGGCGCTGAAGAACAGGGCGTTTATGGTATCTGGTCACACAAGTGGGAGATTTCCCCGCCCAAAACCTATGATAGCGTTTTGATTTCCGCCTACACAATGAATCCGGAGGAGTTTGGATTCAGTCTTTCACCTATCGGCGTTTTTTGCCACGAGTACGGGCACATCCTTGGTTTGCCCGACTTGTATGACATCGAATATCACACCGGATCAGACGGCCTGGGGAAATGGACGATTATGGCCTCCGGCAACTACCTCTTCGATGGGAAAAAACCGGCGCACTTTGACGCCTGGTGCAAAGCCACAATAGGTTTTCTTGATTTCATTGAGGTTGATGCCAACGTTTTTCAGGCTCCAATCTCGGCTGTTGAGTACAATCCTGTCGCATACAAGCTGCAAAACGGCTCTTCCGGTAATGAATACTGGGTGGTTGAAAACAGGCAAAATGTCGGTTTCGACCTCCATCTCCCAAGTCCTGGACTTTGCATTTACCATGTAGACACTCTGGCTCCGATCAACAACACCAATCCT
>CAZYRH010000002.1:44262-46247 GCA_964650395.1 uncultured Ignavibacteriales bacterium
TGGACTTTGCATTTACCATGTAGACACTCTGGCTCCGATCAACAACACCAATCCTGATCGATACTATGTAGCTATGGAGCAAGCTGACGGCCACAACGATTTGGCTTTCACTCCCGGTAACAATGGTGACCCCGGCGATCCCTGGCCGGGGGCGGCTCACGCCCGTGAATTTCACAACTTGAGCAATCCCAACTCAAAAACCAATGTTGGGGATGTGGTGACTGAAATTGGTGTGTGGCGTATCTCGGACTCCGATTCGATCATGTTTGCCGACTTTGACGTAGAATATTCACGCCCCTGGGTAGAGCTATACGGAAGTGATCCCCTTCGCTTTTTTGATGATCTGCCGGGAGGCGACGGCAATGGCATACTGGAACCGGGAGAAACTATCAAGTTCTACTGCACGATCATAAACAAAATGCGCGGCTCGTACAATGTTCATGCCACGTTGGCCGTCAGCAACCCAGCTGTAACCTTTATTACCAATGATGTGTCTTTTGGTGTCAATCTCTTTGAGACTGAGGTGAGTAACATTTACACTCCGATTGAGTTTACACTCGCTGATACCTTGACCTCGTCCATTGATTCCTTCTTTTTAACCATTACCACCGATTCTCTCTCAACCACTCCCGGCAGCGGTGAGTTTACCAAAACGTTTGGTTTTGAGGTTTACCTCGGTGAACCGCAGGTCCTGATTGTCGATGACGACCGCGGGGATTCTTATGAACAGCGCTTTGAGGAAGTGTTCTCCAGGATGCGAATCCCCTTTGACATCTGGCACAAGCATGACAGCGGTTCTCCAGCGGGAACTGATCTCGCACCGTACTCGAAGGTGTTTTGGCATACCGGTGCTCCTGACTCTTCTAGCGTGTTGAATGTAAACGACATCGCAGCCATGAAGGAGTTTCTTGACGAAGGCGGCAATCTGCTGTTGACGACCGCCTCCGGCGTGTCTGATATGAACGCTCTGGACTCAGCTTTTCTGCCCGACTATTTTCACGCGGCGTATGTCGATACTCATACTAATTGGTGGTTTATATTCGACGGCGTTACCAACAATCCCATAGGGAATGGAACGAAATACTTTTACGACTACAACGACCCTTGGGGAACACAGTATCTTATAGAACCTATCAATGGAGGTCAGGCAGCTTTTATCCAAATAGATAAACCCGATACAATATATGGCGTTACATACACGGGAAAGTATAAGTCGATTCTCCTGACTTTCCCGGTAGAATTCATTGACGATGAATATGCCGTGCATAACCCAGGTTTTTACCCCAAGGATACCCTCATTGCTAGGGCGATGCAGTTCTTTGGAGGGAATGGCACCTCGGTCTACGACGGGCAGCCCTTTGGGCAACTTCCCAGGAACTTTGAGCTCTGCCAGAACTATCCCAACCCTTTTAATCCCGTAACGAATATCTCATATACCCTGCGTGCGACCGGTGACTTAAACCGATCCTCAGCGCGGACTAATCTGTCGATTTATAACATCTTGGGCCAAAAGGTGAGAACGCTGGTTGATAAGGTCCAAGTTCCCGGTACCTACGTGGTGCCGTGGAACGGCACTGACAGTTTTGGTCGACCGGTTGCTTCAGGGATATATCTCTACAGGCTGGTGAGGGGGAATGATTCTGAAGTGAAAAAGATGGTTTTGGTGAAATAATATAATCAACCCTTTTCTTCAGTTTGTAGCCTCTCTGACGCCCCCCGCTATCTTGTTGTTTTGCTTATAGTTACGTTGCGCAAAAAAGTCTTAATTTTGTTTCAAAAATCACTTGACATATTTACGTTTCTGTTTGTTATTGAAATTGAAATTCGTTTTCAATCGGCCGATATAGTCCGATAGAGTAGTATGATGAAAGAGTTCTTAAGAACAAAAGGCTTCAGGATGACTCCTCAGCGGGAGTTGATATTCCGTTCTTTTTTTGAGCTGGGTCGGCATGTATCGGTCGATGAATTGCACGAAAAAGTACGGC
>CAZYRH010000002.1:46347-51035 GCA_964650395.1 uncultured Ignavibacteriales bacterium
TTTTTTGAGCTGGGTCGGCATGTATCGGTCGATGAATTGCACGAAAAAGTACGGCAAAAGGATCGGTCAATCGGCTACAGTACCGTTTGGCGCAACCTGAAATTGATTTGCCAAGTGGGTTTGGCCAAAGAAGTGAATATCGGTGACGGCGTAACCCGTTACGATCGCGTTACCCAGGCCCCTCACGGTCATTTCTACTGCCTGGGCTGCAAGGAGTTTATTGAATTCGATATTGACAAGGTTATCGGCCTTTTAGTTCAGACCGCTCGGGAGCACGAGTTTTCACCGGAAGGTTTCAAAATAGAAGTCCAGGGTTATTGTAAAAAATGCCGTGAAAAAAAGGAGCGTTTGGATAACACCCGGAAACCAGATGAGAAAAGAACTGTACAGAGCTTGGCCTATTCAGCCGAAAAGAGACGAGAAAGGAGCTTATGACATACCTTGACAAGATGATGCCCGGGCAATGTGGAATGGTGCTGGGTTTTACTGATGACAGCCCGGTGGCACGCCGGCTCTTGGAGCTTGGTCTGGTGCCCGGTAAACCGATTACCTACCTCAGAAACGCTCCGTTCCATGACCCAATGGAAGTACAGGTTGGTCCCAGTTGCTTGTCTCTACGCCACGCAGAAGCAGCCTTGGTCGCTGTAGAGCCTGAAGACTAACTGAGGGCAAAAAGATGTCACGAGGCGTTGCTGCTGATGCGACTTCTCATACGCATACCTATCAGGTGGCCATTTGCGGCAATCCCAATTCCGGCAAGACATCGATTTTTAATGCGATAACCGGCCTTAAGCAAAGGGTGGCTAACTATCCCGGTGTGACAGTTGAAAAAGTGACCGGTCGATTCTCAGTTGGGGGGAAAAATCCTCAGCGGTTTACATTAATAGATGTGCCCGGGACGTATTCGCTGGCAGCTTTCACCCCGGATGAGTCTATTGCTATTGCAGCCCTAAGCTGCTGCGCTGACAGTCAGAAGAAACCGGACGCAATAATATGTGTTGTTGACGCCACCAATATCGAACGCGGGTTGTACTTATTGTTGCAGGTTCTTGAAATCGGCCGACCGGTCGTCGTGGCCCTGAATATGATCGACCTCGCTGAAAAAAGGGGAATACGAATTGATTTTGAAAAGTTCTCTCACGCAATAGGTGGCCTTCCGGTAGTTCCGGTGGTGGGCAATCGCGGGAAAGGGATACGACAGCTCAAAGAGGAAACAGCTAAGCTGGTTGACATACCCTCAGGGGCCTTTTTGAACAGACTGTACGATGAAGTTACGGAAACTCTTTTAGCCAAGTTGCAGACCCGTTTTGGTAATACTCATCTTACCAGAGCGGAATACTTGAGGATCATTTTTGATGTGGGTGGTCCGGCTGAAAAGAGATTTGTGCAAGAGACGGATGATGAAGCTCGGACGGTATTGCAGCAGGGTAGGGCGGCCATAAAAGATGCGTGGTATTCTCTTTCAGCCGCTGAGACAACACCGCTAACCGGAAAAGCCGCCGAGATTTCCCGCTCGGTACTTAAAACCGATGGTTCACACGAAAAGACGGCTTCCGAAAAAGCCGACCGCTACCTGTTGCATCCGGTGCTGGGGCCGATTGTGCTGGCCGTGATGATGATTATAATGTTCCAGTCCATATTCAGTTGGGCCCAGCCGTTCATGGAATTGATTGATACTCTGTTCGGCGGCCTTGCCTACTGGGTAGAGACGATGATGGCTGAGGGGCCACTTCGGTCGTTGATTACAGACGGCATCATTGGCGGGGTAGGTTCGGTGCTGATTTTTATTCCACAGATTACTATTCTATTTATTTTTATTGCTATCTTGGAAGACTCCGGGTACATGTCACGAGCTGCCTTCCTCGTTGATCGGATGCTCCGCTGGTGCGGACTGTCGGGGAAATCGTTTATTCCGATGCTTTCTTCATTCGCCTGTGCGGTTCCCGGTATTATGGCGACACGGACTATCGAAGATCGAAAGCTTCGCTTTATTACGATAATGGTGGCGCCGCTGATGACCTGCTCTGCCAGGTTGCCTGTGTATGCCATTATGATAGCTGCTTTCGTTCCTTATAAGATCTATTTGGGCGTGCTAAACCTGCAGGGGATTGTTCTCACGATGTTGTACTTGCTTGGTATAGTCGTGGCGGTGGCTGTCTCATTTATCCTGAGTAGAACCATGCTCAAGACCGAGCGTAGCACTTTCCTGATGGAAATGCCCTCATACAAGCTACCAACGGTGAAATCTGCTCTTATCAGAGTGCTTAACCGGCTTAAAGCATTCGTTGTCAGAGCCGGGAGTATAATACTGGCCTTCACCATCATCATTTGGGCGCTGAGTTACTATCCCCGCTCTCAGGAAGTAAAGGCTGAGTTCGGTAAGCAGTTGTCGGTATTGAAAGCTGAATATACTGCGGAGAAATCGTCTTATGATGCCAGACTCGACGAGCTTCTAAAGGATCAATCAGAGGAAGTAACTAGGATAGCCGGGGGCACTTTCGAAGCTTTTGCTCAGGTTACGGAGAAAACTAATTTAGAAGAACTGAGAACCCGATTGACGGCCGAGAATCCAGCGCAGAAGGAAATAATTAAAACTTCCTTTGAGCTGCGTTCCAAGGAAATGCAATACGATGAGGCTAAAACGCAGCTTGTCAATAGACAAGCCGGTCAACGTCTGAGAGACTCCTACTTTGGGAGTATAGGACGGGCTGTCGAGCCGGTCTTCCGTCCTCTGGGATGGGATTGGAAAATCACTATGGCTACGCTGGCCTCGTTTCCAGCTCGTGAGGTTATCATTGCCACGCTGGGGACAATATACAATTTAGGCAGAGACGCAGACGCCGAGTCGGCGACGCTTGTAAATAAGCTGCGACAGGCAAAATGGGAAGTCGGGCCGAAAGCCGGAAAACCCGTGTTTACGTTGGCCGTAGCGCTGTCGGTCATGATCTTTTTTGCTCTCTCATGTCAGTGTGTAGCAACGGTGGTTACTATTAAGCAGGAAACTACCAGTTGGTATTACGCCGTGTTCACTTATGGTTATATGACTGTTCTGGCGTACCTGCTGGCGCTGGTAACATATCAACTCTTCGCCGGAATGGGACTTTGATGGAAACCTTATGGCAGCAAATTATGGTCCTTGTAGCAGTCTGTCTGGCGGTGGTATATCTGGTGGTCTATTATATTCGTCGCCAGCGCCGTAAAGCTGACTGTGCTAGCTGCCCGAGTCTCAGAGTACTTCAGAACCAACCCAAGGTCAAAACGAAGTGAAGTGTGGAATATAGGCCGAAAGTTTCAGATCCGAGGAGTAAAGCCACGGGTGCCGCACAGCTTGCTGAGCTAAAGGTTGACACTAGCGGTGACGTATTTGGAATCTCATTTCACGAGACGTTAGCCAAAAGCATCGAAGAAATCCAGGTGAGGCTCAAGGAGCACAACTGCCTTCTTGACCTCTTGAAGGAAGGAGGGAAAAGATGAAAAAGATGTTCTGAGGTTATAAGTTTCTCTTCATAACAATACAAGGGAATAAACCTTAAATCAAGAAAGAATAGGGAAAATTGAATAAGTGCTTTTTAATGATAAATACGATTGGGATTTTGATTTTCTCAATCGTTGGGAACGCCTTTGCAGAAGAGACTGTAGGCTGTCCTCATGATGTGGGCAAGGGCAAATTCAAAATTCGGAGTAAAGTGGCGTATATACAGGCGCAAAAATGCTACTCTGACGAAGCGTGGAAAGCCCTCCATGATAATTCACCATACCCGATAGATTATGATAAAATGGTGGATTTGCCCGATGGTTGGCACAACAAGAAGACCAAAATTGCCATTGGATTAGAGTATGGGATCATTGATAGACTGAGTGTGGGGGTCTTTATCCCGTATGTTGCGATGGATATGAAGAGGCAGGTCTGGTCAAAACAAACGAATAAGACTGTATGGAAGGAAGTCAAGGATAATGGGCTTGAAGATCTCTGGGTCTCAGCCAAATATTTGCTCTACTCAAAATCCCCCGGTTTGTTGGGTTTTGATTGGAAAGATGGCGTTCTCATCGCACTGGCTTATAAACCTTCTATCAGTTCTGATGAGAAGATCAAAAACGGCATAGCAAGTGGAACTCAGGATTTTAAACTTGTGGTTCTCTCCCATCCTCACTTCACCGAGAATTTCTTTCTCTGTAGTGATGTATGGTATCAATACAGAGGCAAAGCGAAGGAAATAGATGGATTTCAAAAATCAGGTTGGGACCTGGGAGATAAATTTGGATATAGAATTTTCCTTGGATACGAGTTTCCCAACCACAAGTTCTGTGTAGTTGGAGGTCCACAGGGTTGGATAGTCGGAAGTAATAAAGACAAAGACGGAAAGGAACTTGAAGACAGCGACACATATTCTCATGGAATAATGGCAAAGTTTCGCTGGCAGCCCTTTGGTGATGAGGATGCGGGTTCCATAGACTTTGGTGTAATGGTCCCTTATGCGAATAAAACTTCTTTTGCTACTAACTTTATGCCGAGTATTTCTGGAAGGATAAAATTCTGACTAATGGATATCAGTTTTGTAGGGTGGAAGCCTTTAGTGCTTCTGCCATTATCTTGCGTATCATCAAAAAAATAGGCAAAACCACTTCTGATTTTCCCTACTACTGCTGTACACAAAATGGCAGGAAAAGTAGGGCATGAGTCCCCGACT
>CAZYRH010000003.1:0-39478 GCA_964650395.1 uncultured Ignavibacteriales bacterium
GTTGAGTACTCTTTGTTATCGACGGCTATGGTAGTGGTATCCAAAGTGACTACCTGAGGGGAAATGGTCGGCAAATAGGAAAAGAAAAGCTGGCCCAACAGGCCGTTTCCTGGGGATATCAACAATTCCCCCGAAAAGGGAAAACAGTAAACAGTAACTGTGTTAGGACCTGTTAGTATTCCCTTGAGAGAGACATAATCGGCTCGTCCTCCAACGAACGAAAATGAATCTACCGTGACGTCAGGCGAGTCGTAGATCATGGTCACTTCAACCCCGGCCAGGGCCTCGTCATTGTAGAAATAAATAGGTACAATCCCCGGGTCGGTAACATAAGCAACAACCGAATCTACAACAACTGTGTCCGAAAGACCTGGGTCATAACCCAGCGGGTCGCTGTTAGAGACTGCAGCGATAGAGACAACAAGTCCCACTGCGATAGTCAACATTTTCCAACGCATATACATATCCTTTTCTTAAAAGTGTTAATACAGCAAAATCAATGCTACATTAGAAAAGGAATAATAAGGTACTCACCTTTCGTGTATATATTTAGAACAGCTCTTGTAAGTACTTGGCAAAACACTCCTTTGAGCGCCTGCAATATAATACTAAGGGTACTTAAACGCAACCTTTTTTTGGGGGATGTCCACACCGATATGCAATTTCTTTCCGAATCAGGTGAAAACAGCCGCTGATAACGGTAAGAGCTCTCTCCCCTCATTAATAATATAGGGCCTGTTTAAAAAAGTCCCATCCTCGTCATTGCGAGCGACAGCGAAACAATCTCAACTATTGAATGACAACGAGATAGCCACGTCGCTTCGCTCCTCGCTATGACGCTTCCTATGTTTTTCAACACGCCCATATAGGATGTTATCCGCAAACTCCTCAGACAATAAAACAAATCCTGCAGAATTACAGTGTCCTCTAAGACAAAGGGGAATAAATGTATATCAAGGCCTGCTAACCTGCAAATATACTCAGACGCTTCTGTTGCAAGCTCGCCGCCGCCGGATTTGCCAAATTCCACTGATTAACCTATGGTCAACAATACAAGTGCCTCAAGGCACTGATAAAAAAATTCCAGCGGTTAAAGAAAATGCTTCCTTTTTACTTTCTGTAAGAATCCTCCGCCTGCGCTCTTTGTATACTGTAACCATTTGAATGGCAACTGGTTGGGGGCACCATACTGCTTTTGGCACAGCCTATGCTAAAAGCATCAGCGGAGGATGCTGTGATTAAAGGAATATATACATCCGCATCAGGTATGCTGCCCCGGATCAAAAAACAGGAGCTGACAGCTCATAATATTTCCAACGTCAGTACACCCGGTTATAAGCGGGATGCACTCTTTACCAAGGAACTGACCCGTGCCGAAAGTAGACTGGCCCCGAAAAAATCCGACTGGGAAGAACCGATGGTGAACGAGGATTACACCGATTACACCCCGGGCATTTTTGACAAGACTGACAATCCTCTGGACTTAGCCATAGATGGTGATGGTTTTTTTACCCTTGAATTGCCCGATGGCACCAGGGCTTTCACCAGAGCCGGCACGTTCACTGTCAACCAAGACGGCTTTTTGGCTTTTCCCGGCGGGCCACTCCTTCTTGGGGAGGGTGGGCCGATTGAAGTCGGCAGCGGCAAAGTGACCATTTCTCAATCTGGAAAAGTGGATGTTGATGGTTTTGAATCTGACCGAATTGTGCCCATGACCGTCTCGGATCTGAGCTGGCTGGAAAAAATCGGCAATTCCCTCTTTGCTGTACCGGAAGGTAGCGAGCTGATCCCGGTAACAAAGTCTACCATTCGGCAGGGATACCTGGAAGCGTCCAACGTCGACATCGTCCGTGAAATGATTGATATGATTATTTCGTTCCGCAATTACGAGGCTAATGCACGGGCTTTGCAGGCGCAGGATCAGTCTCTGGAGAATCTGTTTAATCGAGTCGGTGGACAGGGGTAAATAGCTGTGATGGGAAATAGGAGGAAAATATGATTAAAGCGATGCGAACGGCTGCCTCAGGAATGATTGCGCAGCAGATGAAAGTGGATAACATTGCCAACAATCTGGCTAACGTCAGCACGACTGGTTTCAAGAGAAGCGCCATTGAGTTTCAGGATGTCTTGTACCAGAACGTCCGCCGCGCCGGCAGCGCTTCCGCAGTTGGCGCTGAGGTTCCGACCGGTCTGGCTGTCGGCTATGGAACAAGGGCTGCCGCCACTGTCCGCCAGTTCAGTGAAGGAAACCTTATGCCCACCGGCAATCCGCTGGATATGGCCATCACCGGCGACGGTTTTTTCCAGATACAGCACCCGGATAGTACAACTGCCTACACCCGAGACGGCACCTTCAATATTTCAGCTGACGGAAGGGTTGTAAACAGCGACGGCTTCTTTATGCTGCCTGAAATAACGATTCCAGAGGATGCCACATCGATTTCCGTTGGAGCTGACGGAGTCGTACAAGTCATGATATTTGGTGAGCAGGAATCGACCGAGGTCGGCCAGATTGAACTGGCGCGTTTTATTAATCCGGCCGGGCTTATGGCTGTAGGGCGCAACCTGCTTGTTCCGACGGGAGCCTCCGGCGAACCCATAACCGACATACCAACTCAAAACGGCCTTGGCCAAATCGACCAGGGATACCTTGAAATGTCCAACGTCAAGGTGGTCGATGAGATGGTGAATATGATCATCGCTCAGCGGGCGTATGAAATGAACTCCAAAGCGATCCAGACCGCTGACGACATGGCAGCTATCGCTAACAACTTGAAGAGATAACAAAAATGAAATGCCTTAAGGCAATCGCACCAATCACCTTGATATCAGTTTTAACGTTTCTTGCGCCTGCTGGGGCAGCGTCGTGCGGGCGGGCGATAATAGATAAGATGATGGCGATGTACAGCCTGGACACAAGTTCGTACCGGATAGATATCCTCTCCAACCCACTTAAAACGGCTGAAGTATCACCGGATAACATTGCTATCCGTCCCCTGACGCAGAAAGAACCATTGGGCCTGTTTACCGTGATAGTCAAAGTGACCCAGGGTGGGGAGACTCTGGAAAGCGGACAGGTTCGGATGAAGATCAGAGAATTTGCCGATGTGGTAGTTCTGGCTGATAAAATTAGAAGGGGTGAGCCGCTCTCTAAAGATAAGCTGACTATTAAGAGGATGGATATTACCTCGCTGCATGAGAAGCCGTTGCGGGCAATTGAAGGTCTCGATGACAACCGGGCCAAAAGAAACCTTGCCAAGGGAGCTATTCTTACTACGGCAGGTATAGAACCAACGCCTGATATTGAGGCTGGACGGGAGGTATCAATTATTTATGTCGATGGTCTGTGCCGGATTACGACTGCCGGGGTAGCGCTCCAGTCAGGTATGGCCGGTGAGTACGTCAAAGTGAAAAACAAAGCATCCCACAAAATAATTGTCGCTCGCGTCGTGGATGAAACGGCGGTAGCTGTTGACCCCTGATAATTGACTTGAATCCGAGGTTAAAGATGAAATACAAGAAAACGTTCATCATTCTTTTGATTTTGCTTCTCTTACCATTCACTCTAAAACTGCGAGGTGAGGATTTTGGTAAGAATCAGTCGTTGTTTTCGGACATCAAAGCTCATAAGGTGGGTGACGTTCTCACCGTTCTCATCTATGAGCAAAACCGTGCCTCTCAGCAGGTGGAAACCAAGACCGAAAAGACGACTAAGTTTTCGACCAGCGGTGGGCCGGGAGTAGGCAGTCTTGACTTTCTTCCCTTGTTTGGCGTCGACGGCAGCAGCAAGGGCACGCATGACGGTAAAGGAGAAAACATCCGAAACGGAAGCCTGCGTGCAAAAATGTCGGTCACTGTAGTCGACATCAAACCTAACGGTGATCTGTTTATCGAAGGATATAGAACCATCGGTATCTCCGGCGACCGGGAGACACTGGCGCTGAGCGGAGTTGTTCGCCCGAAGGATATCACGTCTGAGAACACCGTCGACTCGTACCTCATAGCCGATGCTGAGATACACTACACGGGTAAGGGCAACGCCACCACCGGTTCTCGCCCCGGAATCCTTATTCGGTTTCTCAACTGGCTGTTTTAGGAGTTGACAATGCTGACGGGATTGCTTCAGAGACTTGCCACCCCAACCGGTCTGGCCCTCATGTTATCGCTGCTCATGGCTTTTTACGCGCCGGCTAAGGCGGGTAAGGTAAGAATCAAAGACATCTGTTCATTTCAGAACCAGCAGGAAACTGATTTAGTCGGCTACGGGCTGGTGATCGGACTGGATGGGACGGGTGATGGCACCGGCACGCAGTTTACCGTTCAATCACTTGTGAATATGATGGAGAGGATGGGACTGACGGTTAATGCCAGCAAGGTGAAGGTAAAAAACGTTGCGGCTGTGATGGTAACGGCCCGGATCTCCAGTAACTTAAGCGAAGGAACCTATTTCGACATCACCGTCTCGTCAGTTGGTGATGCCTCATCGCTTCAAGGAGGAACGCTGTTGATGACGCCACTCGCCGGAAATGACGGTGTCGTCCGCGCCATAGCGCAGGGACCGGTGTCCATAGGCGGCTTCAACATCCAGGTGGATGAAACCAATAAGATTGTAAATAATTACACACTTGTCGGCAGGGTGCCGGGAGGGGGGAAAATTACAAAAGCTGTTGAAGTTCCCATGGGGAACGACCGAGAGTTTTATCTTTCGTTGCAGGACCCCGATTTTACGACAGCCTATCGAGTGGCCGAAAGGATCAATATCAAGTACGGCTTGCTCGCGTATGCACTCGACGGCGGGACGGTTAGGGTGTTGGTGCCGGATTCGCTTTCCGATCCCTCCACGAGAATCAAATTCATTTCTGATATCGGGCTTTTGGAGGTTGTCCCGGACAACACGGCTCGGGTAGTCATCAATGAAAAGACCGGTACCATCGTGGTTGGCCAGCATGTTACAATCGAACCGGTCGCTATCGCCCACGGGGCGATAACGGTCAGTATTGAGTCAACTCCAATTATCTCTCAGCCGTCGCCGTTCAGCGCTGGTGAAACGGTTGTCACCCAGGATGTACATATCAACGTGCAGGAACAACAGGCGCGGGTGGTAAACCTGAAGCGAACCGTCTATCTGTCCGATGTGGCCAGAGCTCTCAACAAGATAGGCGCCACGCCACGCGACATTATTGCCATATTCCAGGCTTTCAAACAGGCGGGAGCTCTCAGAGCTGAACTGATTGTACTCTAATGTTGTATCCGGACATAAAAGGTGTTTCAGGCATCGCTTCTCAGGTTGGAACTGAGAGGTTGGAGGGCCCTCGAACGGATAGCCTGGAGAAGGAAAAGGGACGGTTGCGTAAGGCTACAAAGGAGTTCGAGTCACTTTTCATGTACGAAATGCTCAAAACGATGCGCAAGACCATCCCACAAGACAATCAGTCAAAACAAGTACCTTTCTCAAACGGTTTAGGCAAGGATACATTCACTCAAATGTTTGATATGGAACTGGCCAAAAAAATGTCGAGCGGTGAGGCTGGTTCCATCGGCGATATGTTATATAATTCCCTGGAAAAAGTAATTGAAGCGCAACACCGCTCTGACCCCTCAGAGATTAAAAGTGAGCCTTCGGTCCGGCAACCCCAAAAGCCGATAGAACTTAAGAGAAGTCATGAAAGCATCCCTCTGTCCAACTTTTCGTCAATTCCCATTCATCAAAATAAAACGGGCAGATTCATGTCTGTTGACCCTTTCTCAGACAAGCGCAGTGAAGATCGTATACTACGGCAGTTCGGTCGGTACATTGACGAAGCGGCGCGTGAAAACTCACTTGACTCCGCTCTGATTTACGCCGTGATCAAGGCCGAGTCAAACGGCGATCCCAACGCCGTGTCCACCGCCGGAGCGAAGGGGTTGATGCAACTGGTGGACTCAACCGTGAAAAGCTATCGTGTGTCCAACGTCTTCGACCCCAGCGAAAACATTCAAGCCGGCAGCAAGTACCTTAGGCATCTTTTAGACCGTTTTGGCGATCTGAGGATGGCCCTGGCAGCTTACAATGCAGGTCCGCGGAACGTGGAGCGACATAGCGGCATGCCGCCGTTTCGGGAAACGAAAGACTATGTCGACAAAGTGATTGATATTTTCACTGCGCTCAGGCGCCCTCCGCCTGTGCGTGAGGCTAAAGTACCGGCCACGAATATCCGATAAATAAAGTACGAAATATATAAAGAATTATGGAATATGATCAACCGTTTGATAGACATTATTGGCAAGGAAGCCGCTCTCTTTGAATCATTTCTCGACCTCTCAGAGCAGCAGCAACAAATGCTGGTTAACAACGATGTAGAGGGGCTGAACAGGATAACGGACCTGCAGCGAGAGAAACTGGTTGAAAGTCAAATCTTGAATCGACAGCGTGAAGAGCTGGTAGAGCAAATCAAGTTGGCCAACTCGGTCGAGGGTGACTTGAATATCACACGACTTTTGCAGATGGTTGATCAGGATCAAGCTCACCAGTTGGTCAAGCTGAAAAATCTCATTCTCAGCCTCAACGAGAAGATAACCGCAACGCGCAATCAGAATGCTACACTGTTAAATAGGTCGCGTGAATATATCGCTAAAACAATGGAGATGTTGTCACGAATAAACGCTCCTGTCGGCGCCTATGCACCCAATAGGGCCCAACAGGAACGCTTGGCAAACGTTGCCGTGGATAGGAGAGCCTGATGGCGGGATTGTTTCAGGGATTGGAAATAGGCAAGCGAGCGTTGCTGACATACCAGACCTACCTGCAAACCGTCGGCCACAACATAGCCAATGTCAATACGCCGGGGTACAGCCGGCAGAGAGTGGACATCGTCTCGACTCTCCCTGAATCCGCCACATTCGGTTTGGTTGGCACCGGAGTGCAGGTTGCTGACATAAACCATGTCCGTGATTTGTTCTTGGGACAGCAGTTCCAGAGGGAAAACAAGTCGCTGGGACAATGGACGTACAAAGAGAAAATCCTTTCCCAGATTGAGGTGTTCTTTTCCGAACCAAACGACAACACCCTCTCCGATTTGCTAAATGGCTTCTGGGATGCTTGGAGTGAGCTTTCGACTGACCCCAGTTCCACTAATAACAGGGTAGCTCTGGTTGAGCAAACCAATCAGCTCACCAAAGGCTTTCACGAGTTGGCGATGCGGCTTAATAACCTGCGAGACTCAGTTGACCACGATGTGCTTGAGATGGCCGGTGAGGTAAACCGCCTTACGTCTGAAATAGCCCGTTTGAACGGTCAGATTAAAACGCGTGAGCTGGGGAAGGGGCGAGCCAATGATCTTCGGGATATGCGCGATAATCTACTGGATGAACTGTCAAAACTGATCGACGTCAACACCATCGAACAAGGCAACGGTAAGGTGCTCGTTTTTGTTGGCGCTCTGGAAATAGTCGATGGTTCCGATGCCATGAGCATTGAGACCAAGGTATTCAACGACAATGGCACAGTAAAGCACAAGCTGGTCTGGGAAGGCACTGACTTAGGCATACGCAATGCCAATGGTCAGCTCAAAGGGTTAATTGACGCTCGCGATAAAATCGTGCCCCGATACATCGAGGGACTTAATACACTGGCGCAGGAGTTGATCCAACAGGTCAACACCTTACACAGCACCGGCTATGGTCTTGATGGTTCGACCGGCCTGGGCTTTTTCGATCCGACTTTTACCGATGCCGCCAACATCAGGCTTAACCCGGAGATTGCCGAAAACCCCGACCGAATTGCTGCCTCCGCCTCCGGTGAAGTCGGTGATAACACTATCGCCCTTGCCATCCAGGAGCTGCGCGATCAGCGAGTGATGGGAAATAACACTACAACAATGAATGATTTCTATGTCAATCTGATCGGGAAACTGGGCGCCGAATCGCATGAAGCTCAGTCGTTTTCTGAGAATTATGAACTTTTGGTTCATCAAATAGAGAATGCCCGGCGGTCGGTTCAAGGAGTCTCCTTGGATGAAGAGATGACCAATTTGGTGAAGTCTCAACACGCGTATGATGCTGCCGCCAGAGTCATAACGGTGATTGATCAAGCGCTCGATACGGTGATCTCCAGGATGGGGATTACCGGCCGATAGACAGCGAGTGCGTCGCTGACAAACATTAACGCCGCGGAGGAACGTGTGCTCATACTAACACGGAGGTTGGGTGAATCCATTACTATCGGAGACAATATCAAAGTCTCCGTCCTTGGCATTCACGGCCGCCAAGTGAGGTTGGGAATTGACGCTCCACCTGAGGTAATTGTCCATCGCGAGGAGATTTATGTCAGAATTCAAGCCGAGAACCGTCAGGCGTCAAAGTCCATCAAGGAAGACTTAGCCGGTATGGTTAAGTTGATTAAGGATAAGATCAAAGGGAAAGATAGCGGCAAGGCCGGTTCGGCCAAGATTAACTACAAGGATAAGCCGCCGAGGACGCGACGTCCCCAAAAAGGCGACAAGCGTGACGTCGGCTAAAGATTTTGAACATAGTACTGTGAGAAAGTAACCGATGCGTATTAGCAACAGCATGCTTACCTCTGGGTCGATTTATGACATGCAGCGCAGCCTCCAACGCTACATTCTCATACAGTCTCAGCTCTCTTCAGGACGACGGATCAACACTCCTTCCGACGATCCCATTGGAACTCAGCGTGACCTCACTTACCGTGCGGAGCTGGACAAAAACGAGCAGTACCGCAAAAACATCGACCAGGCGCTCAACTGGACCCAGTCGTACGACAGCATCTTAAGCGATCTCAAGGACTTGGTCTCCAGCGCCAAAGAGATTGCTATCGCGATGTCCAACGGTGTCTACGATGCCGTTGCCCGCGAAGGAGCCGCAAACGAGGTAGAGTCGATTTACGAACAGCTGCTCCAACTGGCCAACAGTGAGCAGGAAGGGAAATTCATTTTCTCCGGTTACAGAACAAGCACAAGGGCGCTGACTGCATCAGCTAACGGGGTGGTGTACGCGGGCGATCTTGGCTGCACCGAGTTCCAGATTGGCTCTTCTTCGCGAATGACGGTCAACCTCACGGGTCAGGAAGTATTTCTCAAACAGCTTTCCATTTCGGGTGAACATGCTGACCTCAACGTGGGTATTACCGGCACCACTTTGCTGACAGACCTGCATAACGGACAAGGCGTTGACCTAACAACGGGTGCTTTTACCATTACTGACTTGAATCTGGGTATCGTCTCAACCATTGATGTGAGCGGAGCCACAGATATCAATGATGTGCTGGCTGCTATCAATGCCCAGTTGGCAGCCGATGGGATCACGAACCTCCAGGCGCAAATCGGAGCGGAGAAAAACAACATTTTGTTGGATACTTCTCAAAACGGCCTCATCTCAAACGCAACATCACTTGATAACCTTAACGACGGCAACGGGATAGATCTTGCCCCAGGGAAAATCCTTGTAACTGACGGTGCGGGAGTAAACGCCACGGTAGACTTTTCTGGATCAGCGACGATTGGAGACATCATAGCGGCTTTTAACACTCAGTTGGTGGCTCAAGGTGTTAACGGTGTCGCTATGCAGATAAACGCTGCCGGCACCGGTCTGGAAATAATCGATTCCAATGCTATACCGCTTGGTCTGACTATAAAGGAGACGGACGAGACTGAAAATACTGCATCGAATCTTGGCATCCTGGGCGATATCGATCCTGTTTTAGTGGGCCAGGATTTGGAACCGATGGTGGACTTCAAAGTTGAGGAGACCACGGGTACAACTGCGGCTGATCTGGGCATCTTTGGTGAATTTACAAGTGATTTCGCAGGTGAGGATCTTGATCCATTGCTGCTGGCGACGGCCAACATCGCTGACTTGAGTGCCGGCAACGGGTTCAACCTGGGTAGAATTGTTATCTGGCAGGGAGACGACAGTCGGATCATTGATCTTTCCAACTCTGCTATCGTTACGGTCCAGGACATTCTGGATGCCATAAACGGCTCCGGTTTGGACATTACCGCCTCCATAAATGCTGACGGACGGGGCATCCAGATCGTCAACGACGACCCAAGTCGGTCGCTCACTATTGAAGACGAGCCTAGCGGCAGGACTACCAAAGACTTAGGTATTTTCAGTTCCAGTGACATGATGGGATCGATGTTGGTCCTCATGAACGCTCTGCGCAATGACGACCAGGAAGGCACCGGATTACTGTTGCAGAATCTGGATGATTCGATGCAGAACCTATTGAGCTCGCGCGCTGTGGTGGGGGCTCGGGGCGTACGCCTGGAGAATACTCATAGTCGATTGCTTGATTTGGAGACGAGTTTCATGAAACTGCTCAGTGAAGTCGAGGATGCCGACATTACTCAGTTAGTAATGGATCTCGCTGCTCAAGAAAACAATTACCAGGCCTCGTTAATGGCGAGCGCCAGAATAATACAAACAACCTTGTTGGATTTTCTCAAGTAGTGTGGATACAAGGATTAGAGTATGGTTGTACAGAGTGTACGATTCGGAGAGCTTAAGGTACCGGAAGAAAAACTGATCAGGATGCAAAAGCCGATCCTCGGGTTTGAGCGCCTGACCACTTACTGCCTGATCGAAAGAGAAGAGTTCTGGCCGTTTTTGTGGCTACAATCGGTTGAGGATCCCGCGGTTGCCTTTGTGGTAATCAACCCGGTAGTTTTCTTTCCGGATTACAAAATTGAAGTCCATTCCAAGGAGATTGCCGAACTGACGATCTCGCGGGACAACCGGGTAGAAATCTACGTCATCGTCACTATTCCGGATGACCCCACTCGGATGTCGGCCAATCTGCAGGGACCAATCCTTATTAATACTGAGAACACTCGGGCCAAGCAATTGGTGCTGGTAAACTCAGACTATCAAGTTCAGCACAACATCTTTGATGCCGTACAAACCGCCAGCAAACCGGTCGCTAAAAAGAAAGAAGAGCTCGTTGGTGTGTAATCTCCCTGAGTTGTCCTTCATGGAATCGAGGCCCAGAGGAGAGAGTCAGATCAGGTGGGGACAGCAGAACGGCGTGGAAATAGGAATCCAGATATGGGTCGGACAGTAAGGACGATTCGGGAAGAGCAGGCACCTTCAGTTCAGGCTATTATTGATGAACTCACTCGGAAGGCCAACTCCTTTCTTGAAAAGAATGATATAGGGCAAGCCTATCCTTATGTTTGCCGACTGGCCGACATGGAACAGGCTGAACCGGCAACCAGACTCACCGCCGGCCTCATGGCGCTAACGCTCAGCAAACGAGACGAGGCTGGCAAACACTTCAGACATGCCCTGCGGAAGGCCCCGGACGATTTCGATGCCAACTACAATCTCGCTCTACTTGAGATATCTGGCAGCAATTACGATGAGGCGGTAGTAATACTTTCCAGGCTCATGGAGCTTTACCCGGAGAATGCCGCTCTGCACAACGATCTCGCTGTTGTAGGGATGAACAGAAAAGATACCCAACAGGCACTGCAGTCATTTGAAAGGGCGTTAGAGCTGGACCCAAATTATACCGCAGCGCGCGGTAATGCGATGCAGTTCATCTTGGACAACCGACTTTTCGCTGAAGGTAAGCACATTCTTCAAGTCAATACGCAGCATCCCCAGGTTTCAGACGCCTCCATAGCCGACATCAAGAAATGGGAAGAGGCCATTGGGCCATCGTCTATCGACAATGAATCCGTCGGAGTTGCTGAAGAAGACGTTCTTGTCGCGGTCAGGTCATCGCACGATGGGCCAAAAGGTAAAAGGCTCGCCTTTTTTGCCAGCCAGTCAACTTTTATTCAGGACATCATTAAACGTTTATCGAATGAGAATGAGACGCGTCTTTTTGCCGGTCAGACGGCCAGGGAGATGAAAGAGCTTATGCAGTGGGCTGATGCGGCCTGGTTTGAGTGGTGCGATCACCTGATTATTGAAGCAACCAAACATCCGAAACAATGCCAAATTGTCTGCCGCTTGCACAGCTACGAGGCTTTCACGGATATGCCGACTAAGGTCGACTGGGGTAAAGTTGACCGCCTGATATTTGTCAACGACTCGGTAAAGGAGATCTTTGAGCGACAGGTGCATACCGATACCCCAGTGACGACCATTCACAACGGCCTCGACATCAGCAGGTTTAGTATTCCCAATAAGAAAGGATATGGGAAAAAAATAGCGTCGGTGGGTTACATCAACTACAAGAAAAACCCGGCTTTGTTGTTGTACTGTTTCAAAAAAATTCATGCCTATGACCCCGAGTACACGCTTCACATCGCCGGTCAGCATCAGGACGCCCGCATCCAGATCTACTTTGAGCACTTTCTGCATGAGAATCCGCTTCCGGTGAAGTTTCACGGCTGGGTCGAGGACATGCCGGCGTGGTATGCCGACAAGGACTTTATTATCTCAACCTCCCTTTTTGAATCGTTTCACTACTCCGTGGCTGAGGGGATGGCCTCTGGGCTGCTGCCGCTCATCCATAACTGGTATGGAGCTGGAAGCGTCTATCCTGACGAGTTTCTTTTCAATGATCCCGACGGGTGTCTTAACCTGCTGCAGCGTCTGGAAAGCGCCGACAAACACAAGCTGGCCCGGGAGAACAGACAGTTTATTGTTCAACATTATAACCAGGAAGACAAATTCCAGCAGATAGCTAAGCTCCTTGAGTCCTTAACAAAGAGCAGCACTTGACCATTGTGGCACTGAAGGGGAACAAGATGGCTAAGTCGAAAAAGAAGAGTGTCGGTAAGCGTAAAACTCGCAGGAGAACCAACAAGGAACCCCAACGATCGCAGGTCGACTTTTCCAAGAAGTCTTACGATGCTCTTCAGGCAGCGGTGCAGGCTAGTCCGGATGATATTCTGGCTCGTTTAGAGCTTGGTGAATACTATTTGAGAAACGATCTGGAGGATAAAATTCTTGATGCGCTGGATGGACTTGAAAAGCAATATCCTTTCTCCGATCGGTTCCTGCGCGGTTTTTACAATCGTCTGCTAGCGTTTGGCTACGCTCACCGAAGACAATTCGTTGAAGCTGAGCAAGCAGCCCGACAGGGACTGGAGGAATATCCTGACTCGCTTGATTTCTACTTCGTGCTTGCTTTCCTGTACCTGTCGCTGAGAGAGTTTGACCAGGCCATCACCGAATCAGAGAGATTCGTTTCGATATGGAACAAGATCAAGCAGGGCCTTATGCTGCCCACAGATTTTACCTTTACCGGACGGCACATCACGCAGTTGTACAATATCCTTGCTACTGCCTACCGGGAAAAGGGGAACGTTTCCCAAGCTTGCCGGTACTATGAGCAATCAATAGCCGCCGATCCCGGCAACCATCTGCCCTATCTCAACCTGGCCAACCTTCTCCGGCAATCTGGCGAGTATGACCGTGCCGAAGAGGTTATTCAACGCGGGCTGTCGAAGTGCCGGCAGGTCCAGGAGCTGCGCCTGCTGGCTCAAGCGCAGGAGCGTCGGGCGACGGTATCAGCCTGCATGATAGTCAAGAACGAAGAGGAGCTCCTGCCGGGATGCCTGGATTCCATTCGCGATTGGGTTGATGAGATTATACTTGTAGATACCGGTTCAACCGATCGCACCGTGGAGATAGCCCAATCGTACGGCGCCAAAGTCTTTCATCAACAGTGGGAAGGAAACTTCTCCAAACACCGCAATTATTCTCTCGACCAGGCCTGTGGTGACTGGTTGTTTGTCATTGATGCCGACGAAAGCATCTATCAGGAGGACGTCCCTCTTATCAAGAAAGTTCTCAATCAGGATGATTACAAAATCATCTCCATAAACGTCTTCAACGTCAGTGGGGAAAACGAAGAAACCGTTACCTTCTTGCCATCCATCAGGTTCTTCAGGCGCGAGCTGGGCTTGAAGTATGAAGGAATTGTGCACAACCTTCTTTTACCGCCTGCGGACCAACCGGTGATGCGGGCTGGTATTCGCTTGAAGCACTATGGTTACGGTCTGTCGCCGGAAAAAATGAAAGCCAAGATAGCGCGCTCCAAAGCGCTGCTGGAAAAACAGATTGCAGAAAATCCCAACAATGCCTTTGCCCTGTTCAACTATGCTCAACTGCTGCGCGGCGAAGGGGTGGAAGATCACCCCGAAAATGCCGTCAAGATTAAAGAAGCCGCCAGCCGGGCTTTGGAGCTAACCCACCCTGACGTTGCTATAGAGCGCCACATTCATATCATGACTCATCACCAGCTTGGCTGGGTCTATTTTGTCCTCGGTGAATACGACAAAGCCGAACGGTACTGTCTGGATGTCCTAAAGTTCAAGCCCGATTATCTGGACGCTTTGCTTCTTTTGGGCCATATCTACCTGAGGCAAGAGATATTCGATAAGGCCGAACACTATTACCGGAAGTACCTTGAAACTCAAGCCCACTACAACGAGACCTCTGAGGTTGACAACATTATCATTCTTCATCCTCGTAGCCTTTATGCAGCCTACTATGGCCTTGGACAGGTTGCTGAACATACCGGGGACTTAGAAAAAGCCAAGCAGCATTACCTGAATACCCTCCAACAATCCGCAGGGTTTATGGATGCCAATATTCGCCTGGGCAATATTTATCTCTCCGAGCACAACTACCGGGAGGCCGAGCGATATTATTTGAAGCACTTGGAAATGGACGAGAATTCTCACCAGGCTGCCGCCGGCTTAGCCGGTCTCTACTTCATGCAAAAGGATTTTGACAAAGCTGACCAGTATTATCAACGCATCCTCAAGGCCAACCCGACCGATGCCGCAATACTTATAAGCTACGGACAGTTCTTGCTCGAAACGAGTCAGGATGACCGGGCGATTGAGATGTTGCACAGAGCGGCTGAGACCCCTGGTTCGGGCGGTAAGGCTGAGCGTTACCTGGCGGAGATATACTTTCGGCAGAGCCGGTTTGCCGAGGCTGCTGAATTCTATAGAAAACTTCTTGAGGTTGAGGAAGATCAAGCAGACATACTTAACGACCTGGGCAACTGCTTTTACAAGCTGGGTAACTACGAAGAGGCTGTAAAATACTATCTACAGGCGCTTGAGGCTCCGATGGTACCAGCCAGTGTCTACCGTAATCTGGGCCTGGCGCGGGCGAGGTTGAATAGGCTCAAGGAAGCCATAGTTGCCCTTGAGAAGTATGTCGAGTTAGAGCCTGACCAGCACGACGTCTATAATATCATCGGGGATTTGTATTCCAAACGTGGTGAGTACAACTCAGCAATTCCCTATTATGAGAAGTTCCTACAGTTCAGGCCCCAAGACCCTTTGGCGTTGTACTGCCTATCGGAGTGTTATCTCCATATTGGACATAGAGATTCAGCCATTCTTGGTTACCGTCAAGCTCTCCAGTTAGACGGTAATTTCAAGCCGGCTCAAAATCGTCTCAACGAACTGCTGGCGGCCGGCAGAACTTAAGCTGTAAAGCGGGGGGTTGCATTTCTTTACTCGAGAGGTCCCGTTTCGGCTATTAAGTTGTTCAGTATTTTGCCGACTAAGGGGGAAAAGGAATCTGTATCGTACAATGAAGGAATAAAAATCAAACACAAGGAGGAAAGAAAAAGAAGTCCCTTTTGACAGGTAAAATGGATCATTAGCTCAAAAGAGAACCACCCTGAACATAGGAAGTGACATTTGCTGGGGTGTAGGGGGCGCAGTCAAACAAAGGGGGTGTGAAGGTGACCTTAAAACACTTCAAGGAGGAGTAAGCATATGTCACTAAGCATCAACCACAACTTGGCAGCGCTCAATGCGCACCGTAATATGATGCTCACTACCGAAGCGCTGAGTGCCTCTATGCAGAAGCTGTCCTCGGGCTTCCGCATCAACAAGGGTTCAGATAACCCGGCAGGACTGGTCATATCTGAACAGTTTCGGGCACAGATAGCGGGACTCAATCGCGCTGTCGAAAACTCCGAGGGATCGATCAACATGATCCAAACCGCTGAGGGCGCTCTCGGTGAAATCAACAATCTGCTGATTTCTATGAGAGAGTTGGCCATCCACGCCGCCAACGAAGGTTTCAACGACGCCGACCAGTTGGCTGCCGACCAGGCTGAGATTGACAACGCGATCAAGACCATCGATCGCATTGCGTCCAACACCCAGTTTGGAACCAAAAAGCTTCTTGACGGCTCCAAGGCCAACATTGCCACGATCACCAGCGCTAACAGTTCACTCGTGACCATTCGCAACTCAAATCTTACCACCGGTTCGCATTCCATCAGTGCCACCAAAACAGCCGATCCTACAGCCACGCTGAACACTACCTCGCTCGGTCTGAGTCTGACTAACACCGACGGCGACCCCTACAACCTTACTGAGAAAATCCACAATCTCGATGTCGTTCAGGCTTCCGATGTGGCCAAGAAGAGCACGGACGCGATCACCGTTGCTGATGCGTGGGGCAACAACCTCACCATCGCCGCTACCGCCACCAAGGCCCAGGTTTCGTCCGCCGCTGCTCTTGCTCTTGCCACGGCCAATAATGTTGGCTCCTACACTGTAGTGTTTAACTACCAGGAAAACGGTGAAGCGGTCACGGGCGAGCAGACGATCAGCGTGGATGTGGCGCTGAACGATGACGCAGCACTCGTCGCTGCTAAGTTCAACACCCAGTTGTCTCTGAATACGGCTCTTGCAGGAAAAATCATTGCCAGTGGTACGGCTGGCGCCGGCCAATTCATGCGCTTTACGGCTGCCAATGACGGTGCCCAGTTCTCAATGAAAACCAACACCTCGACCACTGACGCCGGCGATGCCCAATTTACTGTTGCCTCTCAGGACGTGCGCGGAGTATCTGGAAATACATTGAGTCTTACTGCTACCACGGTCAAGAACAGCGGGGTAACCCAGACGGTAACGATTGCGGCTGCTACTTACACCTCCCTGTCATCGTTCGTGACGGCTCTTGACGCGGGGCTGCTGACTGCCTTCAGTACCGTCTCCGGTGGTACCGCATCTGATATAGATGCCGCTGTCTGGAACACCAACAAGATTCAGCTTACCACCCGCGACGAGGGTTCTGATTACAAGCTCAAGCTGGACACGGTTGGCGGCGGCACTGGCGATCTGGAAAACGTCCTGAACTTCACACCTGACACTCTGGCTAATACCGGTACCGACGCCCTGGTCAGTTTTGACAACTACACGACCAGTATAACCAGCGTAAAATACGGATCGACCTCTGAGATCACTCTCGGCAATATGGCTTCGGGAGAGACCGGTCGCGGCACGATGAAACTGACAGTGTCAAACGCCCAGACAGGTGTAAACCTCGGCAACCTGCTGCTGGATGTTAAGGCAGCTAAGTTCAGTGTCCGTCTCGATGGCGGTCCGGCCGCCTCTGTCACGGCAGGAGTGAATGCCACTATTTACAATGCTGACCGTAGTGAGTCGCTGAAGCTGAACTACGGCCTGACCTCGTCAGGCGGTACGGAGACGGTCAACAACACCGACCAGTCGCTGGTTTTCCAGATCGGCGCCAATGTGGGCCAGACAGTAAGAATCAGTCTGCGCAATATGAGCGCCTCTAGTTTGGGTAAGAATCTGGTGGGAAATATGTTTACGTCTCTGGCTAATATTGACGTGACTACGGTGCAAGGAGCACAGGACAGTCAGGCGGTGATTGACGCCGTTATTAATGAGGTGTCCACCACGCGTGGTACTCTCGGTAGCTTCCAAAAGAACACTCTCGAATCGAACTTGAGAAACCTGCGTATTGCCTCTCAGAACCTGACGGCATCCGAATCCAACATCCGCGACACGGATATGGCGAAGGAGATGTCGAACTTCACCAAGAACCAGATCCTGCTCCAGGCCGGTACGGCTATGCTGGCTCAGGCTAACCAGGTGCCACAGATTATTCTCTCCCTCTTCTAGCTGATAGAGAAAGGCAGCTTATTTCCGGGGGAAGGTAACCAATCCTTCCCCCGAATGAAAACGTTGTTGATAAACAAGATCCTGACATTGAAGTCGTAAATTACAGGAGTAAGCATGCCGGGTACTTCTTACATCCAGGGCATCAACTCAGGCCTCAATACGGCTGAAATTGTTGATGCCATCCTAAGGTTTGAACAAAGCAATATTGATTCTCTTAAACAAGATCAATCCAAGAAGACAGATATTGTTTCCACTTTCAAAGCCCTGGAGGCAAAATTTCTTGCTCTGGACACGGCGCTGGTCCGGCTTACCAAAGCCAGTACGTTTGAAGCCTCCACGGTTGATGTCTCCGATGAATCAATCTTAAGTGCTTCGACCGATGGGCGGGTAGGCACCGGGTCGTACGATATACAGGTGCTGTCTCTGGCCAGGAATCACCAGATCGCCAGCCAGGGGTTCGGGGATGAATCGTTGGCCTCTTTTGGTACTGGAACCATCGGCCTGAGCGTAGGTGATGGGTCGACTAATACGATCACTATTGATGCTAACAACAATTCGCTGGTCGGCATCAAAAAGGCTATCAATGATGCCAAAGCTGGGATCACGGCGGCGATTGTCAATGACGGTTCTTCTTCACAGCCTTATCGCTTAGTTCTAACGTCTGAAAAAACCGGTGTAGCCAATAAAATAAGCATCACCTCAAATCTCACCGGCGGCAACAATCTGGATTTCAGCAGTGTCTCGTTTGACAATCCGGAAGCGATTGCTATGAGTTCGAGCTCGACTTCGCTGATCTCACTGGGGAGTACTGCTTCGTATACAGGCTCAGAAAACAAAATATATACCTTTACCGTCACAGGGTCGGGAAGTCAGACGGTCGGAACCGACAGCATTACAATCAATTGGACCGACGGGACCAATTCAGGTTCGGTCGAGGTTTCTCAAGCTGACACTGAAGTCGAGTTGACGGGCGTTGGCGCGGACGGGTTAAAGTTGTCTTTTTCGGCCGGGACCCTCACTGCTGACGATACTTTTCAGGTAGCTACCTTTGCACCTGTTCTACAGGAGGCTTCAGATGCCAGGATTACCATCGGCTCAAGCGGTGGTAGTGGCTCTCCGATCATTGTTACTTCGGATACCAACAAATTCGACAGTCTCATAGGCGGTCTCTCTCTGAGGGTTCTTAAGGAGACAGCTACAGGGGAAAGTGTATCAGTTAAGACAGATATTGATGTCAGCGGCATCATAAGCGCTATCAATGATTTCATCAGCCGCTTTAACGAGGTTAACGATTTTATTGAACAGCAGAATACATATAATAAAGATTCCGATGAAATTGGCGTTCTTTTTGGGGACCTTACCCTGCAAATGATGCAGAATTCTCTACGCGGCGTTCTGGCTTCTAAGGTGAGCGGCTTAGAGGGAAAGTACAATAACCTGTATGCGATCGGTATCCGCACTAACGCTAGCGGTACTCTGGCTATCGTCAACAGCAGTCGCTTCGAAGAAGCATTGAGAGAAAATCTTGATGATGTTATCAAGCTTTTCTCCAGCGCTGGTACCACAAGCAGCAGCTTTATCCGGTTTGTCTCATCCACCTCAGACACGAAAGTGGGTGAGGATTATCAAGTGGACGTCACGCAAGCCGCAACCCATGGCCGCTTTCAGGGGTCTGGTATCGATGACCCGGATGTTACTCCTCTCACTCTGAACAGTTCCAACAACCATTTGCAAGTCATTGTCAACAACCTTACCTCTGACGATATAGTCTTGACGGAGAAAACATATAACAGTGCTGATGAGTTGGTTAAAGAGATTCAGGATAAAATCGACAGTGATGAGAATATAGGTAACCGGGGCTTGACTGTCGAGTGGGTGGAGAGTGGGTCAGGCACAGGTTACTTGAATTTTGAGAGTTCAACTTACGGATCATCATCCAATGTTCAAACAGTCACCTCCATTGCCAATTCCGCCTACAACGTGCTTGGTCTTGTTAACGGCACCAGCCATACTGGCCAGGACGTTGCCGGGACAATCAATGGTGAACCAGCCGAAGGAAAGGGTCAATTCTTGACCGGCAAAGAGGGGAATGAGACCACGACCGGTCTTAAACTGCAAATAACGCTGGATACATCTCAGGTTGTTTCTGGAGCCGAGGGGACAATTACCATTTCCAAAGGTGTGGCGGCTAAGCTGGCCGACGTGGTGGACAGCTTTACCAAAACCGGTGAGGGGCTATTCGACCGCAAGATCAAAGGTTATGAAAATCAGATTGTCGCCATACAAAATCGCATTGATGAGTATGAAGAGAGGTTGGAAATCCGTCGTGAGTCTTTATTCAAGGAATTCTATCAGATGGAGATAGCCCTTGGGCAGTTGAACGCCCAGAGTCAATTTCTTAGTAATCAACTAGCCAGCATCAATGCCAACTGGGGATTCAATAATACCGGATCGTAAATAGTGTAATTGATACCATGGGAGGCGGACTGGATACCTATCGAAGGATGGACTTGTATGGCAAGTCGCAAGTGGACTTGATCCTTCAGGTATATGAAGGCGCCATTGCTGCCTTTCGTGCCGCTGGTAAGTTCTATCAAGCCGAAGATTACCAGTCCGGTTATGAGCAGCTTGAGAAAGCCAAGAAGTTTGTAACCCATCTGTACACCACCTTAGATTCTGAAGCAGGGGGAGAGATTGCAGAAAAACTCTCGAAGCTATACGCCTTTATAATCAATCAGACTAACATGGCTGAGGCAACCAAAGATTTGCTCGTAATTGACGATAACATTACTATACTGGATAACGTCCGCCTTGGCTGGCTCGGGTTGAAGCAACAAGTTGCAAAGACAGCGCAGCCGTCAAAGCAGTCACAACCTGCCAGCGTAAAGGAACGGATTATAACATTGGCATAAAGAAAGTCTTATGGATTACGACTCACTCAAACAATTGGAGCAGGAGTTGATATTCGTCCTTAAGGAGGAATATTCGTTTTACCAGTCATTATACATCATGCTGGACAAGCAGCGTGATTCTATCAAGTATAACAGTGATGAGCACCTGCTGGATTTGTTTGTGGAAATAGTGCGCTGTCATACTCGGATAAAGAAATCGGAAGAGAAGATTGCGCTTTTGAAAGAACGTAACCCTCAGGTGTTCAAAATGGCGGCCGTCTTGCCCGAGGTCAAAAGAATCGTCAACAGCATCGTCACTCTGGTAAAAAAGAATATGAACCTGGTTTCCGAGTGCGAGAGCTATTTGAAAGGTCGCTATGAGCGCATCAAAGCGGAACTTGGGGAGCTGAGAAACAGCCAGAAGATACTCCAGTATCTTCGTGATGTTGATCCCTCACCTCAATTTGTTGACGGGAAGCAATGAATGACGTGACACCGTAGACGGCTTGTTTTTTCCAAGACAGGCAAAGTCCTTCTCAACGAGCATGGGATGGCAAGGAAGGTGATGCAATGGAAATAGGACCCGTGAACAACAATCAGACGTGGCCGGCTGGAGCAGAAAAAGAAAAGAGTTACAACGCCAAAACAAAGGGGGCAAAGTCTTCTGAGGACAGAGTCGAGATATCCAACGAAGCCAGAATGAAACTGGCGGCATTGGCTGATAAGGTTCTCCGGGAAACATCGGCAGCGCAGCGTCAATCAGGCGTCAAGGTCGCTGAAAAGGGGCTTAAGAAAGCAGATGCCGACCCAAAGCTGGAAGAAGCAGTAGATCACCAAAAGGCGAGGCTGGAACTGATACGACATCGAATAAAATCACATTTTTACCAACAGGCTGAGGTAAAAAGGGAGGTAGCACGAAAGCTGGCTGAAGAATTCGGCCAAGTTTCCAACGATCAAGAAGGAGTTGAAATCTAAGGTATGAATACGACAACGGTTGACAACAAAGTAAAGCGGGTGGTGACGAATATCAGGAATCTGCCTACCCCACCGATTGTCTTTCATCAGATTGAAAAAGTTATCAATAATCCCGAGGTTTCTGCCGGACAAGTTGCCTCTGTCCTCAGCGAAGACCCGGCTATATCGGTTAAAGTGCTTAAACTTACGAATTCCGCTTTTTACGGACTGTCTCGGGAGATTGATTCCGTAAAACAGGCGGTGGTTATCGTTGGCCTGGAGGCGATCAAGAATCTTGTCCTATCCGCTTCAGTGCTGGACATGTTCAAAGGGAAAAACATTGACCAGGAGTTCCAGGAGAAGTTCTGGCGGCACTCGCTGGCCACGGCTGTGTGCAGTCGCATTGTCGCACGGGAAGCAAGACGGCGCGGCCTTGTCGATCCTGAATCAGCTTTCTCTGCGGGGCTGCTGCATGATATCGGCAAGATGGTTATCTCGTGCTTCTTGCCCAAAGAATATTCGCTGTTCAAGCAGGAACGCCAGATCAATCAGAGCGATCTTGATTACGAGATAGAAGAGCAGGTAATCGGTTATAACCATGCCCAGATTGGCGGCTATCTTGCCGCCCACTGGAGATTACCCGGTAAGCTGGGAGATGCCGTAGCGTTCCACCATCATCCCCAACTGAGCGAACAAGAGAATACTCTTGTGTATATAGTGCATATCGGTAACTACTTGGCTAAGAAGACGTTCTATGATGAGAATGAAGAATATCTGGTCGGTTCGCTCGATACTGGAGTAAAGGAATACATGCAGGTATCTGACGAGGACCTGGCCGAGTATAGCGAGGTGCTTCGTGAAGAGTACCTCAAAGCTGAAACCTTTATGCAGATGATGGGGATTACCTGAGTTATTCACCTGGAAGAACGTTTTTGGATCGCTTCAACCCGGTTCCCACAACAGCGGCTCTCGGATTGTAAAATTAAGCCGATGGAATCTACGAATCGTGATTGTGATTCCCTGTCTAAGATGGACGCTTTTTCTCGAAAGAAAGTTGGGATAGGCCTTGACATTCGCGGTTATACTTGTTAGAGTTAAAGCCTACGGCAATACTGGTGCGTTTGTCTGTAACAGATTGGCGGTTGGGCGATTAGCTCAGATGGTTAGAGTACTTGCTTGACATGCAAGGGGTCACTGGTTCAATTCCAGTATCGCCCACCATTTTGGGTAGCGGGTTTTGCCAGGGTTAGGAATACCTTGCAATCCGTTTTTTATAATTAAATGAAGATGTAACTATGGCTCAAGTTCAGATCAAGTTTCCGGACGGTTCGGTCAAGGGGTTCGACTCGGGAGTGACCGGTCTTGAGATCGCTCGCTCCATTTCGCCGCGTCTGGCGAAAGAGGCCATTGCAGCGAAAGTTAACGGTTTCGTACGCGATCTGACGGCGCCAATACCGGAAGATGCGCCGGTGGAAATCATCACCTTTGATGACCCTGCCGGTCAGGAAATCTTCTGGCATTCCAGCGCGCACATTATGGCCCAGGCGGTGGTGGAATTGTTCCCCGAAGCCAAGCCGGCTATCGGACCACCTATTGAAGAAGGTTGGTATTACGACTTTGACGTCAAGAAGCCGTTTTCTCCCAACGATCTGATAAAGATCGAAGAACGCATGGCTGAGATTATCAAGGAAGATGCTCCCTTTTCGCTCCAAGTAAAAGACCGCAGGGAAGCTATTGAGTATTACCGCTCAGAGGGGAATGCTTATAAAGTTGAGATTCTCAAGGGCATTGAGGATGACAGTGTAACGTTTTATCAGAACTCTCGCTTTGAAGATCTCTGCCGTGGCCCGCACGTTCCGAGAACCGGCATGATCAAGGCGTTCAAACTCACTGCCACGTCCGGCGCCTACTGGCGAGGTAATGAAAACAGGCCGATGCTGCAGCGTATCTACGGGGTGTCCTATCCCAAAAAGGCGATGCTCGATGACTACCTGCGCCGCATGGAAGAGGCCAAAAAGAGAGATCACCGCGTCCTGGGAAAACAGCTCGAATTGTTTACTATTTCTGAGGAGGTCGGAGCTGGTTTGATCTTGTGGCTCCCCAAAGGGGCCCGCATTCGAAATGAAATCGAAAACTTCTGGCGTGAAGAGCACCTCAAGTATGGATATGAATTGGTTTTCAGCCCCCATCTGGCTCACCGTGAGTTGTGGGACCAGAGTGGACATACCGACTTCTACAGTGAGTACATGTACGGCCCAATGGAGGTTGACCAACGGCAATACCTGCTCAAGCCGATGAACTGCCCCTTTCATATCTATATGTACAAATCACGCCTCTGGTCATACCGCGATTTGCCGCTCCGCTGGGCGGAGCTTGGCACTGTATATCGTTACGAGCGAGCAGGGGTTCTTCAGGGGCTGCTGCGCGCGCGCGGCTTCACTCAGGATGATGCTCACCACTTCGTGACGCAAGACAAGATGGAAGATGAGCTGGTCTGGCTTCTTGGCTTTTGTATCCACCTTTTGAAGTCATTTGGTTTCACCGATTATGCTATTTCTCTCTCGACTAGACCAGAGAAGTCAATAGGCGATGAAGAAAGCTGGCGAAGGGCTGAAGATGGTTTGCGTGTGGCTTTGGAGAAGGCGAGGTTGCCCTACCAAGTTGATGAAGGAGAGGGGGCTTTTTACGGCCCCAAAATCGATATAAATATCAAGGATGCTCTAAAGCGAAAACAACAGTGTTCGACCATTCAATTTGATTTTTCCTTGCCGGAGCGGTTTGACCTGTATTATATTGATGCTGATGGTCAGCATAAACGGCCCTTCATGATTCACCGGGCGTTACTGGGATCAATCGAACGTTTTTTTGGTCTGCTGATTGAACATTATGCCGGTAATTTTCCGCTGTGGTTGGCTCCGGTGCAAGTGAAGGTTCTCCCGATCACTGACGATTTTAATGAATACGGAAGGGATATTGTCGGGAAGTTGAAAGAACAGAAAATTCGAGCTGTGCTTGATGATCGGTCTGAGAAGATCGGCGCCAAAATTCGTGATGCCGAATTACAAAAGGTGCCGTATATGTTCATTGTCGGCGCGAAGGAAGTTCAGTCACAGTCGGTCTCGATGAGGAAGCATGGCGTGGGAGACCTGGGAACCAAAACCCTTGAGGAATCAATTACGTTGCTCAAGTCTGAAATTGAAAGTAAGGGTCTTAACAATAGCAAACAAATGCAGTAGGAGGAGGATTTTATAGGTAGCAAGGATTTACGGATCAACAACCAGATACGAGTCTCGCCCGTCAGGCTGATTGGGCCGAATGGCGAACAGATCGGCATTTTGCCGATCAAGGAGGCTTGGCATCGGGCCCATGATGCAGGCTTGGATCTGGTTGAAGTTGCTCCGAACAGTCGCCCGCCAGTGTGCCGCATTCTTGATTACGGGAAGTTTAAATACGAGCTTTCCAAGAAAGACAGAGCGGCCAAGAAGAAGCAGCATACCTTCCAAATGAAGGAAATGCGCTACCGGCCAAAAATCGACGATCATGACTTTCAGTTTAAGACAAGGCATGTGCGGGAGTTCGTCGAGTCCGGCAGTAAGGTGAAGGTGTTCGTTATGTTTCGTGGACGCGAGATGGCCTATACCGAATTTGGTGGTAAGATTCTCGATCGGGTCGCTCAGGAGTTATCCGACGTCTCAGTCGTTGAAGTAGCTCGTAAGCTTGACGGGCGAAACATGACGATGGTTCTTGCTCCCAAGCCGGGGGTCATCAAGAAGGCTAAAAAGGCCAAGGTCGATCAACAAACAGAACAAAAGCCAGACAGGTCACAGGTAGCTCCTGTGGAGTCTGAGTAGATAATGTGTATGAATTAGTATTAGAGGTTAGCCAATGCCAAAGATGAAAACCCACCGCGGGGCCGCCAAACGGTTCAAAAAGACGGCCGGCGGTAAGATCAAACGGTATAAAGCGAACAAAACGCATATCCTGAATAAAATGAGTCCCAAGCGTAAGCGACAGTTGCGCAAAACGACTCATGTTTCGAAGGCTGATACTAAGAGAGTGGAGCAGATGCTGCCGTACTAGCTCCAAGGGTGGAATTGTAACAGGAGATTCAGATCAATGCCCCGTGTCAAGAATAGTGTTGCTGCCAAGCAGCGTCATAAAAAAGTGCTAAAGCAGGCCAAGGGTAACTACAATGCCCGCCGAAAGTTGTATCGAACAGCCCTGGAAACGGTCCGGAAAGGTTTGAAATATGCCTACCGGGATCGCCGCAACAAGAAGCGCGTATTCCGTTCCCTATGGATTACCCGTATCTCGGCTGCGGCCAGAATGTGCGGCACCAACTATTCGAGCTTTATGGCGGGCCTCAAACAAGCAGGAGTCAATCTCGACCGCAAGACGCTGGCGGATATCGCTGCCCGCGACATGGCCACGTTCCAAAACCTGGCCAAGATAGCTGCGGGAAGATAACTCTTAATTGTATCTCACATGTCGCTTCTTGATGACGTTGCGCAGATTAAAGAAGAAGCTCTGCAGCAGATCGGTCAGGCCGATTCGCTGGCTTCGCTCGATGCCCTCCGGGTAAGGTATTTGGGGCGCAAGGGATCGGTTACGTCCATTCTCAAGGGCCTCAAAGACCTTACGCTCGAAGAGCGCAAGGCAGCCGGGGCAGCGGCTAACCAATGCCGAACAGTGATTGAACAACAACTGGGGGAAGCCCAACAGCGCCTTGCCCCTCCCAAGCGGCGGATCGTTTTCGATCCCACCCTTCCCGGCGCTCCTCAGCGGATCGGTGTGGTACATATTCTCAACCAGGTTATACATGAAATGTGCCATACCTTTTACGGCATGGGTTTTGAGGCGGCGTACGGCCCAGACGTGGAAACGGACTATTATAATTTCGAAGCTCTTAATTTTGCACCCGATCATCCCGCCCGTGATACGATGGACACTTTCTTTGTCGAGGGCGGCAGGCTTCTGAGAACGCATACCACTCCGGTGCAGACGCGTGAGCTGGAAAAAAGAAAACCTCCGATGAAAATAATAATGCCCGGACGGTGTTTCCGGCATGAGGCGATTTCGAACCGCGCCCATGTCTCCTTCCACCAGGTAGATGGCTTTTTAGTTGACGAGGGCGTCACGATGGGGGACCTCAAAGGGGCCTTGGTGGCGTTTTGTCGGGCATTCTTTGGAGAAGGGCTGAAGTTGCAGTTTCGCCCCTCCTATTTCCCCTTCACTGAACCCTC
Source organism: uncultured Ignavibacteriales bacterium (assembly GCA_964650395.1). Classification (GTDB taxonomy): domain Bacteria; phylum Zixibacteria; class MSB-5A5; order GN15; family FEB-12; genus CAZYRH01. The sequence continues at coordinate 26,956 of CAZYRH010000003.1, forward strand.
GGCAGAAGTCGATATTCAGTGCTTCCTCTGCAGGGGGAAAGGGTGTCAGCTTTGTAAGTATACTGGCTGGCTGGAGATTCTCGGCTGCGGTATGATTGATCCGACGGTGCTGGGAAAGGCCGGGCACGATCCCGAGAAGTACACCGGTTATGCCTTTGGTATCGGAGTGGAGCGGATTGCCATGTTGAAGTACAAGATAAACGACATCAGGCTCTTTTTTAACAATGACATCCGCTTTTTGAGGCAGTTTGTGTAGCTATGAAGATATCGTACAACTGGCTCAAAGAACTGACCGATCTGGATTGGTCGGTCGAGGAGACGGAGCGCAGGCTCACTCTGTGCGGTACGGCGTGTGAAGACGTGAAGCCGACCGCACGGTACATGAACCGGGTCGTAGTCGGCAAGGTGGTGGAACTGATGCCGATAGAGGGGGCATCGAAGATACAACTGGCGCGGGTAGATATCGGCTCCGAAGTTCTGGACAGTGTGTGCGGCGCTCCGAATGTAGCAACGGGGCAAAAGGTTCCTGTGGCTCTTATAGGAGCCAAGCTGGCTGATGATTTCGAAATGAAAAAGGTCAGAATTCGCAATGTGGAATCATCGGCGATGATCTGCTCGGAACGGGAGCTGGGTATCTCTGAGGATCATTCCGGCATCATGGTCCTTGAAGATGATGCGCCTGTCGGAGGACCCCTGGCAGAGTATCTTGACTACGATGATTATATTCTCACCTTCGAATTGACCCCCAATCGTGCCGATTCGATGTCGGCTATAGGTATTGCTCGTGATGTGGCCGCCCTGGCATCGACAAAGGTGCGCAAACCTCAGTTCAGCTTGACTGAATCATCGGAGAGAGCTTCGGATCAGATAAGAGTCTCAACCGAAGACACTCACGGCTGCCCTCGGTATGCAGCTCGTATCATCAGAAACGTTAAAATTGCTCCCTCACCGTGGTGGATAAAGAAAAAGCTGTTAATGTCGGGTATCAGACCCATCTCGAATGTCGTTGACGTCACCAATCTGGTCATGCTTGAAACCGGCCATCCACTCCACGCCTTTGACCTGGAACGTTTTGGCTCTAATGAAGTTGTAGTACGCAGAGCCTGTGAGCGAGAGAAATTCACCACGCTGGACGGCAAAGAGCACGAGTTATCTCCTGATGTTCTGCTCATTACTAACGGCAAGGTGCCCGTTGCGGTAGGTGGCGTCATGGGCGGTCTATATTCTGAAGTTGATGAGAGTACTACCAACCTCCTGTTAGAGGCAGCCTATTTCAACCCATCAGTCATCCGCAAAGGCCGTAAAAGGCTCGGCATTGTGACTGAGTCATCGATTCGCTTCGAAAAGGGAGCGGACCCTAACGGCATACCGTACGCTGTCAATCGAGCGGCGTATCTTTTTCAACAAATATGCGGCGGGGAGGTGCTTAAGGGGATCGTTGATTGCTATCCACAAAAGATTGAGCCGGTGACGATAATCTTTCGTCCCCAGCGCTGCAACTATGTACTTGGCACCGACATCTCTGAAAGCCGAATGAAACAAATCTTCACTGATTTGGAGTTTACAGTTGAGGGTTCGGGTCAGCTCAAGGTGACGGTCCCGACGTTCCGCCCGGACGTCACGCGAGAGATTGATCTAATCGAAGAGATTGCCCGCATTGAAGGATATGACTCAATACCGGATGCGACAGCGAATATTGGCCCCCTGTTCACCCCTACTCATGTTGAGGATATCTTCGCTGACGAGGTGAGAAGGGTCCTGACGGGCGCCGGTTTCAATGAGATACTCTGTCACGGGTTGGCGGACAGCCGCCTGGCAAAGCTCTTTAATCCTGAAGTCTCTCAACTGCGCATCGTCAACCCTATCTCAGAAGACCTCAACATCATGCGCAATTCCCTTGTGCCGACAGCGCTGACGATGATAAATCACAACATTTCGCATCGCAACCTGGACCTGCAGATTTTTGAGATCGGCAAGGCGTATTTCCCTCCGGATAATACCGGTAACTGGCGTGAGGAAAAGAGAATCCTTCTGGCTGTGACCGGCTCGACCTCTAACGGCTGGCGTGAGCAGCTTCGCCCGCTTGACTTCTATGACCTCTCCGGCGCAATCGAACAGCTCAACGAACACTTCCACTGGCCGCAAGTCAATTTTGAACCTGCTGGAGTATCGTTTCTTGAAGAGGACATCTCTTTCAAGTTATTGTTGGATGGTCAGCCAATGGGTGTTGTTGGGAAGGTTGCCTCGTCTGTGCTAAGCAGACTCGATATCAAGCAGCCGGTCTACGTGGCAGAAATCAAGGTGGAACGTTTGATTCCAAGGAGCCAATCTCAGCGAGAGTTTACACCACTGCCTCTTTACCCCGCGGCGCCGCGTGATCTCGCTATTGTGGTGAACCAAGATGTTCTGTCCGGCAATCTGGTGAGTACTATTAAGCGGACGGCTGGCGAGCTGGCTGAATCGGTGCGTATATTTGACCTGTATGCTGGCAAGCAGATCGAACCAGGGAAAAAATCGATTGCCATTTCTATCAGTTATAGATCGTGCCAAGGCAGCCTGTCTAGCGAGGAAGTTGATGCGTTGCAGCAGAAAGTGATTGATGCCTTAAAACATGGTTATGACGCTGAAATAAGGGATAGATAATTATGGGGAGCAAGATTGAGCTGTTGGCTGAGAAAGTTGAGAAGGTATTGGACCTTTGGGATGAATCGAAACAAGAGAACGCTTCGCTCAAAGCAGAAAATGCAAATCTTAAAGCCGAATTGGCTCATATTCAAAAGGAAATCAATGAGTTAAAGCTGGGGAAAGCCGACCGATCTGAGACCATAAAGACCAAACTGACAGCTGTCTTGGGTCGCCTGAAAGAACTGGAAGCATTACAGCAATAAGTTTTTTCTTGACAGGCAGCAGCTTTATTAGTATAAGTTATTGATATTTAGCGGGATAAGAAAATACGCTTTTTGGGTATTTGTCCCTTTTATGGGTATTTGATACCATGGTAGAAAACAAGGTTGTCGTAAATATATTTGGTGAGGAGTACCCCATCACCGGGGTGACTGATCCGGCTCATATCTCTAAGGCGGCTGACTATGTCGATTCCAGAATGAGGGAAGCGGCACAAGCCAGCCGTGTGCCAGGTCGAGATAAGGTAGCGATCCTGGCAGCCATGTCGATAGCTTCCGAATTGATTGAGAAATCGGAACGGCTGGACGTGGCTGAACGAGATGTTGATCCTACGCTGGATAGTATCCTTGCCCGCCTAAATGACGCCCTTGAGGGCGCCACTGTCATTTCCTGACCTGTATTCTGCCCTGCCCTAAGTCCTGTATTTTCTCATCCCAGAACTTTGAACTTTGGCATCATTGAACATCCGGTATTATTGGCCGGATGGGAGGAAATAATGAACGAAACAATCTTGTTTCTTGCCATAGCGCTTGTTGTCGGCTTGGTGTCTTTTATCCTCTCCTGGCATCTGGCGCGTCGCCTCTCCGGCAAAAGACTGAGCGACGCTGCCGAGAAAGCCAGGCGGCTGGTCGATGAAGCAAAAAAAGAAACGGAAATTAAGAAAAAAGAGGCGGCCTTAGAAGCACGTGAAAAATGGTTAAAGCTAAAAGGAGATGTTGAGCGGGAGGCCGAACACCGGCGTCGGGAAATAGAGGTCGGCGAAAAAAAGCTGGGGGAACGCCAGGCCTCGTTGGAAAAAAAGATGGATTTTCTGCAAGCCCGTGAGCAGGAGATAAGCCATCGGGAAACGACCCTAAAGACACACGAGAAGAGGATTTCTCTGAGGGAAACTGAGCTGGAAGAAATCATCAGCAGAGAGAATGAGAAACTGCAGAAGATTGCGCAGATGACCCCTGAGGAAGCCAAGAAGCAGCTTATGGACAACATGGTTGAGGTGGCCAAAATGGAGGCGGCTGCTCATATCAAAGAGATACGGGACAAGGCTGAGAGGGAGGCGGACAAAGAGGCCAAAGAGGTTATTCTGTCCGCCATCTACCGCTGTGCCGCCGACCATACTGTTGAAACAACCGTGTCGGTAGTGAATCTTCCCAACGACGAGATGAAAGGACGCATTATCGGACGGGAGGGGAGAAATATCCGAGCCTTTGAAACCGCCACAGGTATTGATGTGATCGTGGATGATACTCCCGAAGCGGTCATTCTGTCAGGCTACGATCCCGTCCGCCGTGAAGTAGCTCGAATGGCTCTGGAAAAGTTGATTGTAGATGGACGGATTCATCCCACCCGAATCGAGGAGATAGTGGAAAAGTCCCAAAAGGAAATGGAAGTGATCATTCGTGAGGCTGGCGAGCAAGCCTGTTTTGAACTTGGCGTTCACGGTCTGCACCCAGACGTGTTGAAGATACTGGGCAAGCTTCATTTCCGCACCTCGTACGGACAGAATGTTCTGGCCCACTCTAAGGAAGTGGCGATGCTGTCCGGGTTGATGGCCGCCGAACTTGAGCTTGATCCTGTCTTGGCCAAACGGTGTGGGCTGTTGCACGACATCGGCAAGGCCATTGATCGTGAAACCGAAGGAACTCATACGCAGATCGGCGCCGATTTCATGCGCCGTTTCAAAGAGAGCGATGACGTCATCAATGCCATTGAATCGCACCATGGTGACGTGCCGATGATCGGACCGTACCCTGTTTTGGTTCAAGCCGCCGATGCTGTCTCCGGCGCCCGTCCCGGAGCCAGACGGGAGCCTCTGGAAGCGTATGTCAAGCGGTTGCAGCAATTGGAGGAACTGGCCGACAGTTTCAAAGGCGTTTCTAAGGCGTATGCTATTCAGGCCGGACGCGAGATCAGAGTAATCGTTGAGCACAAGGTCCTTGATGATCTGGCCAGTTCTATTTTGGCCAGCGATATTGCCGCCAAGATTGAAAGAGAGATGCAGTATCCGGGACAGATTAAAGTGACGGTGGTCAGAGAAAGCCGGGCGACGGAGTATGCCAAATAAGTGTTAGCTTCGCAAGGGACCTGACCTCCTCTTCTATCTTAATACAGGTCCGAGACAAAGTCCCCTCTTGAGAGGGGACTGAGGGGTGTGTTTATGACACGTGGAAGACACACCCCGCCCTTTGGGCACCCCTCTGAAGAGGGGAAGAATCGCTGTGGAGCAAATACGTGGCTTGCCTAACAAGGTACAATGCGCAGAGGCGCCAACGAAATGGGTTTGTTTGGTAATTTTTTAATTTTGGTCGATAGGCGGGGTCTCCGGTGGCTGGGAGTTGGGAAGGCAGCGGTGCTCTTGCAGGCGATACAGTTGCGTGATAGCCCGCAGGCATCGCCTGATTTATCTACCTCGAGCTGCTTCGGGCTAGTGCCTGACATAATTGTGCCTTTCTGTTACAAAAGAGTGTGAGGGGATTTTTTTGCAGCGAAGTTATGGGGAATTTGCAGGGGCACGGCGCTGGTAAGATGTGGGGAAAGTGGTCAGGCGGGTGAACCCACAGCAGAGCTGTGGGGTACACGGTTGTTGGTTTGCGTTAGGTTTTCAATTCAATACACTCATTGTAGTGGCGAGAGCCCGGTTATGCTGGAGAATAAAGGTGTTTCCGCCTATTGTGGAGAGAATAATGATGAAGGCAGCAGAATAATTGGAAAAACCCGCCTGTTGGGTTGGATATCAATTATATAAAGGTTCGAGGGACCAATGGACGAGGAAGGTTTTAGAAAGTTTTTGAAACGGGCTGGCAAGAAACAGCACGTCATAAATAAGTTGATAAATCACGTTCAGGCGTTTGAGCAGCATTTAGCCAGCAGAATGAGAATAAAGGTGGAAGCTGCGAAAAAACAAGATATTATGGCTTATATAGATATGATGATAAAAAGTACAGCCAAGAAAGAGGTGCGCGGTATAGCGCTTTACTACAGATTCATTGGTATGAACTCAATGGGAAAAGTCTTGAATGAAATCAGGGAAAGAGAAATTGCCAAGACGAGGAAGGTACTGAAGCTTCAGGAATTTCGAGATGTTCAACCGGAGATTATTGCTAAGTTGAAGGATATCGGAATTGTAACTGCCGAGCATATGATTGTAGCAGGCAAAACCCCGTCCAGACGAAAGCAATTGGCCAAACAGACAGGAATTTCGCCGGAACACATTCTGGAAATGGTAAAGCTCTCAGACCTCTCTCGGTTGCAGGGGGTCAAAAGCATCCGAGCTCGGCTATATTGCGATGCAGGACTTGAAACTCCTCACAAATTTACTGAATGGGAACCGGAGGATCTTCGTCAAATGCTAATAGAGTTCGTGAAGTACAGCAGCTTTGATGGGATTGCACCTCTCCTTAAAGAATTACGTTCTACTATCAGTATGGCCAAAAAATTGCCAGAAGTTGTTAAATACTAATCCGATCGGAGTGGTCTACTAGCCCCCTTTATGAAATTCAGGATATGCAGGGGGTGGATTCCTGATTCGATTTATCTAGCATTTTAATCGTTTTCCAATTAAAATCACCAGAAAGATCACGGGCGTACAGAAGCTTTAATCAATTAAGCTTCACCGACGTAAGATTACAGGTTACACAACCATATAATTGGTCCGGAGTCATATATTTTAATGATTTCCGACGACCACTGTCAAATTTGATATAACAAGTCCACTCGGGAAAAACAGAAAATCAGAAGAGTTTGGGGAGAGTGAGGTCCACCCCGCTTTTATTGATAAGCCGATGCAATGAAACGGCTTATGTCATTACGAAATCCGCTCAAAGGTTGGGCCACCCGTCACAGTGTTCTAGAATTTCTGCGACTAGTTACACTCATAACTGTCGAGGATCGTGCGAATCGCCTGCAGCTCTTCTTCACTCATCTGGATGTCCCATCTCACGATGGCTTTTTTCAGGAACTCGAAGTTCTTATCGGAGGAATAAACCTGCATCGATTCGGCGATATTGCCCTCCAGCTTCTCGTGGATGTCCATTATCATATCGGGCGTCTGACACGAAAGGTCGAAATCGTTTAGCGACAGATATCTGATCGCGCGGTGGGACTGTGTGCGAAAGTAGACTCTCATATCCTGCGTATCGAAGACGATACTCCACAGCGTGGCTTCTCCACCCACTTTGTCCAGAACGTCGAACGCGTACTTTATTGCGTGCTCGCTGCCGGCGGGCTCGAACGCTTTCACCCGGTCCGCGGCAGTCTGGAAGCGGCGTAGAGAGCCGGTAATAGTCTGGATGCCATCCCTCTTTTTCAAACCCGCCACGCCTCTCTTCAGAAAGTCGATGGACTCGGAGTACGTGCTGTTGGTCAGAGCCGCAACGGGAAGCCCCTGACCGGTGTGAAAGACCATCCGGCCGTCCAGGAATTCGACGACCGCGCAGTCGCCCGTCCCATCGGCCACAAGGTAATGATCGACGGTTTCGAAGATCCGCACCTGCGAATCGGCTGTGATGACCTCCTTCACGGAGCCGCAGTTATCCAGCATGTACTGCATCCAGTGAGGAGAATGAAGGGGGGGGCGCTCGTCTGCCTCGGGATTCTGCGTTTCGGGGAGGGCCATGGTGCTCATCACCAGCCCCTTCTCGTTCATCCCGGCCCAGGCGAGCTGGTAACCAACCACGGTGAACGAGACGCTGGCGTATTTCGACGTCCACCGGGCAACCTGCCCCGTGGTGCCAGGCATGAAACCGGATTTGGAGATCCCTCGCTTGTTGATGAAAACCATTCCCTCGGGCTTGTCGTTGTCGTAGTTGGATCCGAAAACGACATGACCGTTGTCCTCCAGGCAGAACGATGTGCATGATCGGCCGCTGACGCGCAGCGGCAATCCTGTAACAAAGTGTTCCCCGGTCTCGTCGCCTGAGTCCGCCTGGACAAAATTCACAGCAACTCCCTGGTGCAATTTCGAATTTGGCTGTGCATGAATTCCTAAAAGCGCAAACGACAACACACAAATCAGGACTATTAGTTCTTTCATAATGACCTTTCTCCCATAATATTTGTTGTTTTTAATTCCGAGGGCTTCAGCTCTTCGATGATTTTAATATCTACCCAGCAAAAATCGCCATTCAAGTGAAAGAAGAATCACAGCACAAGTCGCCTCAAATCTTATGGCTTAATAACCTCTCTTCTAGTCTTTTGTCTATGATTACGCAAAATAAGGGAACTAAGTTTCACTTCATATCATTACCTTCCAACGACTTCCGTCGATCATAGCGTAGCCAGTTCTCAATTGAAAGCCGAATGTCACCGGAGTTTGGGGAGAGTGATATTCGTATTGGGGCCGCATTGAATATTGACTTTTGCAATTGCTGGTTTTTTTTATAATATAAGCTAATCATTATATTGATGGTGAAGTGATTGGACAAATCTTCACCCACCGCAAGCGGATGAGGCACCGGAAATTGCGTTCGGCAGGCGACAGAATTGGCAGGATCGTAGGGATCCTGACCCTTGACATGAAAGACGGTATCTACTAGTGTGATGTCCCAGAAATACATGCTAATAAAAAAAGCAGCAAATTAAATCGTGGCATGGGCATCTTGCCCATGATTCACGGGCATGATGCCCGTGCTACTGCAAAAGAATATGTGAACATATATTTGGGACGCAACACTAGGCTAATGAGTGTTGTATAATATTATGTTAGGCCGCAATTTCTACAGCTAGAATTTATGGAAGGAGTGAGAAATAGAACTAATTCCCATACTTAAATTAGGATGGCTTAATGGGTGGATTCTATTAGCTTTGCTCTGTTTGATATACTGTTTTTTGCTTCTGAACTTTCCTAAGGAAGTGAGAGCAGGGCTATATGAATACGATAGGTCACGTTGGAGTAAAACGCAAAGACTTTTCCGTGTTATAGCAGTATTATTAATTCTTGTTATTTTCTTTCTTATAATCTTAACTCCATTAAAAATTGGATCTATTGTTTTCATCCCTGGGATTATTTTATTTGGACTTGGCTTGGCTGGCTTCATTACTGCTCTCTTCAATTTCAAAAACACACCGCTTGATCAACCAGCTACCAGAGGACTCTACAGAATATCACGCCATCCACAGGCACTCATGTTATTCATTACAGGTTGTGGGATTTGTATCGCTATAGGCTCATGGCCTGCACTACTCCTGCAAATTATAGCTGCATTATTCCGTCGCTCTAGAACCCTGGCAGAGGAAAAAGCTTGTTTGGAACAATATGGTGATTCATACCGTGATTACATGAAACGTGTACCCCGGTATTTCTTGTTCTTTTGATGGTCAGATTTCAACGGGTTCAAGGTGTATGAGTTGCTCAATTGCTGGTGAAGGTGTTTCCATTGAATGCGGTGACGGCCTAACAATGCGCTGGAGCTGACCGGGCTATCGCGCGCCGAAATCGAGGTTGGTTTCGTTATTGTAGTTGGCTTTCTGGCGGGGTTGATGTTGCAAAGCCGCCGGGCAGCTCAGCTTCTCCGTTAAGGGTATATGAAAAAACATAGTCATCTTGTTAGCTAGGAATATTTTATTCTCCTCCAACGACTTCCATCTATCATATCATAGTCTAACCGGAATGAAAACTCAAACCTCACAAGAGTTTGGGGCGAGTGAGGTCGAAGCCGCATTGATTGAAAATCCGACCCTTTGGCGAGTATGTCAAAGGGCTTTCTGTATGTGGGACAAAGGATTCATATTAAAAATAATCTTGGTATGACAGATATCCGGATATCGCCAACCATCCGGAACCAATTGGACAATCGTTACGTAGATCTTATCCAAGGATTCACCCTGTTCACGGAAGATCTCTCCAATATTATACAGGCAATCAAGCTCCCTGGTTCTTCCCGGCAGAAACTCAAGCATCTTATCTGCTGTTTTCTTCTGGTCAATCATGTTTGAATGACATTCGCTTGTCTCATCTGTCTGCCTTTGAAAGGATGATTAAACAGCCATGCCGAATATTTGTATATACTCCAAACGACATTAACTGATGATATATAAAAAGGCGCCTCCCTGCACAGATGATACTCTCCAGCCAAACTTGTCAAGTACCTCTCTCAGCACAGGGGGCCCCTTTGAGGAGAAACCCAACCGGAACTAAAAGGCCATGTGGTCAGAACAGGCCTTCACTGATTTCCCGGAAAAACCGGAAAACTGAAGTTCCAGTTGACTTCTTTTTTTCGGATTAACTGTTGAGTATTTCTTCAACCTCCACCTTGTTAACATCCATTATATATTGAATCCCGCTAATGTCAGCGGCCTCGTGGGTTAGGGCAGCGATGTCATCACGCGCAATGTGTTTCATAGCAAACTTGCGGCTGCCGCACATAAGCTGGCGTAGTCCTTGAGCTAAGCGTTCATAGTACGTATAGAGTCCGATAGCACCACAGGGCAGCGCTTCAAATTCTTTGTCACCAAGTTCCTTGCGCAGATCGCCGGAGGTGACGAAAATTTCATCCCGCGTCTGGCCAAACCTTTCCACATATACCGGCAATTGATGAGCATCGATAGCCATACCGATTGTCTTGCCGACCATGGCGGCAGCTATCGGGGCACGAGCCATACCCACCAGCTTGACAAACGGAGCGCCAATGGCCAGACCCTTGAAGATTAGATCTTCGAGTGTAAACCCACCTGCCACGGCCAACGCCGGGACATACTCGCCCCTGTCAGCAAGGCGCTTGGTATACTGATACAGTAAGGAATGCAGCTCTACCGGTGGCACTCCCCACTCGTTCATCATGCGCCAGGGGCTCATTCCTGTGCCGCCGCCGGCGCCATCGACTGTGAGAAGGTCCAGTTTGTACTTGGACGCATACTTAACCGCTCGCGCCAGGTCAGCCGGGGCATAAGCGCCTGTTTTGAGAAAAATGTATTTCGCCCCGGCTTTTCGCAGCTCTTCAACTCTCTGGGCAAAAGAATCCTCGGAGACCATTCCCATGCGGGAATGCCTTTCAAATTCCTTGAAAGCGCCGCGCTCGAACGCCTTTATCACATTTGGGTCGGTCGGATCGGGCAGAACTATATAGCCACGCTCGTAAAGCATCTGGGCCTTCTTGAGGTTTCTGATCTTGACCTCGCCGCCGATATTCTTGGCTCCCTGGCCCCACTTCAGTTCAACAATCTCAACACCCAGTTTGTTGATAGCGTACTCCTGGGTGCCAAGACGGGTATCTTCAATATTGGCTTGTACTATAATGGCCCCGTAACCGTTGCGCTGATGGTCCTTGTACAGCTTGACACGACGTTTTAGGTCTACGGTATCGGTCACCTTTCCGTTCTTGATGATCGACTCGGGATCCATCCCCACCACGTTTTCTCCGATTGTCAACCCGGTGCCGGCCAGAGCCGAACCGATAGCCAGCCCTTCCCAGTTGTTTTTTGCGATGTCGGTGGAGCCGATCCCGGGAATGATCCACGGGTAACGGAACTTGAGTCCTTTGTCATACCCGAAAGTGACTTCAAGGTTGACTTTTGGGAATATGGCCTTGTCGCTGTCGGCTTCAATACCGTGCGCCCCTACGGCCGTCCCCATGATATTGAAGTGTGAGTAATCGACAGGGTAGGTCTTTTCCGCAGCGGTCGTGATGACTCCAAACGGTTGGGGGTAGATCACTTCATGGCCTCGGTAAGCGGACTTGCCGATTTCGCACATGCCGATGCAGCCATCGACGCAGGTCACGCACATGCCCGAATTGGGTGAGACCGAGCCCTCGGTCCGATTCTTCGTCAAAGTTGCAGCCGACGAGTTAATTCTTGAAAGCGTTATGGACATTGTTTTTCCTCCGTTGCCAACCTCAATCTTTTTTTATTTCACACGCCACACAGGGGTCCATGTAACACATCATATCATCAAACTTCTCTTTTTCGAGACATGGCGGACTCAAATTGGCACAGGCGCCGCAGATCGCCTTCTCCGGTTCGGTGTATGTACATCTGAGAGAGCAAGCCGGGCAGATATACATGCATGCTCCACACTGCCGGCAGACGTCGGACGTTATATCAAACGGTGTGCCGATACTTCTGTTCTGGCCGCGTCCTCGGAAGCCAATTGCCTTGGCCATCATCTGCTCCTCGCACATCCGCACGCACAGCCCGCACAGGATGCAATCTTCGTACTCCTGCTTAAACCGCTGCTGACGAATATCGTGGGCGGAGGCAAGGTCCTGTATGATCTTCGACTGCGGACAGGAGGCCAACAACAGCTCCAGAACCATCTTGCGGGCTTTGACAACACGCGAGGATGCCGTACGAACCTTCAGGCCTTCTTCGGCCGGATATGTGCACGATGTGACTAATTTAGCCTTCGGACCTTCTCCGATCTCCACGACGCATAATCGGCAGGCACCGTAGGGAGAAAGACCATCCATGTGACACAGAGTCGGGATAGGGAATCCGAGGAACCGAGCCGCCTCAAGCAGCGTTGTACCCTTTTCAACCGACACCTTCAGACCATTTATGTAGAGAGTGACCATGTTCATTTTTTCCCAACTATAGCAGGCTTGGCTTCTGTTTTGGTCTCAACCTCTTTGGGCTTAGTAAATTCCAGATCGCAGCGAAGGCATCGACAAGCCTCATGGGTTGCCTC
>CAZYRH010000004.1:0-38807 GCA_964650395.1 uncultured Ignavibacteriales bacterium
GAGCGCCGGTCTCCAAAACCGGATGTTGGGGGTTCGAATCCCTCCTGGCCTGCCAAGTACGGGGAAGTGGAAAGTGTTAGAAAAAGTAAAAAAGTTTCTCAAAGAAGTGAACGCTGAGTTAAGGAAGGTAACCTGGCCTACCAAAGATGAGCTGGTTGGCTCTACTATTGTCACGATAGTAGTTTCACTGGTGGTGGCGATTTTCATTGGTATTGTTGACCGCATTTTATCCCTTATTGTCCGGACCATTTTTGGTGGAGGAGTTGGAGGGTAATGCCAATGGCTCTCTGCTGGTATGCGGTTCATACCTATGCCGGTCATGAACAGAAAGCCAAAAGGCATCTTGAATCGGCGATAGAAAATGCTGGGATGGAAGATAAGTTCGGCGAAATCCTGTTACCTACTGAGGAAGTCACGGAAATGAAGCAAGGGAGACGGTCAACGAGCACTAAGAAGTTTTTGCCCAGTTACCTTCTGGTTCGGATGGACTTAACCAAACAAACTCAGGATTTAGTCACTTCTACTCCCGGAATCACCAATTTCGTTGGGGTAGCGGGAAAGCCGAAGCCGCTTAAGGAAAATGAGGTTGAGCGTATTGTCGGTCAGATTAACCGAAGTCGTACTGAAGAAGATAGTGATTTCCCTTTCCAGGCCGGTGATTTAGTAAAAGTGAATGATGGTCCGTTTGCGGACTTTTCGGGGACCATAAGCGAGGTCAATATGGAGCGGCGGAAGGTCAAAGTGATGGTTTCCATATTTGGACGTCCGACTCCTGTGGAACTCGATTTTCTCCAAGTGGAATTGTCAAAAAAGTAGTGTACTGGTATTGTGAGAGTATAGACAGACATGGCAAAGAAAGTAGCAGCTGAGATAAAACTTCAAATACCCGCGGGGCAAGCGAACCCGGCTCCTCCCGTTGGACCGGCTCTTGGTCAGCGCGGGGTGAACATAATGGAGTTCTGCAAAGCATTTAATGCGCGTACGAAGGATGGAAACGGTATATTGACCCCTGTTATCATCACTGTTTTCGCAGACAAGTCGTTCCGTTTTGTTACCAAGACACCACCGGCATCGACATTGCTGAAGATGGCAGCGAAAGTGAACAAGGGGTCGGGCGTTCCTAACAAGGATAAAGTCGGTCGGATATCGAAACAGCAGGCGCGTGAAATCGCCGAGAAGAAGATGAACGATTTGAACGCTGGTTCTATAGAGGCGGCCATCCGGATAATTGAAGGGACCGCTCGGTCGATGGGAATTGAGGTGCATTAATTTTACGTACGGAAAACATTCGTTGGTACCTGAAGCGTATATTCGGTTTCGGGGAGAATAGGAATACATGAAGCATTCGAGAAAGTACAAAGATTATCGGGAAGCGGTTGACCGGTCCAAAAGGTACCCGCTTTCGGAGGCACTGAGCCTGCTGAAAGAAAAGCATTATGTGAAGTTCGACGAATCAGTGGAGATGGCTGTACGATTGGGTGTCAATCCCAAACATGCCGATCAGATGGTTCGTGGAACAGTGGCTTTGCCGAACGGGACGGGTAAAAAAGTCCGGGTGGCGGTGTTTGCCCAGGGCGAGAAAGTCACTGAAGCCAAAGAAGCCGGAGCGGACTTCGTCGGAGCAGAAGATCTGGCTGAGAAAGTCAAAGGGGGATGGACGGACTTCGATGTAGCGGTAGCAACGCCTGACATGATGCGAGTGATTGGCAAACTGGGGAAAATCCTCGGCCCTCGCGGCCTTATGCCGAATCCTAAGACAAATACGGTGACAATGGAGGTAGCCAAGGCAGTGAAAGAACTCAAGGCGGGGAGGATTGAGTTTCGTGTTGACAAACAGTCCAATGTTGCCGCAGCTGTCGGGAAAATTACATTTGACCAACAGAAACTGGCTGAGAACGTGGCAGCCTTTGTTGATGCCGTGGTACGCGCCAAACCGGCCGCAGCAAAGGGGACATATGTCCTCGGAGCGTCAATCTGTTCTTCCATGGGTCCCGGAATTAAGCTGGATCACACCGAATTACTGGCAAGTTTGAAAAAGTAGCGAAAAAAGGAGTTTGCTGAATATGCCCAATCCTCAAAAAATGGATGCCGTAGCTGAAATGAAAAAACTGTTTGAGGACTCTGACTCCTTTTTTGTGACTGACTACCAGGGTTTAAGTGTGGTCAACATTACGGTACTGAGGAAAAACTTGCGGGAAAACAAGATCAAGTTCCTGGTGGCCAAAAACACTTTGCTCAGACTTGCCGCTCATGAGGCCGGCATGAGTGGAATTGATGACCACCTGATCGGCCCTACCGCTATTGCTTTTACCCGTGATGATGCCGCTGTGGCTGCTAAAATCCTTCAGGACTCTTACAAGGACAAGGAATTGCCACGGATGAAAGTGTTTGTCGTTGACGGGCGTCTCTATGAAGGTAGGGATATTAAGCGGTTAGCTGATTTGCCACCGAAAGAGATACTGTTCAGCCAGCTTGTCGCAGCGGTCGAGGCGCCTTTCAGCGGACTTGTTGGAGGTCTGGATGGACTTTTCCGGGAGCTTACGGGCACTATTGAGGCCTTGGCGCAAAAGAAAAAAAGCGAAGGATGAACGGGTCATGGCTCTAAGGAAGAAAGCACCCCCACTAGTGTGATGTCCCAGAAATACATGCTAATAAAAAAAGCAGCAAATTAAATCGTGGCATGGGCATCTTGCCCATGATTCACGGGCATGATGCCCGTGCTACTGCAAAAGAATATGTGAACATATATTTGGGACGCAACACTAGATTCGGCTTGTTGTTCAAGGCGGGTTCGGAGTTATTTGAATAGAATAGGAAAGTAAACAAAGAAATAATAGGATTCTGTGAGGTAGATAAATGGCTAACCCTGCAATTGATGAGATTGTTGACAAGATTGCTTCGCTAAGCGCAATGGACCTGGCTGATCTTTCCAAGGCGATTCAAGACAAATTCGGCGTCACGGCGGCTGCGCCGGTGGCTATGATGCCCGGTGTTGGCGCTGTCGGTGGACCGGCCGAAGTAGAAGAACAAACCGAGTTTGACGTTGTTCTGAATGCTATAGGAGACAAGAAAATCCAGGTGATCAAAGTCGTGCGTGAATTGACGTCGCTCGGTTTAAAAGAAGCTAAAGATCTTGTCGAAAGCGCCCCGACCAAAGTGAAAGAGAGTGTGGCAAAGGAAGACGCTGAAAAAGCAAAGGCCAAGCTGGAAGAAGTTGGGGCAGTGGTCGAGGTCAAATAGGTGTTAACGGCTTTCGGTCGGGAACCTTAACGTTCTTGGCTGGTTGGATGTAATACAGCGATTGCGGAAAATCCCCTGATTTTGTTTGTTAAGGTTGGTGGATTGACTGGAAAGATAGCTCCCCGAAGACCAAGATGGGGAGAATAGTGAGATAGAGGACAGGATCGCCAAAACCTTAGGAAAGTAATTTTTGAGATAGCCCCAAGCGAAGCTTTGCTTAGGAGGGGCTGTCTTTGCTTTTCATTAATTAGAGGAGGTCGGTACTGTGGCCCGGTCACCAATGATAGAACGCATCAGTTACGGGGCCTTGTCTGACGCTACAGACATGCCCAATTTACTGGATGTCCAGTTGTTGTCGTATAATAATTTCCTGCAGCCTAATATCCCTCAGCACAAACGCAAGTATAAGGGGCTGCATCGGATATTTTCCGAGA
The DNA here is from genome assembly GCA_964650395.1 of uncultured Ignavibacteriales bacterium. Lineage (GTDB taxonomy): Bacteria > Zixibacteria > MSB-5A5 > GN15 > FEB-12 > CAZYRH01. Next base: position 3,675 of record CAZYRH010000004.1, read on the forward strand.
TTTTTCCCGTAACGGACATTCACGAGAAGAATTCACTGGAGTATGTGGGTTATCACCTTGGCCCGCCGCGATACACGATTGAAGAATGCCGCACCAGAAACATGACACATGCTGCTCCCTTGAGAGTAACCATGCGCCTGATTACCCGGCGGGGGGAAGGGGAGCAAAAGGAAATCAAGGACATTATTGAGCAGGATGTGTACATGGGTGAGCTGCCTCTTATAACTGAGTGGGGCACTTTCATCGTCAATGGGTCGGAACGGGTTATTGTCAGTCAGCTTCACCGGAGTCCTGGGGTTTTCTTTGACGACGAAATTCATCCCAACGGCAAAAAGCTTTATTCGGCCCGAATTATACCGTACCGCGGTAGTTGGGTTGAGTTCAGCACCGATATCAACAACATCATGTACGCCTACATTGACTCCCGGCGCAAAATGCCGGTGACCATGTTGGTGAGAGCGTTGGGGTATTCAACTGATGAAGATATTCTTGATTTGTTTTACACTGTTACAAAGCTCAACCTGAAAGGGAAAAAAGTTCGAGATTACGAGGGATCATTTTTAGGCGAGACGGTTGTTGACACGGAAAGCGGGGAAATTCTGTTCACGGTGGGGGAGCCGCTTACCGAAGCTGTGGTGGAGAGAATCGTAAGCCTCGGCCGCAAATCGATCAAAATTGTTGCTCATGTACATAACGTACGTGAAGCCTGGGTTATCTTCAATACGATCAGGAAAGACCCTACTAAGTCCCGTGAGGAAGCGCTGGTGAAAATCTACTCTATGATTCGGCCAGGTGAGCCGCCCACGCTCGAAATGGCGGAAAATTTGTTGGAGAAGTTCTTCTTCAACAACAAGCGCTACGATCTTGGCGAGGTCGGTCGGTACATGATTAACCAGCGGATGAGGTTGGACATCCCGCTTGACAAGACAATCCTTGACGTCCAAGATTTCATTTCGATCATCAAGTATCTGGTCGGTTTGGTCAATGAGAAGGGTTATACCGATGATATAGACCATTTGGGTAATCGGCGTGCCCGCACGGTAGGAGAGCTGATGGCCAATCTCTTCTCGGTGGGGCTTTCGCGAGTGGCCCGAACGATTCGCGAGCGACTTTCCCTGAAAGATCAGGACAACATTACGCCTCAGTTGCTTGTGAACGCCAGGACTGTTTCGACGGTGGTTGATAGCTTCTTTGGCTCGTCCCAACTGTCTCAATTCATGGACCAGACCAACCCTCTCTCTGAGTTGACCCACAAGCGAAGGTTGTCGGCCCTGGGGCCGGGGGGGTTAACCAGGGAACGGGCTGGGTTTGAGGTCCGTGACGTTCACCATACCCACTACGGCCGGATGTGCCCTATCGAAACGCCCGAGGGTCCCAACATCGGGCTGATTACCTCCCTGGCGACATTTTCTCGAATAAACAAGTACGGTTTTTTGGAGACTCCTTACCGTAAAGTAGTCAAGGGGAAGGTAACTGATGAAATAGAATACCTCTCAGCCGACCAGGAAGATCGTTATTTTATCGCTCAGTGCAACGAACCGCTTGATAAGAACGGTAAGTTCGTCAATGAATATATCACTGCTCGAAAGCGTTCCGATTACCCGTTAATCAAGGCTACGGATGTTCAGTATATGGATGTCTCGCCACGTCAGATTGTATCAGTAGCCGCTTCACTGATTCCTTTCCTGGAACATGACGACGCTAACCGCGCCCTGATGGGGTCCAACATGCAGCGCCAGGCGGTGCCTCTTTTAAGAACCCAAACACCCTTAATTGGGACCGGACTGGAGCGCAAGGTTGCCGAGGATGCTGGGGCCGTCGTTAAGGCCAGGAATCCGGGTACTGTGACCTATGCTGACTGTGAAAAGATGATTATCAAGCCGAATGCAAAGCCCAAAGCCAGCGAGCTGGGCTATATTGAAGATGATGAGTACCGGCTCACCAAATACCGCCGCTCAAATCAGGATACGTGCATTAACTTCAAGCCGGTCGTGACTAGGGGTGATCAGGTCGAGGCAGGCGATATTATTGCTGACGGTCCTGCTGTCGATAGAGGTGAACTCTCACTTGGCTATAATGTTCTGGTGGCCTTTATGCCTTGGCGTGGCTACAATTATGAAGATGCGATTATCCTTTCAGAACGCTTGGTGCACGGCGATATATATACTTCAATTCACATTGAAGAGTTTGAGTTGCAGGTGCGTGATACCAAGCGCGGGTCGGAGGAGATCACCCGCGAGATTCCCAACGTTTCTGAGGAAGCCTTGCTGAACCTTGATGAAAACGGCATTGTGCGCACCGGAGCAGAAGTCGAAGCGGGGGATATCCTGGTGGGTAAGGTTAGCCCGAAAGGTGAGACGGAGCTGTCTCCCGAAGAGCGGTTGTTGCGAGCCATCTTTGGTGAAAAGGCCGGTGATGTCCGTGATGCCAGTTTGAAGGCTCCCCCAGGGATGAAGGGGGTTGTGATCAAAACTCAGGTTATTTCACGCAAGGAGCGTACTGAGGAAGCGAAGAAACAAGAAAAAGCGCAGGTTGCTGAAATAAAAAAAGTATATCAGAAGAAAATCCATGATATCGTTGCCCTGCGCAGCCACCGTATTGGAGAGTTGCTGGATGGGAAGTCATCGCAGACAGTTCGTTCGGTGCTTGATAATTCGGTTGTAGTTCGTGCGGGTCATGTGTATAAGGCTGAGTTTTTTACAGACTTTGATGTGGACTCGGCCGTGGCGCCTGAGGGATACAGCACTAACGCCTCTGTCAATAGACAGGTCAATGACATTATTACCGAGGCTACCGAATTGGTCAACCGCAAAAAACAGGAAATGGAAGTGGAGGTTGACAAAGTAGTTCGTGGGGCGGAACTTCCTCCGGGAGTTAAGCAGTTGGTCAAGGTGGCCGTTGCTATTAGGAGGAAGATTTCTGTCGGCGATAAAATGTCCGGTCGGCATGGTAACAAGGGGGTCGTGTCCAAGATCGTACCGGTCGAGGATATGCCTTACTTGGCTGACGGTATACCCGTCGATATCATTTTGAATCCTCTTGGAGTACCCTCGCGTATGAACGTAGGACAGATTCTGGAAACACATCTCGGGTGGGCGGCTAAGAAGTTAGGTCTGCACATCGCCTCGCCGGTGTTCGAAGGCGCTACCGTGGAAGAGATCAAAGACAAACTTAAGGAGGCCGGACTGCCCGAGGACGGGAAAATAACACTATATGACGGCCTGACTGGCGATCCGTTCGATAATTCGGTAACGATTGGTTATATTTATATGCTAAAATTGTCTCATCTGGTTGATGACAAAGTTCATGCGCGCTCTATTGGACCATACTCATTAGTTACCCAGCAGCCCCTGGGTGGCAAGGCGCAGTTTGGTGGTCAGCGCTTTGGTGAAATGGAAGTCTGGGCGCTGGAGGCTTACGGAGCTGCCTACACACTTCAGGAAATGTTGACGGTCAAATCCGACGACGTAACCGGTCGCAGTCGGGTGTACGAGGCGATTGTGAAAGGCGAGAATCCCCCAGAGCCGGGTTACCCGGAGGCCTTTAACGTTCTGATGAAAGAGCTGCAGGCGCTTGGCCTCGACATCAAGCTGGTGGAAAAATAGCTCAGAGGAAAAGGAAAAGATTCTATTCGTGTATGCAACGGATGGATTAGACAGAGGAATAAGCCATGGTTGATATGATGAACCAAAACGTGGGACACCAGAAAGGTTCCCCTGAATTTGCAGCGATTCAGATCCAAATAGCTTCTCCCGAAACAATTCTGTCCTGGTCGTACGGTGAGGTTACCAAACCGGAGACAATCAATTACCGTTCCTTTAAGCCAGAACGGGACGGTCTGTTCTGTGAGAGGATTTTTGGGCCGGTCAAGGACTGGGAGTGCAATTGCGGCAAGTACAAACGGATTCGTTTTCGGGGAATAGTCTGTGACCGCTGTGGAGTGGAAGTTACCCAATCGAAGGTTCGCCGAGAGCGTATGGGTCATATCGAACTGGCCGTGCCCGTTTCCCACATTTGGTTCTTCAAATCCCTACCGTCTCGCATCGGGCAATTGCTGGATGTTTCCATTCGGGTCCTTGAGAAGATCTTGTACTATGAAGTGTATCTGATGATTGATCCCGGAAACTCATCTTACCAGGTGGGTGATGTGTTGACCGAGGAAGAGTATGTCGATTTGGAGGAAGCCGGTAAGACATTTGACGCTCGTATGGGAGCAGAGGCGGTCCGGGAGATTCTCAAAAAAGCCGACATCGATGAATTGGCCGTGACGCTGCGGGCTCAGGCGAAAGTGGAAACCTCAGCCCAACGCAAGAAGGATGTCCTCAAACGCCTTCGGATAATTGAATCCTTCCGACAGTCACAAAACCGGCCGGAATGGATGATTATGAGTGTTATTCCGGTCATTCCGCCCGACCTTCGACCATTGGTTCCTCTGGAGGGTGGTCGCTTTGCCACCTCTGATTTGAATGACCTTTACCGTCGAGTGATCAATCGCAACAACCGTCTGAAAAAGCTGATAGATATCCAAGCGCCCGAGGTCATTCTTCGCAATGAGAAACGAATGCTTCAGGAAGCAGTCGATGCTCTGCTTGACAATGGCCGTCGGACCCATTCCGTCCGCGGCGATTCCAAGCGCCCTCTTAAGTCCCTGTCGGATCTGCTCAAAGGGAAGCAGGGCCGCTTCCGCCAGAATCTCTTGGGCAAGCGCGTTGATTATTCTGGCCGCTCCGTTATTGTTGTGGGCCCAGAGTTGAAACTTCACCAGTGTGGCCTGCCGAAAACCATGGCTCTGGAGCTGTTCAAACCCTTCATCATCATGAAGCTGGAAGAGAAGGGCTACGTCCAGACTGTGAAGTCAGCAAAGAAACTGGTGGAGAAGGAGCGACCGGAAGTCTGGGATATTCTAGAAGAGATTATAGAAGATCATCCGGTCCTGCTTAATCGTGCGCCGACTCTACACCGTTTAGGCATCCAGGCTTTTTATCCGGTACTGGTGGAAGGTAAGGCGATCCGACTCCATCCTTTGGTGTGTGCGGCTTTTAACGCTGACTTTGACGGTGACCAGATGGCGGTTCATATTCCCCTCTCGTTTGAGGCGCAACTGGAGGCGAAGGTGTTGATGATGTCTACCAACAACGTTCTGGTACCCTCGTCGGGGCGGCCGATTGCGGTGCCGTCTCAGGATATCGTGCTGGGATGTTACTACCTGACCAAGGTGCGCTCAGGCGGCCGCGGCGAAAATATGACGTTTTACTCGCCCGATGAAGCTCTGTCTGCTTACGATGCCGGACATGTCGGACTCCATTCACTTATTAATGTCAGATTGGATAGCGAGCGTGTCCAGACTACCGTCGGACGGCTGATCTTTAACAGTATCCTTCCCAAGAGCATGGGTTTTTTTAACGACGTGGCCAATAAAGGCAAGCTTGAAGAGTTGGTTGGGCGCACCTACTGGCTACTGGGGCAAAACGAAACGGTCGAGTTCCTTGACCGCTTGAAATACTACGGGTTTGAATACGCCACCACCGCCGGCATCACGGTTTCGATTGATGATCTGGTTATTCCTCCCGAGAAGGATAAACTGATTCAAAGAGCCAAAGCGGATGTCACTAAGATACAGAAGAGGTATGAACGGGGCGTGATCACGAATGGTGAAAGGTACAATCAGGTGATTGATACGTGGACGCGCATGACCGGTGAGATATCCAATGTCATGTTTGAAAACCTGGCAGCTCAAAATCAGGGTTTCAATCCGGTGTACATGATGGCGGACTCCGGTGCTCGAGGTTCCAAGGAACAGATTCGCCAGTTGGCCGGGATGCGTGGCTTGATGGCCAAGCCGCAGAAAAAGATAACCGGAGGTGTGGGCGAGATTATCGAAAACCCAATTACGGCCAATTTCCGTGAGGGGCTGACGGTACAAGAATACTTCATTTCCACCCATGGTGCCCGCAAGGGATTGGCTGATACCGCCTTGAAAACGGCAGATGCCGGTTACCTCACCCGCCGTCTGGTAGATGTAGCGCAGGATGTTATTATTCGGGAGATAGACTGTGGGACAATCATGGGCCTGGAAGTGTCCGCCATTAAAGAGGGAGAGGAGGTTATCGAATCGCTGCGTGACCGTATTCTTGGGCGGGTAGCTCTGGACGCTGTTTATGATCCGATTACAGATGACCTGATTGTAGCCAGCGGACAGGAAATTCGAGAGGCCGAAGCTGCTGCCATAGAGGAGGCTGGCATCGAGATGGTACGGATCCGCTCCGTGCTCACTTGTGAATCCAAGTATGGCGTGTGCGCTAAGTGTTATGGCAGGAATCTTGCCAACATGAAGATGGTGGACATCGGTGAGGCAGTCGGGGTGATAGCGGCTCAGTCGATCGGAGAACCAGGCACCCAGCTAACACTCCGGACCTTCCATATTGGCGGGACGGCAGCTCGTATTGCCGAGCAATCCCAGGTTGAGGCCAAGTATTCCGGGAGAATCAAATTTGAGAATGTCAAATCGATTGATCGAGAAGATGGCATGGTCATGGTGATCAGCCGCGAAGGTGTCGGTGAAGCTTACATTGTGGATGACAAAGGTCGTGTCCGTACGCGGCTGAAGGTACCGTATGGCTCCCACCTCCTGCAGAAAGACGACCAGCGGGTAAGCAAGGGAGAAGTCATTTTCGAGTGGGATCCGTATACGGGAACGATATTGAGTGAGAAAACAGGCCAGGTAAAATTCAGGGATGTTATTAAAGATGTTTCCGTGCGGGAGGCTGTGGATGAACAGACTGGCCTGATTCAATCTATTATTATAGAGACCAAAGACAAGACCTTGTTCCCTACAGTTTTGATAGAGAACAGCCGGGGCAAAACCGTTGCCAGCTACCGTATCCCTACCGACGCTCAGCTTCAGGTTACTGACAGCCAGCAGGTCAAGGCTGGGGATCTTCTGGTGAAAATGCCGAGGGTAATAGCCAAGTCTCGCGACATTACAGGTGGGTTGCCTCGTGTAGCGGAGCTGTTCGAATCCCGGCGACCTCATGATCCGGCAGTGATATCTGAGATCGATGGCGTTGTAGAGTTCGGAAAGATTATCCGTGGTCACCAGCAGGTTGTTGTGAAAGGAGAAAACGAGGAGGAAAGGGAATACTTGATACCGCACGGCAAGCACCTCATGGTTCATGGCGGTGATTTTGTAAAGGCTGGCGACCGGTTGTGTGAAGGGGCCAAAGATCCTCATGATATTCTTGATATTCTGGGCGTGTACGAGGTGCAAGCGTACCTCGTGAATGAAATCCAGGAGGTGTACCGCCTACAGGGAGTGAAAATAAATGATAAACATATCGAAGTTATCGTCCGCCAAATGATGCAGAAGGTTGTTATTGAACGCGTGGGTGATACGAACTTCCTCGAAGGTGAGAGAGTTGATAAGATTAAGTTTGCCGAGGAAAACGCCCGAGTTATTGCTGAGGGAGGAGAACCGGCAACCTCAAAACCGCTGCTCTTAGGTATCACCAGGGCATCCTTAACGACGGAGAGCTTTATTTCAGCAGCTTCGTTCCAGGAGACGACCAAGGTACTTACGGAAGCAGCTGTTTCTGGCAAGGTGGATTATTTGCTAGGTCTGAAAGAGAATGTTATCATCGGTCACCTGATTCCCGCTGGTACTGGAATTGACAGGTACAACGCTATTAAGGTGGTATCTGACGAGGTAAAGATGGCTGTTTCTGCTGAGGAGGAGGTTAGTAAACCGGAACAGACTCCAGTCGATATTTTTGATAATAATGCTTGACAGGCCTTCAAAGGTTTATGATAATTAAAGTTTGTATTTAAAAAGCTAGTGTAGATATACAGGAGAGATTTTGCCGACTATAGCCCAGTTAATTCGTAAGGGAAGGAAACGGATAATAGGAAGGACAAAAACCCCAGCTCTAGGTGCCTGTCCTCAGAAACGAGGAGTATGTACCCGGGTGTACACCTCGACTCCCAAGAAGCCTAACTCGGCACTGCGAAAGGTGGCCCGGGTGCGTCTGACGAATCAAATTGAAGTCACGGCATACATTCCGGGAGAAGGCCATAACCTTCAGGAACACTCAATTGTGATGATCCGCGGAGGCCGCATCAAGGACCTTCCTGGTGTGCGTTACCATATCATTCGAGGTACGATGGATGCTACTGGTGTCGGTGATAGGAAGAGGAGTCGGTCAAAATACGGGACCAAGAAACCGAAGGCGTAGGTAGAAGTTTTTTTTAGTTATGTCAAGACGAACACGAGCAATTAGGCGGGAAGTGGTACCGGATTACAAATACGGTGATATAATGGTGTCGCAGTTTATCTCTGGTCTGATGCGAAGTGGCAAGCGCTCAACAGCCGAGCGGTGCTTTTATTCCGCTATGGGGTTACTGGAGAAGAAATCCGGCCAGGATGCGCGTGAGGTATTTCATAAAGCTATAAACAATGTCAAACCTGTTTTGGAGGTGCGTTCGCGGAGGGTGGGGGGTGCCACTTATCAAGTTCCTGTGGAAGTTCGACCGCAACGACGCATGGCCTTAGCTATTAAATGGATCAAAAGCTACTCCACCGCTCGGAGCGGGAAATCGATGCCGGAAAAGCTGGCCGCAGAGCTTTTAGCCGCCTCAAATAATGAAGGTGGCTCAATCAAAAAAAAGGAAGATACGCATAAAATGGCGGAGGCTAACAAGGCCTTTGCGCATTTTAGATGGTAGTTTCATGTTTTATTGGAGACGACGACTGCTGATTTTGTTTATTTAATGAGGAGTGAGATTTGAATACAAGTTGTGGGTGGCGCCTGTAAAGGAGGTTGAGGAGTTAGGAGTGTTATCTTCTCGGCTTGATTGATGGGTTAACGAGGTCAGCCGCCACCTGGACGGACGTAAGGCGTGGGCGTCCTTGTGTGAGTCACTCAGGGATTTTTTTTATGTCTGGTGAGTTAAGCTTAAATAAAGTTCGGAACATTGGTATCATGGCGCACATAGATGCTGGTAAGACCACTACCACCGAGCGCATACTCTATTATACCGGGGAAATACACCGGATCGGAGAGGTTGACGAGGGCGCAGCTACCATGGACTGGATGGAGCAGGAAAAGGAGCGCGGCATTACGATTACCTCGGCTGCGACCACTTGCTACTGGAGGGGTCATACCATCAACATTATCGATACTCCCGGTCATGTTGATTTTACAGTTGAGGTGGAACGGTCGCTGCGTGTCCTTGATGGTGCTATTGCCTTGTTCTGTGCGGTGGGTGGAGTCGAGCCACAGTCGGAAACGGTGTGGCGGCAGGCTGACAAGTATGGAGTGCCCCGCGTTGCCTACATTAATAAGATGGACCGAACCGGAGCTAACTTCGCCCAGACCTTGAAGATGATGAACGAGCGTTTCGCGACCAAGTGTGTGGCCATCGCAATACCCGCCGGGGAGGGAGAGCTGTTCAGTGGTATCATTAATTTGCTGACGATGAAATTCCGGGTGTTTCACGAGGAATCCTACGGGACTACCTTTGATGATCTGGATGTCCCGGATGACATGTTGGCCACCGCAAATGAGTACCGTGAGAAGTTACTTGAGGCGGTTGTGGAGTATGATGACAATCTTTTGGAGAAGTTTCTCCGCGACCAGCCGCTGGATTCCGAGAGGGTCTTACGGGCGGTGCGGAAGGCTACGATAGAGAACAAGATGATTCCAGTGTTGTGCGGTTCCTCGTTTAAGAACAAGGGAATTCAAAAGTTGCTCGATGCTGTGGTTGACTTTTTACCCTCACCTCTCGATGTACCACCCATTAATGGCCATGCTGTTGATAACCCGGCTAAAGTTATTTCGTGTCGGCCAAGTGAGGAAGAACCTTGCGCTATGCTGGCATTCAAAATCATGACTGACCCGTATGTTGGTCGTCTGACGTATGTCCGCGTTTACTCTGGCAAGGTATCTGCCGGTTCCTACCTGCTTAACCCGACTGTGGGTATAAAAGAACGTATCGCTCGTTTGCTGCGGATGCATTCCAACAAGCGGGAAGATATTAAAACGGCTTATGCTGGTGATATTGTAGCCGTTATCGGGCTGCGTAAGACTACCACCGGCGACACCCTGTGTGATCTCAAGCACCCGATTGTTCTGGAGTGTATGTCGTTTCCTGAACCGGTTGTGTCGGTGTCCATTGAACCTAAAACTCAGGCGGACCACGATAAGTTGAGGGATGCTCTCATCAAACTGGCCGAGGAGGATCCTACTTTCCGGATAAAACATGATAAGGAAACGGCTCAGACTATTATCAGCGGGATGGGAGAGTTGCACCTTGAAATACTTGTTGATCGTCTCATGCGGGAGTTTAGTGTTGGTGCCTCAGTAGGACGTCCGTCGGTAGCTTACAAGGAGACTATTACTCAGGAAGTGGAGTGCGAAGGGAGATTCATCCGGCAAACGGGCGGTCACGGTCAGTATGGACATGTTCTGTTGCGGTTGCGTCCCGCTGAAGTTGGGGTAAACTTTCTTTTTGAAAATAAAAGTGTCGTCGGTGCCATACCTCGGGAGTACGTTCCTGATGTTGAAAAGGGGATCAGGCATGCTATGGAGAATGGTGTTTTAGCGGGTTACCCCATGACTGGAATCCGCTGCGAGTTGTACGACGGCAGTTATCATGAGGTCGACTCCAGCGAGATGGCTTTCCAGGTGGCTGGATCAAGGGCTTTTCAAGAAGGCGCCAGGAAGGCTCACCCGATACTTCTGGAGCCTATTATGGATGTGGAAGTGGTGGTTCCTGAGGCCTACCTGGGCGCTGTGGTCGGCGACTTAAATTCTCGCCGGGGGAAGATAAGTGGCATGGTACCCTGCGAGGGTGCCACCGTTGTTGCGGTAAGTGTGCCCCTGTCGGAAATGTTCGGGTATGCTAATATGTTACGTAATATCTCTCAAGGACGGGCCGTGTTCACAATGCAGTTTTCCAAGTATCTACCGGTGCCATGTGAAGTGTCGAAGAAAATGTTGGAGAAGGTTAAAATATAGTAGAGGAGTTCCTCGGATATGGCGAAGGAGAAGTATGAGCGGACGAAACCACATGTGAATGTGGGGACGATAGGTCACGTTGATCACGGGAAGACGACGTTGACGGCGGCGATGACGATGGTGTTGTCGCGCAAGACGGGGACGCAGGTGCGGGATTTTGATTCGATAGACAATGCGCCCGAGGAGCGTGAGCGGGGGATCACGATAGCGACGGCGCACGTGGAGTATGAGAGTGAGAAGCGTCATTATGCGCATGTGGATTGTCCGGGGCACGCGGACTATGTGAAGAACATGATCACGGGAGCGGCTCAGATGGACGGAGCGATTTTGGTGGTATCTGCGGCGGATGGGCCGATGCCACAGACGCGGGAGCACATCTTGTTGGCTCGTCAGGTGGGTGTTCCGTACATCGTGGTGTATTTGAACAAGGTGGACATGGTTGATGATCCGGAGCTTTTGGATTTAGTGGAGTTGGAGGTACGTGATTTACTGAGTCAGTACCAGTTTCCGGGGGACGATATTCCAGTAATCCGGGGGAGTGCGTTGGAGGCGATGACGGCGGGAGCGGATGAGTCGAAGGGCTTGGATGATCCGGTATTCAAGTCGATTCATGAGTTAATAGAGGCATTGGACACCTACATACCGGAGCCGAAGCGAGAGACGGACAAGCCGTTTTTGATGCCGGTGGAGGATGTTTTTTCGATCACGGGTCGTGGGACGGTAGGAACGGGACGCGTGGAGCGGGGGGTAATCAAGCAGGGTGATGAGGTAGAGATAATTGGTTTTGGCGAGACGCGCAAGACGGTGGTGACGGGTGTGGAGATGTTTCGCAAGCTTTTGGATCAGGCGCAGGCGGGAGACAATGTGGGGTTGTTGTTGCGTGGAGTTGAGAAGGATGAGTTAGAGCGGGGGATGGTGGTGGCGCAGCCGGGGACGGTGATGCCGCACACGAAGTTTAAGGCGGAGGTGTACGTATTGACGAAGGAGGAGGGGGGTCGCCACACGCCGTTTTTCAGTGGATACCGGCCGCAGTTTTATTTTCGGACGACGGATGTGACGGGAGTGGCGCAGTTGCCGGAGGGTGTAGAGATGGTGATGCCGGGTGACAATGTGAGTTTGAAGGTGGAGTTAATCACGCCGATCGCTATGGAGAAGGAGTTGCGGTTTGCGATTCGTGAGGGCGGTCGCACGGTTGGCGCCGGTGTCATCGCTGAAATCCAGGAGTAGATAAGGTACCAGCGCATGAATGTACAGAAAATTAGGATTCGACTGAAAGCGTATGACCACTACGCACTGGATAGGTCAGCCAAAGAAATAGCCCGGACCGTTATTCGTACCGGGGCTCGCTTGGTGGGACCGGTCCCTCTACCAACGAAACGAACGGTATACACAGTTCTTCGTTCGCCGCATGTCGACAAGAAGTCACGTGAGCAATTTGAAACCAGGATACATAAGCGCCTCATTGACATCTATGATTCGACGCCGCAAACGGTTGATGCGTTGATGAAACTTGATTTACCGGCTGGTGTGGATGTGGAGATCAAAACCTAGCCTGAGAAACAGAAATGAAAGAAATACTCGGCAGAAAGATTGGGATGACCCGTATTTTTAACCAAACCGGTGAAGCGGTTTCGGTTACGGTCATTGAAGCCGGGCCATGTTGGGTGGTGTCCAAAAAGGCTGAGAAAAAGGACGGCAACCACACTTATCAGGTCGGGTTCGGCGCTTGCCACAAATCTCGTGTCAATAAACCGACAGCCGGTCAGTTCGCCAAAGCGAAGGTCGAACCGATGCGATACCTAAGAGAAGTGCGGTATGATGATGCAGAACTGGATATTGGCGCGACTATGAAGGTTGACGTGTTCAAAGTTGGTGAACGAATAGATGTAACCGGAATTTCCCGCGGCCTTGGTTTTGCCGGTGGCATGAAGCGGCATCATTTTTCCGGAGCGAACAAAACGCACGGGCAGTCGGACCGCTGGCGGGCTCCCGGATCAATAGGCCAGTCCTCTTACCCTTCGCGTGTCTTCAAGGGCATGCGCATGCCCGGTCGCATGGGAAGGGATAAGGTGACCGTTTTGAATTTGAAGATTGTCCAGATTATTGAGAAGGAAAACCTGATGCTTGTCAAAGGAGCTGTACCCGGTAATCGAGGCTCGCTGGTTAAAGTACGTATAACTAATCGCGGCTGATGGTGGTCACTGACTATGGACGTGATGGTCTACAATCAAGAAGGTGAACAAGTCGGGTCGGTTGAGTTGAAGCCCGAAGTGTTTGGGGTTGAACCGAACGAAGCGGTTGTTCACCAGTATGTTGTGAATTACCTGGCTCGGCAAAGAGAGGGCAATGCCTCGACTAAGACGCGGCGCGAGGTTCGCGGAGGAGGGAGAAAACCCTGGCGTCAAAAGGGAACCGGGCGCGCCAGGGCGGGCACTATCCGTTCTCCAATATGGCGTGGAGGTGGGACGACTTTTGGTCCTCAGCAACGGAGTTATGGTTCCAAGATGCCCAGACAGATGAAGCGACTGGCTATGAAATCCGTGCTTTCCGAGAAAGCTAAAGCTGAGCGTATTAAGGTTCTCGATCGGATTGAGCTCAGTGAGATTAAGACTAAGGCAGTTTATGGTGTCATGTCTAAACTGGATTTGGAAAACAAGAAGTGCCTGGTCCTGGACGAGGGTAACAATGGCAATCTGCTCCTGTCATGCCGTAACCTTCCGGAAGTCAAATATTGTCGTGCTACGTTAGCCAACAGCTATGATATTCTTAATGCCGACTGGCTGGTCTTCACTAAGGCGGGTTTGGAGAAGATCGAGGAGGTGTTCGGATGAAAGCTGATTACCTACAGATCATTAAGTCGCATATCACAACCGAACGCACTACCAAGCTCCGTGAAAAGGGCAACGAGTATGTTTTTGAAGTAAGCCGGAGCGCTAATAAGTTTGTTATCAAGAGGGCTGTTGAAGAGGGCTTTAAGGTGAAGGTTGATTCAGTACGGACCATAACGGTTCCGGGGAAGCGGCGCCGCTTGGGACGCAATGAAGGAAAAACAAAAGCCTGGAAGAAAGCGGTGGTCAAGCTAAAGCACGGCGAAACCATCAAAATTTTTGAGAATGTATAGGTTGGTAGTCAACAATGGCTGTTAAGAAATTTCGCCCAATAACCCCGTCGCTGCGGTTTAGAACAGTCCCCACGTTTGAGGAAATTACCTCCGGAGTGCCGGAAAAAACTCTTTTGGAGCCGCTGCGCAAAACGGGGGGACGCAATAACAAAGGGCGTATCACAGCCTTCTGTCGCGGTGGTGGGCACAAGCGTCATTACCGGAAGATTGATTTCAAACGCGATAAGCGCAATATCCCAGCTCGCGTGGCTTCTATTGAGTATGACCCTAATCGTTCAGCTCGGATTGCTCTGTTGCATTATATTGACGGAGAAAAGCGCTACATCCTCGCTCCGATTGATCTTAAAGTAAATGACGTAGTAGTGGCGGGTGAAAATGCGGATAACCGGATCGGTAACGCCATGCCACTGGAGAAGATGCCCCTGGGGACAACCTGTCACAACATTGAGTTGCGACCTGGACGGGGTGGTCAGTTAGCGCGTTCGGCGGGGTCTTTTGTACAGTTAATGGCGAAGGAAGGTAACAAGGCAATTTTGAAGCTGCCCTCTGGTGAGGTGAGAACCGTGCCCAGTGCAGGCTTTGGCACTATTGGACAGTTGTCCAACATCGACCACAAGAATATCATATGGGGCAAAGCAGGAGCAGCCCGATGGCGAGGAATTCGGCCATCCGTGCGCGGGGTAGCGATGAATCCGGTTGATCATCCCATGGGTGGAGGAGAGGGAAAAAGTTCCGGCGGACGGCACCCCTGCACCCCGTGGGGCAAGCCAACTAAAGGACTTAAGACCAGAAGTAAGCGTAAATCGACCGATCACTTGATCCTTGACCGGAGAACGAAGATTTAGATGCGGAGATAGAGAAATGCCCCGATCGCTTAAGAAAGGACCGTTTGTAGACGGCAAGTTGTTGAAAAGAGTTGAAGCGCTCAACCAGAGCGGGGAGAAGAAAGTTGTCAGAACCTGGTCGCGACGCTCAACGATTCTTCCGGAGTTCGTGGGGCATACCTTCGCTGTTCATACCGGGAGCAAGTTTGTTCCGATCTACATAACGGAAAACATGGTTGGCCATAAACTTGGCGAGTTTGCTCCTACCCGAACGTTCCGCGGGCATGGTGGTAAACTGGCTGAACGTACCTCCTCGGTGAAAGGGTAAGGTAAGGGTATGCTGGTGCAGGCAACTGCTCGATTGAGGTATCTCAGCATTCCGCCAAAAAAGATGAGGCTGATGGCGAATCTTGTGAAGGGCTTACCGGTAGAAAAGGCTCTCAATATACTGAACTTTACGCCTAAGATTGCTGCCCATCACATTGCTAAAACGTTGAAGTCAGCCGCTGCCAATGCCCTGTCAGTGGAGGGAACGGATCATTTGAGACCTGAGAACCTTCTCATTAAGAAGATCACGGTTGATGCTGCCCCAACAGCGAAGAGAATTCGCTTCCAGTCGATGGGACGGGCTTTCCGCTACCGTAAGCGTTTTTGTCACCTGACCGTTGTGCTCGAGGGTGAAACTGATATCACGCCGGCTGGAAAGATAAAGGGGAAGAGGTTGAAAAAGAAAGAAGTGACGGAAGTACCTGAAGCCGATCAAAAAAAGACATCGGTTAAGAAGACCACGAGAAAGGCCTCTGCCGAGGAAGTAAAAGGAGAGTAGTTTTGACTTTTTGGCGTAACGGACGAAGGAGTTAATTTTGGGGCAGAAGACAAATCCGATTGGGCTGCGCCTTGGGATCATAAAGACTTGGAATAGCAGGTGGTTTGCCTCTGGCCGAAACTTCCCCAACTTGATCTATGATGATCTTATGATCAAGCGGTATATCAGTAGGCGTCTTGACAATGCCGGTATCGCCGGTGTTTTCATCTCTCGTGATGCCAAAAAGGTGACTGTTGATATTCATACCTCCCGTCCCGGTATTGTGATCGGCCGTAAAGGGTCTGAAGTCGACAAACTTCGTGAGGAATTGCAGCTTCTGACCCAAAAAGATATCATGTTGAACATTGTTGAGGTGAGAAAGCCGGAGTTGTCGGCTCAGCTTGTTGGCGATGCTATCGCTCGGCAGTTGGAGGGTCGTGTCTCTTTCCGTCGAGCGATGAAAAAGGCACTAGTGGCTTCGATGAAGATGGGAGCGGTGGGTATTAAGATTCAATGTGCCGGTCGTCTTGCGGGCACTGAGATTGCTCGTACGGAGAAGTACCGGGAGGGCCGTGTTCCCTTGCACACTCTGCGAGCCGATATTGATTATGCCACTTCTACAGCTCACACGACATACGGATGTATTGGCGTGAAGGTGTGGATTTGCCGCGGTGAGATTTTGGAGACAGGCCAATTTTATAAAGGAGAGGAGAAGCGCGAACCAGAGCGTGAGGAAGCTCCAGCGACCCGCCCAAGGAGGCGGGAGCGGGGTGGCGAAAAACGCAAACATCCTCGAGGTCGCGTTCGCCGGCCTGCGACCGTAGGTGAGGGTCGTGGGGGCGTGCCACCGAAAGGCCGTCGCCCGGAATCTGCCCGCAGGAGTGAAACCACAGGTGCAGTAAAAAACCGATCGGCGGAGAAAAAGGCTGGTACTGGTTCCTCTCCGATGCCAAAGGACACTAAGTAGGAAAATGCTGTGACCCTGGAGCGCTAATCTATGTTAATGCCGAAGAAGACAAAATTCCGCAAGGCTCATCGAGGGCGGATGACCGGGAAAACGAAGGGTGGCGCGGCGGTCAATTTTGGTGAGTTTGGCCTTAAGGCTTTGGAACCCTGTTGGCTGACGAACCGGCAAATCGAGGCCGCACGTATTGCCATGACGAGATTCATCAAGCGAGGCGGCAAAATTTGGATTCGGATTTTCCCCGATAAGCCGGTAACCAAGAAACCGGCTGAAACTCGCATGGGAAAGGGCAAAGGTGCTCCGGAGCACTGGGTGGCGGTTGTCAAACCGGGTCGCATTCTCTTCGAAATTGAAGGTGTTTCTGAAACGCTTGCTCGTGAAGCGCTGCGTCTGGCGGCCAACAAGCTCCCGATGAGAGCGAAGTTTGTCACGCGTGAAGATACGGAGGGAGTGTAAAGATGTTGAAGGTTCGAGCAATGAGGGAGATGACTCGAGATGAACTATTGCAAAAGCAACATGACCTGCTTGAAGAACGGTTTAACCTACGCATGAGGAAATCTCTTAAGTCGCTGGACAACCCTCTGCGTCTGAGGCAGATTCGTAAAGAAATAGCTAAGATCATGACAATCTGGAATGAAGACAGGCTTGGAATTCGTAAGGTAGCCGACCAAACCGCTTCTATATTGTCTACCACCAGCGCGAAAGAGAAGGGTAAAGAGAAACGAGGAAGTGACTGATGATTGAAGCGAGAAGGCAAACCAGACGAAAAGTACGAATTGGCACGGTTGTTTCGGACAAGATGGATAAGACTATCATTGTGCGGGTCGACCGAACCATCAGACACCCACTGTACCAAAAAATATTTCGTACCTTCTCGAAGTTTTATGCCCATGATGAGAATAACCAAGCCAGAATCGGTGATATGGTGCGCATCATGGAAACAAGGCCCTTGTCGGCCAAGAAACGCTGGCAGCTAATGGAGATATTGGAGAAGGCAAAGTAGCCGAACTGGTAATGGATACTGTGGCTGGACGAAGGTGATGACTCGATGATTCAAGAGTATACAGTTTTATCGGTGGCAGATAATTCCGGGGCTAAGAAAGCGATGTGCTTTCGTATTCTTGGCGGACGCAAGAAGTACGCCAGCATCGGCGACATCATTGTGGTTACAGTCAAAGAGGCGATACCGGGTGGAACGGTCAAGAAATCGGAAGTTTGTAAAGCAGTCGTCGTGAGAACCAAATCGCAGGTTCAGCGCAAGGATGGTTCTACGATTCGCTTTTCTGATAACGCTGCGGTGATTATCAATGAACAGCGGGAACCCCGCGGAACCCGCATATTCGGTCCCGTGGCCCGTGAGTTGCGTGATAAGCAGTTTCTGAAAATTATGTCCCTGGCACCAGAGGTATTGTAGGTGAAAGGCGTGATAGATGCGCATAAGAAAAGGTGACACGGTTTATATTCGGAAAGGCCAGTACAGGGGTAAGACCGGCAAAGTCTTGCATTTCAATCCCCAAAAGCAGGTAGTTCTGGTGGAGGGGATTAATATGAAAAAGAGACACCAGCGCCCAACCCAGAGTAATCCCAAAGGCGGGATCTTGTCGATTGAGTCTCCCATCCAGGCCAGTAACGTAGCACTGTACAGCTCAACCTTGGGAGGGCCGACTAAGGTTTCTACACATGTGATTGAGGAGGGTGGGAGGAAAAAGAAGGTGCGGATTTGTCGCAAAACAGGGGAACAGATTTGAGGTCGTGAAGCTATGACCAGGCTGAAAGAAAAATACCTTACTGAAATTCGCCCCAAGTTGATGAAAGAAGGGAAGTACTCATCGGTTATGGAGGTTCCCCAGCTAACTAAAATCACGGTCAATATTGGTGTTGGTGAAGCGACTCAGAACCCTAAGTCTCTGGAAGCGGCGATAAATGACCTGACCCTGATTACCGGCCAAAAGCCGTATGCTGGAAAAGCCAAAAAAAGCATATCAAACTTCAAGCTGCGCAAAGGGGTTGCTATTGGATGTGCGGTTACTCTCCGGCGTGATCTGATGTTTGAATTCCTCGACCGTTTAGTCAATGTGGCTATTCCCCGAATTCGTGATTTCAGGGGGATTAACCCCAAATCGTTTGATGGTCGGGGTAACTTTAACCTGGGGCTGCGTGAACAGCTCATCTTTCCAGAAATAGACTATGACAAAATTGATAAGGTGCGCGGAATGAACATCTGCGTGGTTACTACCGCAAAAACGGACGAAGAGGCTCGTCAGTTACTGGCTGAACTGGGGATGCCGTTCCGTAAGTAGGAGGCCAATGGCTAAAAAGTGTTTGATAGTAAAGCAGCAGCGGAAACCGAAATACAGCGTCCGGGCATATAGCCGCTGTCGCCGCTGTGGCCGGCCGCGAGCTTATATGCGCCGCTTTGGGCTTTGTCGTATTTGCTTTAGAGAAATGGCGTTGGCGGGCGAGATCCCTGGTGTCGTGAAAGCCAGTTGGTAGCCGGTATTGAGATAGGATAATGGGAGATGTAGTTTATGGGTATGACTGATCCGATCGCAGATCTTTTGACGAGGATTCGCAATGGTGCTAAGGCGAAAAAGAACGCTGTGGATGTTCCCGCCTCTCGATTGAAACGGGAAATTGTTCGTATTCTGAAGGAAAACAAATATATTCAGGATGTGATTGAACTTCCCGACAAGAAGCAGGGTATCCTGCGGGTCTATCTCCGCTACAACAAAGACGATGTTTCCGTGCTAAAGGATCTACAGCGGGTTTCGCGTCCAGGTCTGCGTAGGTATTTTGACGCTGAACAAGTACGCCGCTCAACTTATAACACCCGCGGAATGATTGTTGTGTCTACCTCAAGTGGGATTTTGACTAACTTTGAGGCGGCTCGGAAAGGTGTTGGCGGTGAAGCTATATTGCACTGCTGGTAAAGAAAGGACCTAACGATGTCTCGTGTGGGGAAAAAGCCGATCACGATTCCGGACAAGGTCAAAGTCGATATAAACGGCAGCAATGTTACGGTGACAGGACCCAAGGGTTCACTGGTGCGAGCTATTCCGCCCGAGATTGCGGCAGCCATTGAGGACAACACAGTGGTTGTTACCCGTTCGTCCGATATGAAGAAGCACCGCGCCTTGCATGGTTTGACCAGGGCCCTTATCAACAACATGGTGATTGGAGTGACTGAGGGCTTTAGGCGGCAGCTTGAGCTTGTTGGTGTTGGTTATCGCGCTGAAATGAGAGGGAAGAATCTGGTCCTATACCTGGGGTATTCCCATCCGACCGTCTTTTCTCCACCTGATGACATTTCCCTTTCGGTGATACCAAAGGAAAGCAAGATAGAAGTGACTGGGATAAATAATGAGCTGGTTGGTTTGGTAGCCTCGATAATTCGTTCTTTTCGCAAGCCAGAGCCATACAAAGGTAAAGGGATCAGATATGTCGGCGAAAAGGTTCGTTCCAAAGCAGGTAAAGCAGCTGGTTAGCTGGATGATGGTATGAAAGATGGCCGATAAGAACATAGAAAAGGAAAAGAGAGCTCAACGCCGACGCCGTAGAGTTCGAGGCTGTGTTTTTGGCACTCCCGAATGCCCCCGGTTAACGGTAGCGAAATCCCTGAAAAATGTTTTTGCTCAGATTGTTGATGACGTGGAAATGACGACTTTGACAGCCGTCTCGTCAAACTCAAAGAACGTGAAACCCTCCCTTGAAAAAGGCTTGACTAAAACTGAAGTTGCAAAAAGGGTTGGGCAGATCATTGCACAAGAAGCGAAGAAAAAGGGTATTGAGCGGGTTGTTTTTGACAGGAATAGATATAAGTATCACGGTCGGATCAAAGCGGTAGCCGAGGGCGCCCGTGAAGGAGGACTGGAATTCTAAAAAGGAAGAGTCGGTTCCGAAGGATGAGGTAGAGATTGGCAAGATTTGAAATGGAAAACCTCGAATATGAGGAAAAAGTAGTTGATGTCAACCGAGTCGCCAAAGTTGTGAAAGGTGGCCGGAGGTTTAGTTTTACTGCTTTAGTTGCAGTGGGCGACAAAAACGGCAAGGTCGGTGTTGGCCATGGCAAGGCTTCCGAGGTGTCCAATGCAATTCGCAAAGGTACGGATGAAGCCAGACGGAATATGACCAAAGTTAACCTGATTGATGGTACAATTCCGCATCGTATTGATGGTCAGTTTGGTGCGACCACGGTGGTCATGCGACCGGCTTCTCCTGGCACCGGCGTTATTGCCGGAGGCGCTGTGCGAGCTATTCTCGAATCGGTTGGTGTTCAGGACGTTCTGGCCAAGGTGTTGGGTAGTCGCAATCCTTACAATGTTGTTAAGGCGACGATGAACGGTTTGGCGAATCTGCGTACCCGACAGCAGGAAACCAACGACCGTGAGGAAGTGTGATCTTTCTTCAAAGAAAAAAGGCATTGAAATGGCGCGGTTGAAGGTTACTCAGATAAGAAGTACTATTGATAGGATGGAGTCCCAGAAGCGAACCATCCGGGCGCTCGGGCTGGGGAAAATGAACCGCACTGTGATTCACAATGATACACCCCAGATTCGGGGTATGATTCGTGCGGTAAGCCACTTAGTAAGCGTGGAAGAGGTAGCGTAAAGCAAGGAAGAGCCGAGTATGGAACTTCATACGTTAAAACCACCGAAAGGTTCAAAAAAAGCCACTCGGCGAGTCGGCCGTGGTATGGGGAGCGGTTTGGGTAAGACCTGCGGGCGCGGGCATAAAGGGGTGGGTCAGCGAAGTGGCCACAAAATAAAACGCGGTCATGAGGGTGGCCAGATGCCGTTGCATCTACGGTTACCCAAACATGGGTTCACGAACATTTTCAAAAAGGAGTTTCAGATCGTGAACGTAGCTGACCTTGCCCGATGCAAAACCGACGAAATCACGGGTGAAACGTTGAAAGCGGTCGGGCTGATTAAGAAGCTGAACATTCCGGTAAAGATTCTCGGTAATGGCGAGATAGCAAAGGCGTATACAATCAAGGCCGCTGCCTTCTCCAAGGTGGCGGTAGCCAAAATTGAAGCAGCCGGGGGAAAAGCTGAGGTGGTTTCGTGTTAGAGACATTTCGCTCCATTTTCAAAGTCGTAGAGCTGAGAAAACGGATTTTATTCACCATGCTCATCTTGGTTGTCTACCGTATTGGTGGCCATATCCCCACTCCTGGAATTGATGGTTCGATTCTGTCCCAGGTTCTTTCATCCAACACCATTTTCGGGCTGTTTGACCTCTTTGTCGGCGGCGCTTTTGCTAAGGCGACCATTTTTGCTATGGGAATCATGCCCTACATTTCCGCCTCTATCATGTTGCAGCTTTTGGGAGCGGTCATGCCGTATTTGCAGCGGCTTCAACGCGAAGGTGAGGAAGGGCGCCGTAAGATTACCCAGTATACTCGCTACTTAACAGTTCTCATCGCGGCCCTGCAGGCTTGGGGTACCGCCGGCTTCCTCACCACCATAAAGAGTTCTGCCGGTATTTCCGCTGTCCATATGGATTCGGCCCAGTTCATACCTCTCACAATCCTCACCTTCACCTGCGGCACCATCTTTATCATGTGGCTCGGAGAGCAGATCACTGATCGTGGCATCGGCAACGGTATTTCGCTTATCATCTTTATTGGAATTATTGCTCGTTTCCCTGAAGCTGTGGTACAGGAAGTAGTTCTGCTCTGGAATGGCAGTCGCGGCTTTGTTGTGGAAGTGGTCATGGTAGCAATGATGGTCCTGGTAATTGCGGCGGTTATTCTTGTAACCAGAGCTCAACGACGGGTTCCCGTTCAGTATCCGCGCAAGGTCATTGGCAGAAGGGTCTTCGGTGGTGCTACTACTCACCTTCCGCTCTCGGTGAACTCAGCGGGAGTTATTCCCATCATCTTTGCTCAGTCGATCATGTTTCTACCCTCGACCGCAGCCCAGCTGTTTCCCACGACCGACTGGGTGCAAAACCTGGTTGCGGTCTGGTTGGCTCCCGGAGGGTTGTGGTATTCAATTATATATGGGCTCATTATCGTATTCTTCGCGTATTTTTATACCGCCATTGTCTTTAACCCTATGGACATTGCCGACAACATGCGCAAGAACGGCGGCTACATTCCCGGCATCAGGCCGGGTAAAAACACTGCGGAGTATGTTGAAAAAATCCTTACCCGGATAACCTTGCCCGGGGCAATCTTCTTTGCCGCTATCGCCATTCTGCCATGGGTGCTTATCGGGAGGTTTAACGTAAGTTTCTTCTTTGGCGGCACCGGTCTGCTCATTGTGGTTGGAGTGGCGCTCGACACTCTCCAGCAAATAGAGTCGCATCTGTTGATGCGGCACTATGACGGCTTTATGAAGAAAGGGAAAATTCGAGGGAGATCGATGTGAGGAGGAATCTTGTTTTTTTGGGGCCTCCCGGTTCAGGTAAGGGTACTCAGGCGGTTAAACTTTCGCAGGAGTTGAACATAACTCACCTGTCAACAGGAGATTTACTTCGCAATGCTGTAGAAGAAGGCACCGAGTTGGGCAAGTGGGCGGAAACCTACATGAAGAAAGGTCAGCTGGTTTCTGATGACATTCTAATTGCTCTCATTGAGTCCAAGATCGCCTCGGGTGAGTTGGCGGATGGGTTCATCCTTGACGGTTTCCCCCGGACACTGACTCAGGCCATAAGTCTCAGGGAGATGTTTCTAAAGAATGATATGACGCTTGAGGCAGCGATTCTGTTCAAGGTTTCCGACGAGGAGGTAGTGCGGCGGTTGTCAGGCAGATGGTTTTGTCCCCAATGCCAGGCTACATACAACTACCCCACCCATATGCCTCAGAGCGAAGGGGTTTGTGATAGAGATGGGAGCAAGCTCCAGCGGAGGTCTGATGATGAAGAGTCGGTGGTGCGGAACCGCTTAGAAGTGTACAAAAAACAGACGAGACCGATTGAAGAGTTCTATCGCGATGAGTCCATCCTCACTGAGATTGAAGGGGAACGTTCTCTCACAGAAGTATTTCAAGCGCTTCTTAAGGAAGTCAGCAAGGTGGCAGTTAAAAAGTGATTGTGTTGAAGACTCAAGCAGAGATCGAGATAATGCGCCGCGCCGGACGGCTGGTGGGGCGGACTTTGGACATGGTCGGTGAAGAAATAAAACCGGGTTTGACTACGGCTGAACTTGATGCGTTGATTGAGGAATTCCTGCGCTCTAATGGCGCCATTCCGGCTTTCAAGAACTATCAGGGTTTTCCTGCCTCGGCTTGTATCTCAATTGACGACGAGGTAGTTCACGGAATCCCCGGTCAGCGAGTGATTAGAGAAGGAGAGATTGTCTCGGTGGACACTGGTTCAATCGTTGATGGGTACTACGGTGATTCAGCACGTACTTATGCGATTGGCCAAATCTTGACCCAAAAGGCTCGTTTGATGGAGATAACCCAGAAATCTCTTCAGGCAGGTATTGACAAAGCTCGGAAAGGTAATAGATTAGGTCAGATATCCGCTGCCGTTCAGAGGGTAGCTGAAGGTGAGGGATATGGGGTCGTTCGTCAGTTGGTTGGCCACGGGATCGGTCGTAATTTGCACGAAGAACCCCAGGTACCCAACTTTGGTTCTGAAGATGACGGTCCTGTTCTTCAAGCGGGCATGGTCTTGGCCATTGAACCGATGATTAACATGGGGACTTACAACGTGAAGACCCTGCCTGACGGTTGGACTGTGGTTACAGCCGACGGTTTGCCCTCGGCTCATTTTGAACATACGGTGGTAATTACCAGTGATGGACCGGACATACTAACTTTGTCGTAAAGGAGAGGATGGCTAAGGAAGAAACGATACAAGTTGAAGGCAAAGTTGTCGAACCGCTCCCGAATGCGATGTTCAGAGTGGAACTCGATAATGGGCATGTTGTATTAGCTCACATCTCCGGTAAAATGAGGATGCATTACATTAAAATATTACCTGGTGACAGAGTAACCTTGGAGTTGTCACCATATGATTTGACCCGCGGACGCATCACGTACCGCTATAAGTAATATTGTTGTTTGATGGGATGAGGATATGAAAGTTAGATCGTCAATAAAAAAGCGTTGTGAGTATTGTAAGATTGTCAAGCGCAAGGGGATCCTGCGTGTGATTTGCTCCAGGAACCCCAGCCATAAGCAACGTCAAGGGTAGCATTGGTTATGCCTGATGAACAAAGGGTAAGGAGAGTAAATTGGCAAGAATAGCTGGTGTTGACCTTCCCCGGGACAAGCGGGTCGAGATCGGCCTGCGCTATATCTACGGGATTGGGCCGACCTCTGCCGCTGAGATTCTGAAGAAGACGGGCGTCAATCCTGATACACGGGTTCATGCTCTATCTGATGATGACGTCACGAAACTTCGCCGAGCGATCGAAGATGGGTACACTGTTGAAGGGAGCCTGCGGGGCGAGATAGCGATGAATATCAAACGCTTGGTTGACATTGGATCTTACCGCGGGCTGCGTCACCGCCGCGGTCTTCCTGTCCGTGGCCAGCGAACTAAAACCAATGCTCGGACACGCAAGGGACCCAGGCGGGCGATCGGCGGTTTGAAGAAAAGGCCCCCTGGCAAGAAATAGAACGACTTGAATCTTAATGAGGTGATAACGTGGCGGATGTGAAGAAAAAAGGGCGAGTAAAGAAGAAAACACGCAAGGTTGAAGCAAACGGAATTGCTCACATCAAGGCGACATTTAACAATACCATCGTAACTATAGCTGACACCTTCGGTAAAACTATTTCTTGGGGCTCCGCCGGCAATGTTGGATTCAAGGGTTCAAAGAAGTCGACACCCTTTGCGGCTCAAATGGCGGCTTCTTCTGCTGCTCGAGAGGCGATGGATATGGGGCTGCGCAAAGTTGAAGTATGGGTAAAGGGGCCTGGCTCAGGGCGAGAGGCGGCAATTCGCTCACTCTCTGCCAATGGTTTGGAAATCACGCTCATAAAAGACGTCACACCGATACCGCATAATGGCTGTCGTCCTCCCAAGCGTCGTCGGGTGTAGTCTTGAATAGGTGTAATATAATCCGTTTGTGTTTATTGAGGAGAGCAAATGGCTCGTTATCATGACGCCAGCTGCAAACTGTGTCGCCGGGAAAAAGAAAAGCTGTTTTTAAAAGGCACCCGGTGTTTGAGTGACAAGTGTGCTCTGGAGAGACGGCAGTACTCTCCCGGTCAGCACGGTCGAAGCATGCGTCGAAAAGTCTCGCCGTATGGTTTGCAGTTGCGCGAAAAGCAAAAAGTGAAACGTCTTTATGGCATTATGGAAAAGCAGTTCCGAAACTATTTCATGAAAGCAAACAGGAGACCCGGCGTGACCGGTGAAATCTTACTTCAACTTCTTGAGACCCGTCTTGACAATCTGGTCTACCGACTGGGGTTTGCGCCATCGCGTAAGGCGGCCCGCCAACTGGTGCGACATCGCCATATCACGGTTGAGGGTCGGATTATGGATATCCCATCCTATCAGGTAAAGCTGCAACAGATCGTCAAAGTTAAGGAGAAGTCCAAGAATCTGGATATGATTCATTCAGCATTGAAGGAAGTGGGCCGTGGTGATGAGTATCCCTGGCTCAGGTTAAACAAGGCAGCTCTGGAGGGTGAGCTCTTGGAGATTCCCAAGCGCACCGAGATTCCTCTGACTGCTAATGAACAGTTGATTGTAGAGTTGTATTCCAAATAAGCACCTATCCCGTTGGGAGGTTTTTCGATCTATGAAATGGAAGCCATTGGCCATACCGAAGGAAGTCGTTACTGACCAATCTTCGGTTACAGATAACTACTCCCGCTTTGTCATCGAACCCTTGGAGCGCGGCTACGGCACCACCCTTGGCAACTGCCTGCGTCGGGTATTGCTTTCATCGATTCAAGGAGCAGCAGTGGTGTCAATGCGCATTAAAGGATGTCTCCATGAGTTTTCTACAATTCCGGGGGTATATGAGGATGTTACCGATATTGTTTTGAATGTCAAAAGCATCCGCGTCAGTATGGATGGCGACAGCATGCAAACTCTGGCGTTGAAGGCCAACAATAAGGGAGAGCTGACTGCCGGGATGTTTGAAGGCTCACCGGAAGTTGAGATATTAAATCCGGATTTACATATCTGTGAGCTTACCGATGACGTCGATTTTGAACTGGAGATAGATATCGACTCGGGCCGCAGCTACATTGTGGCCGAACAGAATAAACGATCCGAAGCGCCGGTCGGAACTATCTTTGTTGATGCTTTGTTTTCTCCAGTGACTAAAGCTTCCTACCGTGTGGAGAACACGCGAGTGGGTCATAAAACGGATTTTGACAGGTTGATTCTTGAGGTTACCACTGATAGCTCCATCACCCCGGAAGATGCGTTGAGCTATGCCGCCAAGCTGGTTAAGGACCACCTTCAGCTTTTCATTCACGTGGATGAAGCTGTCCTGGCCGAAGAAGAACCGGAAGTTGATGAGGGAGTTATCCGTGTCCGCAATCTCCTGAAGACACGAGTCGAGGAACTTGAGCTATCCGTGCGTTCATCTAATTGCCTGCGGGCGGCCAATATTCAAACGATTCAGGATTTGGTGACCAAGACCGAAGCGGAGATGCTTAAATATCGAAACTTCGGACGGAAGTCACTTAATGAAATCAACTCTTTGTTGGAAGAGATGGACCTATCATTGGGAATGGACATCTCCAAATATGTTGAACCGTAAAAAAAGTGAGTGTTTGCAAGTAGAGGATGGGACACCAAGATAAAGTAAAGAAACTGGGGCGCACCAAGTCGCATAGGGAGGCGATGTTGGCTAATATGGCCATGTCGCTTTTTACCCATCGGGTTATCAAAACAACTGACGCTAAGGCTAAGGCGCTTAAACCGCTGGTTGATCGTATCATTGCTACGGCCAAAAAGGACACACTGACGGCTAAGCGACAAGTTGCTAAAACTATTCATCAAAAGAAAGTATTCAAGAAGTTGTTTGGAGAAATCGTTCCCCAGTTCTCCGATCGTACCTCCGGATTTTCGCGGATCGTTAAATTGGGAGTCCGTCGTGGTGACGGTGCCCCGATATCCGTTGTGGAGTTATTGACTTCCAAGCCCGTTGATGAAAGCGGCAAAAAGGGCAAGAAAGGAAAGAAAACCGCCAAATCCTCACCTTTGAAAAAATGAGTCCGCTCTTACTCCGCCTTCATCTAATGTAATACTTTCAGTCCCTATTGTAACTTGCTGTCTCTCTGTCAGTATGGCCTCTGCTTTTTGATGCCAAAGGTCATTATACCAAGTTGCAGTCGCATATGTAATACTTACTTGTGGTTGGTGTACGTCCTCATGTGTCGTCACTTCTGATCGCAGCCGACGAGGATTACAACAGCGCACAGAATCATTGATTATTAGTATTCCAATAGATGCGCCTTGACATTAAGCCCACATTTCCAAGTTCTATCGTCTTAACTTCTTGCCATTCGATCTTCAGTTCACTATATAGCAATATAATAACGATATAACTCGTAACACTAAATGATGGCGTGAAGTGATGGCTGGAATTTACTCTAAATCACGGAAGTACAACATAACCTGCAAGTGAGGGAATATGAATCAGGAAGTTCAAAAAAAAAGAGGTATGTCGAAGGGCTGTCTGATAGCCCTGATTGTTGTCGGCGTTTTGGTGTTGCTGTTGGTTATTGCTGGCATTACCTGTTATCTCAAAAAGGACGAGCTGGCTAAGTACGGTGCGGTAACTCTGGTAAACAGCATTAAAGCAGAACTGAATAATACTCCCGTAGAGGGAGTTGACACTGTAAAGGTTAATGCTGTTGCAGATGCATTTGTGAATGAGTTGAATGAAAAAGAGCTCGACTACGATAAATACAAACGCCTTATCCAGACGGTTCAGGGGATTATGTCTGACAAAAAAGTAGATTCCGCGGAAGCGGAGGAGTTTGTCCGGGCTATGACAGAGTATTTTCCAGAATTGGAGGAGTTGGCGCCGGCCAGGCACATTGAAGATTCCACAACCGTGGATGATTCAATTTTGGTAGAGTAGAGTTTATCAGTTATATTCTTATGTATTCTTAAAAAGGTAAAGTTGCTCAGAATAGTTATAGGTCGGATTCTGAATGGATTCCATTGCAGGCTGAAAGTGCGCCTTGGCGTGCGGACAAGATGAAAAACCCGACAACAACTTAGGCAGCGAATGTCGGGTTTCTTGCCCCATCCGCCGCAGATGGATTCCGCTTGGAACCCGATCTGAAAAGCCAAAGTGAGACTGTTCGGTTTGACGTGTCAATAATTAGAAATGCGGGTGTTGTCGAAAAGGTATGAGCATAATTTTAACCCTAATTCCGATCATTATCGCTTATTTGCTGGGTGGTATTCCCTTCGGCTTCATCGTAAGCCGCATCTTTGGAGTAAAGGATATCAGGTCCCAAGGCTCCGGCAACATTGGCGCCACCAACGTATATCGCGTGGCCGGCTTCAGAGCGGCGATCTGGGTGTACCTTGGTGATGTTGGGAAAGGGGTTGTTGCTGTCGTTGTCGCACGATATTTTGCCGGCCACTTCGATCTTGCCTTATTCTCCCGTGATGCACTTCTGGTGGTGGGTGCTCTTGCGGTGGTGCTCGGCCATGTATTTCCGGTTTATCTCGGCTTTAGGGGAGGTAAAGGGGTGAATACCGCTCTCGGCGCAATGATTATCTTGCTACCACTTGAGACTTTAGCTGGTTTTGTTATATTCATTGTCGTGGTAGTGGCGAGCCGCTTTGTGTCTTTAGGTTCTATGGCAGGCGCCGTCAGTCTTTTTGTTTTTGTTGTTGTGGAGAGGTACCTGATGGCTTATGAAATAGCAGCTATTTATGTATACCTTACGTTCACAGTTGCTCTTTTAATTGTCATAACTCATCGCCGGAACATAGGTCGTTTGATTTCCGGTACTGAAAACAGGTTTTCCTTTTCGTCGAAGTCGAGTAAGGAAGGTTCTCATGTTTGAAAAGGTGACCATCCTTGGGGCCGGTTCATGGGGGATGGCGATCGCTCGCCTTTTACACAACAACGGGATGGCTGTTACTCTTTGGGAGTATGATCGGGTTGAATATGAAAAGCTGTTGAAGTTTCGGGGGCAGCCCGAGAAACTCAAAGGGTTCAAATTACCGGCATCGATAACCCTCTCCAATGACCTATTTGATGCCATCGGAGACAGTTGGCTGATTGTGTTGGCTGTCCCTTCGCAGTTTCTCCGCTCGGCGTTGGGACAGTTGCGGGGGAAGATTGATCCTCAAGTTGGCCTGGTCAATCTGGCCAAGGGGATAGAAACAAATACATTAAAGCGGATGTCGGAAGTAATCGCTGATGAGCTCCAGCCGTCTCATAAACGCGTGATTACCCTTTCAGGTCCCTCTCATGCGGAAGAAGTGGCGCTTGACATGCCGACGGCGGTAGTAGCCGCCGGCTGTGACGACGAATTTGTTACGAAAATTCAGGCGGTGTTCAGCAGCAGCTCCTTCAGGGTGTACAAAAGTAATGACCTGGTTGGTGTGGAACTGGGTGGATCATTGAAGAACATTATTGCCATTGCGGCGGGCATTGCTGATGGGCTAGGGATGGGTGACAATACCAAGGGGGCCGTTATCACGCGGGGATTAGCAGAGATAACCCGGCTGGGGGTGGCCATGGGGGCAAAAGCGGAGACGTTTGCAGGTTTGTCAGGTATAGGAGACCTGGTAACTACCTGCGCCTCACGGCACAGTCGCAACCGTTACGTCGGGGAAAGAATCGGACGGGGAGAAAAGCTTGCCGACATTTTGGCCGGGATGTGCATGGTGGCTGAAGGGGTGGAAACCACCCGGTCGGCCTTTAAATTAGCCGGTCACCTTCAAGTTGAGATTCCGATAACAACCGAGGTGTATCAGGTTCTATTTAGGGGTAAGTCCCCACAGGCAGCGATTGAAGAGCTGATGGGAAGGGAGTTGAAAGCAGAGATATGGTGGTGATAAGGAAACGATCGGAAAGGGTTTAAGATGGGCAAAAGTGGCCACAGCGATAAACTCTAT
This sequence comes from uncultured Ignavibacteriales bacterium, assembly GCA_964650395.1. Classification (GTDB taxonomy): domain Bacteria; phylum Zixibacteria; class MSB-5A5; order GN15; family FEB-12; genus CAZYRH01. The sequence goes on from CAZYRH010000004.1 coordinate 34,417, forward strand.
TACTCGATTAGCGAGGTTGCCCGGATGACTAGCCTTGAACCTTATGTCCTTAGATATTGGGAGAAGGAATTTCCTGTTCTCAAGCCCAAGAAGAATCGAGGCGGGAATCGGATTTATACTGAGAAAGATATTGAGCTGATTAATCGTATCAAATACCTGAGAAGTAAAGAAAAGCTGACCATCGCTGGGGCTCGAACCAAACTGATGATGAAGCGGCCGGGTGTTGAAAAAACGGCTATGCTCAGCTCAGCCAAAGCTCGAACAATCATTGGTCAAATCAAAAGAGATATTGAAGACCTGCTGAAATTTTTCTCTTGAGTATCGTTATTTCTTGTGTAGATTTAAGTGAAGCACCTCCTGTGATTCTTGGTCGGAGCGTGGCGCAGTATGGTTAGCGCACTCGCTTGGGGTGCGAGAGGTCGGCCGTTCAAATCGGCTCGCTCCGACCATTTTTCTTAAAGAGAAATGTCAGAGTTAAATCAATACACTACCCTGGTGCTGGTGCCCGCCTTCAATGCTTCCAGGTATCTTCCCGAACTGCTCACCCGACTAAGGCAGTACGTCTGCGAAGAACACTTTCTCATCGTTGACGATGGCTCTACCGACGGTACCCTCAGGATACTGAAAGAAAACAATGTCAACTACGTCTCATTCCGACAAAACCGCGGCAAAGGAGCAGCCTTGATGGCCGGCTTTGAGTACGCCATCCGCCAGGGCTACCGTTCCGTATTGACCATCGATGCCGACCTGCAGCATCTCCCCGAGGAGATCCCTCGGTTCTTTGCGCTTGACAATGGGCAGCGGGTAATAGTCGGCACCCGCCATATTACTCTAAGACAAATGCCGTTTGCCCGATGGCTGACAAACAACTTGACCTCTATAATCATATCAATTTTTTCAAACCAGCGAGTTAGGGACAGTCAGTCCGGGTTCAGACTGACCCCGACGAGTGTGCTGAGAGCTATTCAACTCAAAACGGTCAATTATGATTTTGAGTCGGAAATGCTGTTTAAGGCCGGAGCCCTTGGCTGTCCCATAGTGGAAGCGCATATTTCGACCGTTTACGAGGGGTCTCATTCCTACATCAACCCCCTGGTCGATACTCTCCGCTTTATAAAACAAATCTTCAAACGGGTGTGGGCGTGAAGAGGCGTTCTCTTAGAAAAGAAGGTCAAAGGCCCCTCTACGGCGGCCTTTCCAGCTGAGTTACTTACCTGCTCGGAAAGAAAATCGTGCTGGACTTGTTCCCCGACATTGCTATATTGTACCTAAAAAAGAGCCGGGTTTCTGATATATTTTATATAATAGCTAAGAAAGTGAGAGAATGAGATTTGATTGGGATCCCCAAAAAGCTGCTGCAAACGAGCAGAAGCACAAAGTTTCTTTTCAGGAGGCCGCAACGTTTTTTGGGGATACCTTGGCCATTACCTTTGCTGATCCCGATCACTCTGTAAACGAGCACCGTTATATCACTTTTGGTCTTTCCAGACACCACCGGTTGCTCGTCGTTTCGCATACGGATCGTGGTGATCTCGTAAGGATCATCAGTGCGCGTCTTATGACACGCAAGGAGAGGAGAATATATGAAGAAGGCTAAGTTTGAAGAGCTGCGTCCCGAGTATCACCGTGAGGACCTTGGGAAGGGTGTTCGAGGTAAGTATTTTGAATCTTACCAAAAGGGAACTAATCTTGTCCTCCTAAGCCCAGATGTGGCCAAAGCATTTCCCACAGAGAAGGCTGTAAATGAGGCCCTTCGATCCCTTATAAATTTGGCACGGAAATCTATCGGCCTAACAAACCGCTCAACCGGACGCACGAAAAAGCTGCGCGCTGATTAGCATGTGGGTGGCAGATGTCCACATCTGCCCTATCTCGGTGCTGCGTCCCGCCTTTGGCGGGGCTGAGCGAGGTATAGATGATTAATGAACGGCTACTATTATTTGAAACTTTCCATAGCAAGCTATGGGGCACCTGGGGCGTCTTATACTGCAGCTTCGAAGCCCAAGGATGTTATGAAGAAACTGCATAAACCAAAGATAACGGTGGAAAGGGGAATCCATGATTTACAACTTCCGCATCGACAGAGACAATCGTGACGAGGTCCTTCGCCGGCTTCGAGAGAATAAGCTCTTGTGCCAAGGATGGGGAGGGGGAACGGAAGGGAAATTGAGCCTCGAGCGAGAGGACTACGTAACGGCATGCCGAAAAGCTTACGACCTTACCAGTACGAGACTTCCAACAAATCTATCCAGAATAAAGAGTTTTCGTGACGATGACCTCCTCGTCACACCTCATCTGCCCAAGGATGGCCAAGTCTCCGTGCACATCGTCGATGACGATTTCCCAACTTGTTACTTATATTTGGACTCTGATGGTTTCCATTTGAACAACCAGTTGCGAGTGAAAGCGTCATATGGCCTGAATGGTAACGTCAGCATCTACCATAGTCTTTTTGCGCCTTGGTACGGTAAGCTCCAATCGTTGAGATTACCTGTCTTACCAATAGAGGAGTTTGAAGGAATCTTTAGGCAACTCATCGATAAACTTAACTCATCTCCTGGGATTACGTTTCCTCGATCCAGTATTGATGATTACTTTGAGTCTCTCAGTCGAGAATTGCTTGAGATTCTAAGGGGTCGCCTGGGTGAGATAAGTCCGAGTATTGGTCCCATATCATTTGAGAAGGTCTGTGAGTATCTGGTCACTGAGTCAGGGTACAAAATCGAGGGCAGAAATATTTACAACAAGGAAGGTGGTGACGTGGATCTCAGATGTATCCGGGAGCGATCCAATATCTCTCCCTTTGAAAGCGGCCAGGTAACTTTGTTCGTTCAGATCAAGAAACATACCGGTATCACCAACGACAACGCTGTTAAACAGCTACTTCAAATGATGAAAGACGAACCTGCTGCAGATGGCTGTGTCATCTCGCTAGCCGATGGTTACACAACTGATGCGAAGGAACTGGCAAAGAGACACGAAATTCTGCTGCTGAACGGCGAATCGCTTACACGGCTGTTTCTAAAAGCATTAGGGCAACGAATAACCATCGAGTAAGAGAGTCGGTCAGCCGGGTGCCCCATAGCTCGCTATGGGTAGTCTCGAATAAGGTAGATTGTTCTCGTGATATTGATGCCACGCACAGCAAGCTGTGCGGCACCGAAAAAGGGCAGATGTGGACATCTGCCGATCACAATAATCCGCCGGGGTCACAGAGTAGTGGCAGGTAGTTGCTTTTTGAATTTCCTTAAGTTAGACTATTTTTTATGAAACTATCAGATCTTTTCTCCACATATTTCACCGTGTGGTCCGAGTTACTTACAGCAATTAAAGATCTTACTCAAAGTTGGCTGGTGGGGCATGTGGTTGAACACCAGACCCGACATCGATGTCAATTATTCATGCTGATGCGGTTGCAGGGGATTGACGTACCGAATGTATAGGAAAAAACGCATACTGCTTACCAACGATGACGGTTATTTCTCAGAGGGTATCAATGCCCTGTACAAGGAGCTGCAGAAAACGGCTGAGGTGTTTATTGTTGCTCCTGATCGGGAGCAGTCGGCCAGTTCCCATTCACTTACTTTGAGCCGGCCCTTGCGTGTACACAAATTGGATGCGCATCGCTATGTCGTTGACGGCACCCCAACGGATTGCGTCATGTTAGCCGTTCAGCTCTTTTTCAAGCGGAAAAGACCGGATATGATTATCTCTGGGATAAACCATGGAGTGAACATGGGGGAAGACGTAACCTACTCCGGCACGGTAGCGGCGGCTATCGAAGGATCGATTCTGAGAATACCGTCTATAGCGGTTTCGATGGCGAATTTTGAGCCGGGAACGCCAATGATACGGGCCGCTAGATTCGTATTTAAATTGGTCTCATACTATGATCAGCTTCGGATTGATCCGGCTACCTTTTTGAATATCAATTTACCCCTCGATAACGGCCATCCTTATCGAAAATATGAGCTTACTACGTTGGGTGCCAGGCTTTACAAAGACTATGTAATTCATAAGACCGATCCCAGAGGTAAAGCCTACTACTGGATAGGTGGCCATGCCACCTGGAAAAGGACCAAAGGTTCGGACTTCGAAGCAGTACGACGTGGGATTGTCTCCATCACTCCTTTGAAATTGAATTTCACCGATACTGATTCTCTGGAGAGATTGGGGAAACTGAAATTGAGATTTTGACGTGACAAGAGGCGCGTTTTGAAGTTTGAAAAGGTATGGTAGTGATTGGGCACTGCGCAAAAGAGGTTGACAATATGGCAATATTACACTATCAGTAATATTCGAAAGCTATAAGATCGGGGCGTAGCGCAGTTTGGTAGCGCACTTGGTTCGGGACTAAGGAGTCGCTGGTTCAAATCCAGTCGCCCCGATTT
>CAZYRH010000005.1:0-35556 GCA_964650395.1 uncultured Ignavibacteriales bacterium
TTGCGGTTGCGCCTGTAGTCGCCAACGAGCCACCGGTGCTTAATCCAATTGGGTCGAAGAGTACTTATGAAGGCATACAATTGACCTTTGTTGTCACAGCCAGTGATCTGGACGGAACCATCCCTGCTATTTGGTATGTACATGGTAGCTTGCCTCCGGGCGACGCGTTTACAGATAATGGAGACGGCACTGGCGTTTTCGATTGGACTCCGAACTTCACCCAAGCTGACACATATGTTGTTACTTTTTGTGCCTGGGACGGGGAATTTTCTGACTGTGAAGATGTTACAATAGAGGTTAAAGAATACGACCAGGCGGACCCAGGGATTCGAGATACTGTTGAATTGGTAGTTTCCGTGCAACCGGACAGCTCTAATAATCAGCTTAATGTTGAGCTGGAATTGTACGTTTATAATGATTCCACAGTTTCTGGTGCAACGGCGGGTTTTTACTGGGACAATCCGAACCTACAATTAGATAGTGCCAAGCCTTCGGACTTAACCGATTTAGGTTTTGATGGGGGACCATTCTTCTATAGGGGAGATGATATAGACAGTAGTAATTTTTACAGACAATTCATCTTTGGAGGGTATGCTCAAACTGCCCAGGGTGTCCCTCCAACACTTCAACGATGTCTCTGGGCAACCTACTACTTCACTTTGTCAAGCTGGAGCGCTACGGACTCAATTGTAGTCGATTCAACATTAGTGCCTCCGTCCAACTACCTTCTCTTTACCGTGCACGATACCCTTCACCAGAGAGACTTTGTTCCCCACTGGAATGGGAAAGTCGTTGTCAAGGACGCTTCCGATGTGACAGTTATTGGCGGTTCATCCTTACCCGGGACATATTCTCTTAGCCAAAACTACCCCAATCCATTCAACCCGATCACGGAGATCAGCTTTGAAGTTCCCGTTAGATCGCATGTGACGCTCACGGTTTACAATATTCTCGGCCAGAAGGTCACGACTTTGGTGGATAAAGAGCTGGCGCCTAACAGCTATATTGTAGACTGGGGTGGAACATCTGACGATGGGTCGAAAGTGGCTACTGGTATCTATTTCTATAGGCTTGCAGCTGACGATTTCATCGAGACCAAGAAGATGTTACTGTTGAAGTAGGACAATATCAACTAGTTTGACCGGGTCGCTGGCTGCTCTAACCTGTCAATTGCCAGCAAGTTATCAATTTTGACAAGCAAGTCCGTGGAGTCAGAAGGGTTTAATAGTAAGTTGCAACTGTATATATAATATTTACTTGCGGTGATTCACCGCTTTCTCCTCCAAAGAGTGGATCATTCCTCCTGGCAGGAAATCGGTTCCAGGCGTAGCAGTGACTGTTTAAGTCATTGTATAAGCATAGGTTACATCTTTATTGTTGACTTTTGAGGGAATGTAAGGTATAATTATAGTCTTATGGACATTATTAAACCGTGCAACTTATTGAAATACAAGGCGTTATATGTTAGGTATCATCGGCAATAAGTTCTCAATAGGTAAGGAAACCTATCATCCCTTCTCGGCGGAACTTCACTATTTCAGGATCGAGAAACGGTACTGGTCAATTTGTTTTGAGAGAATCAAGCGGGCCGGATTCAAAATCATTGCGACCGCGGTACCATGGAATGTTCATCAAGATGAAAACAAGTATATTGACTTCTCCGGCTTTAGCGATCCTAAAAAGGATCTCGTTGTCTATCTTGAGTTGGCTAGAGAGTTTGGATTCAAGGTGATTCTACGCCCCGGTCCCTGGGTAGCGGGGCAACTCGAAAACGGTGGGCTGCCGAAATCATTGTACCATGACCTAAAGATATTTGCCCGGGACGCTTCCGGACAGGAGAGAAGGCTGGCTGACGACTACGGGGTGAAAAGCGGTTATTTACCCAGTTACATGCACCGGAATTTTCAGTTTCATCTCAAGAACTATTTCAAGGCCTTCATCAAGATAACCAAGAACTACGTTCATCCCCGGGGGCCAGTTTTTATGGTGGAACTGGACTATGAAACCTCGTTTGGATGCCTTTTAGATCCGGACAGCGCCGACTACAACCCGGATGTATTAGCGCAGTATTATCCTTCGTTTTTGCAAGAGATTTACGGCGATGTCAAAAAACTTAACGCTCAATACAAGGAAAATCATGCTGGTTTTGACGACGTCGAACCACCTCGCAAGTTCAGGGAATTGGAATTCACAAATTACCCCAAGGTGATCGACTGGTTCAAATTCCGACAGTTCATCCTGAACACTTATCTTGAGACGATGGAAGATGTTTTTACGTCTTACACTGTAGAGCCTCTCATTTTCCGTTCTTTGTATTTCCGGCCGGGCGATTTACTGCCGGCATTCAATTTAGTACCTGAGGACAGGTCGCCTTTTTTGGGCACCAATGTCTTTCCGGACGGGAGCTATTTTGACATGTCTGTCAAGGCCCGGTTCTTAAAATCTGAGTATGGGTTTGCCTTTGCTACTTCTTTCATATCAGGAGCCGCGGCAGCCAACCCGGAAAGAGAAGAGAATGTTGCTCCAATCAGAAACAATACCCGTCGTTTTTATCTCGCTGCCGGTTTGTCGGCTGGTTTCAAGGGAGTGAATCACTATATGTTTGTGGACCGTGACCACTGGTATGGTGCTCCGCTTCATAATGACGGGACCGTTTCCGACGGGTACGAAATTATTAAAAGGTTCAACTTGGCAGTTTCCTCAGTCGGTCTGGAAGAAATGGAATCGACAGCCGATATTGCGGTGGTGGCCAACCGCTTGTATTCCTGGTTGCGCCTGACTTCCGGTAAAAAGGTCTTCACCTACGTTGAAAGACTCCTCGATGAATCCATGGGAGGTTTTTGCCGTGACTTGATGCGCCTGAAACTCAATTTTGGCGTGCGGGAGAATCGAGATTACGATTCACTGAAACAGTACAAGCTGCTGTTTATCCCTTCGACCGAGGTCATGGCCGAAGGTGACCAGGAAGCCATCATAGCACTCGTAAAGGCGGGGGTGACGGTTATTGTGTGTGGGCTGATGCCGAAGTACAACGAGAACTTTAAAGATTGTCAGATCCTGGCCAATCATTTTCGGATTAAGACAACCGTTGACTATCGTATCGGCACCGTCACTCACAAATGGGGAGAATTCCCAACCCACATCTATGGTTCCATCCGTACTACGGATGACTCAAAAGTCCGAAAAATTGCTAAGTCCGGTGCCAAACTGGTTGGAGTCTCATCATCCCGGTTCAAGGGCAACCTGTACTTCTTTGCCTTTGATATTGCTTCGGGCGGGAATCATAAGAAACTTTCCTTTGTCGAAACGGTTCTCTCGACGGAGAAAATCACATCATACCTCTACTGCAGTGACCCCTCGGTAGATATTTCTTTCCAATTAGGAGAGAAAAAGGGTCTGTTGTTTGTTGTGGCACCGCCACCCGGAGAGTTGTCCGATGGCTTTGAGTCAACTCAAAAAGAGATTATAATCAAAGCCAATCTTAAAAAAGCGGGGTTCAAAGCTCCAAAGTTGAAACTGACTGACTTGTTCGGCGGCGAGGAAGACAAGCCGCTCAAGATCACCGCTAAGGAACTGGAAGAAGGTATTGCGCTCAACATCAGGGTGCCGGACGGGATCATTTTCCTGGTGGAGAGACGGTAGTAACTGATTCGATGCTATGAACCGAGAGAGAAATGGCCAGCTTCTCAAACCCGGGTATCGCCTGATTCTCCAGGCGATCTTTTTTATCAATGTGCTTGTCGGATGTTCCGGTGTGGAAGTTGCTCACTATTACGAGCATGGAGCGCTGGCAACGGCTGCCCCTATCGCAACAGAAGTTGGGCTGGATGTTTTTCAGAAGGGTGGCAATGCCTTTGACGTAGCTGTGGCGGTGGGTTTCACTCTTGCAGTCGTACATCCAGAGGCCGGAAACCTTGGAGGAGGGGGCTTTGCGCTCATCCGAGACGGCAAGACGGGCAACATTATGGCGCTGGATTTCAGGGAAACAGCGCCTCGGGCAGCCTTTGAAACCATGTATCTGGATAATAAAGGGGAGGTCATACCGGACCTTTCTACCTTTGGCGCCCGAGCCTGTGGCGTTCCGGGAACTGTTGCAGGGCTATACGATCTGTGGAACATGTATGGCTCGAAGCCGTGGGACACGTTAGTTGGCATTGCTGCTGAGCTGGCCGATTCCGGTTTTGTTGTCGACAGTTATCTCGCAAAGTCGCTTGAGAAGTACCGAGAAAAACTGAGCGCATTTGATGAAACCGCTAAAATATTTTCCCCCGAAAGGCAAAGCCTGAAAGCCGGTGAGCGATTGTTCCAAAAGGACCTGGCGATGACTCTCTACCTCATTGCCGCTGAGGGGAAGGATGGTTTCTATATGGGGTCAGTTGCCGAGAAGATTGTCGCATGCATGCATAAGCATGGGGGGCAGATAAGTGAATCTGATCTGTCATCCTATAAGCCAGTATGGCGCCGCCCCATTCATTTCTCATTTGATTCTCTTGATATTTACGCTATGCCGTCGCCCAGCTCGGGTGGAATTGTCATGGGACAGATACTCAAACTGCTGGAACCATACGATTTCTCCACATTCACGCCAATGTCTCCGGAGTATATTCACCTCTTCTGCGAGGCTGCCAGATTGGCCTTTGCGGATCGCTCTGCTCACATTGGAGATCCTGATTTTTACAATATCCCCGCGGGCCTGCTTGACAGCACCTACCTTGATCGGCGACGGAACTTAATCAATGAAAAACATGCCACCTCGTCAGAACTTATCACCCCGGGAGCGCCTCCAAGTGAAGAGTCGCCGCAGACGACCCATTTCTCAATCTGCGACAACGAGGGGAATATGGTGGCTATTACGTACACGCTGAACACGGCGTATGGATGCAAGTTAGTTGTCGATGGCGCCGGTTTCCTGTTGAACAACGAGATGGACGACTTCTCTATCAAGCCGGGACATCCCAATACTTATGGCCTTATTGGTGGCGAGGCTAACAAGATTGAACCCGGCAAGAGAATGCTGTCATCGATGTCCCCCACACTTGTGCTCAAGCGTGAGAAATTGAAGGTTATCGAGATTGGGACCGACCGGGCGCCCAGCAGCACTCTCTGGGAGGAGAAACCGTATCTAATCCTAGGTGCTCCCGGCGGCTCACGAATAATTACCGTAGTGGCCCAGGCGATCATAAACTTTACACGTTTTGACTTGAGCTTGGCCAGAACGGTCGAACAGCCGCGATTTCACCATCAGTGGTTACCGGATAAGATCTATCTGGAGCGAGGGGAATTTGACATCAATATCAAGCAGGAGCTGATCAGATATGGACACAATATAGAAGAATGCGAGCCTTACAGCGACCTGCAGGCGATTTATATAGATGGAAGGGGGTTGATGACAGGAGCTTCGGATCCCAGGAAGAGGGGGGCGTGGGCAGGATATTAATAGTATTGTCTATTGCTCTGAACTTCCTCCGGAGACGTCACTGCTTATGGACCGGTTCAAACCGGGCCGGCAACTTTTAATCCCTAGCACAATCCCTCCTGCTCCCGCTATGCTGACCAGCAGGTAGATCAAAAAGCCTGCATAGGGCACGGAAAAAAGCAGGGTCAGCACTATCAATCCTACCAATAGCTGGGTCTTTCTCATTACAACAACGTCTGCCTTGAACACTCTCAAAAGAAGATACCCGACCAGGAAAGCGAACAGGATTTTGCCTGAATAAAGGATTATCCCTCCGGAGACAGTCATGAAAGCGGTGATAGGTACCATCAGCATTGACAGTACCAGTACGAGAGCCCCCAGGAGCGCCAGCTTACCCGATATCAGAGCCAATCCAACAAGAAGAAAGACGACCGAAACAACCAAAATCAGCACCGCTGCTACCAGGATGAAAAGTGATAAAAACCCGGTTGCAATGGAAACGGGAAAACGCGTTTGCAGTTGGTGGAACGATTCCTCGGCGTAACGCCTGAAGAGATAAACAACGATTATTCCAAACAGGAAAGCCGCCAGGACTTTGGCAAGTTTGAGCGTCACTGTTCTAAGGCCGGCACCGCCCCTGTCTTCCTCAGGTTCCTGCTCCGGCTGTTTCCATTGGGTTTGTCCGAGAATCTTCACTCCGGCAGCGGTATCAATTGCGACTTCATTCTTACACGTGTAGGTTAGATTTCCCCTGATGACAGCCGGCGGAGATATGGTAATCTCTTTACCAACAAGATTGACGTTTCCTCCAATGTCTCCGGAGATGAAAATCCTATCGCTGTTAACTTCTACATTTCGTTTTACCACACCATCCACATGTACAGAATACCCTGCAATACTTACATCCCGTTCGATCACGGCTCCTTCATCGATATGAGAGTCATAGGCAAAAAGCATCACAGATCGGCCAACTTTGCCGTCGATGATAACGGTATTGGCAAAAGCCCGGAGGGAATTGCCGACAGTTCCGGTATGGTGCAGCTTATAGGCAAAAACATTTTCCGATTCGGTCACCTCACCGTTCGAGTAAAATTCGTACGCTCCAACTGCCAAATCACCGTCTATACGGCCATCAACAGTGACATTCGAGCCAAAAATATAGAGGTCGTCTTCTATATGATGCAGGTTGGAAATATGGATATCACCGCCGCTTTCAACACTTGTGGCTTGAGCGCCAGCAGCAATCAGCAGAGAAGCGGCTATAAGAATTATCATATAATATAAAGAGCAACTATCTCGTGAGAAAGGCATTTCACTCCTCTCTACTTTTAAGCTTACGTAATAATGCACACTCAGTTGCCTAATCTATCTGTTAAAACTGCCAAAAACCACTGAAAAAAGTTGTGTACCATAGCTTATCGGAACCCATGAGAGGAGCAACACTATTAAGCATATAAACGGATCACCTTTGAAGGGAGAAGATCAAATGAAGTGTAATGTAGAGAAAACTGACAAGATAATCAAGGTGATTATGGGCTTGATTGTTATCGCTGCTGGGGTGTTCTTCAAAAGCTGGTGGGGATTGGTTGAATTGCTGTCCATTCTGACTGCCGTAGTCAGCTGGTGCCCGGCCTATGTGCCTATAAATATCTCCTCTTGCACAAGGGGATGAGATCCCATTTATTATTGTCCTAAACAACTCCAAAATATGAGTTGACTGTTTAGGAGACCAAGCTGCAATGAATGTCCTCGTTTACTTCTTGACTGCGCTGGTTTGTTACATTCTTGCTTACCGGTTTTATGCACGTTACGTAGCCCGTTCGATTGGTGAAAGTGCTACTCGCCCTACACCCGCGGTGGAGATCAACGATGGTAAGGATTATGTCCCAACCAGGCCTTCAGTCTTGTTTGCTCACCATTATTCTACAATTGCCGGAGCAGGCCCGATTGTCGGTCCGGCACTGGGTATCCTGTACGGCATAGGTCCGGCCTGGTTGTGGGTTGTGCTGGGGGCAATCTTTTTTGGCGCCGTACATGATTTTGTCGCGCTGTTTGCCTCTATCCGCGAGCGGGGCAGTTCCATGGCTGAAATCGCCCGCAAGTCGCTGGGGCCGACCGGATTTCTACTCTTTATTATCTTCACCATTATTTTAATCGTTTTAGTTACCTCCGCTTTCCTCTCCCTTACCGCTGTGTCGTTGACGTCATTGTGGCCACTGGAAAGGTTGGGACTCGGTCCCGGTCAGACACTGCTGGGAACAAAGATAGTCGACGGTCAGCAATGCGGAGTCGTCGGTGGCATCGCTTCCACCTCAGTGATCGTGATCACGCTATTAGCGCCATTTCTCGGTTATCTGGTAACCAGGAAGAACTTGAAAACCTGGCTGGCCTACTTGATTGCCCTCGTGGTCGGCGCTTTCTCCATCTACTTTGGTTTTCATCACCCGGTGACGCTGTCTCCATCATGGTGGATGGTAGTCATCGCTGTTTATACTTTCTTTGCCTGCGGTTTGCCGGTCTGGATCATCCTGCAGCCACGAGATTTTGTCAACGTGCAGATTCTTTATTTTGGTATGGCAGCCATGATTGCCGGCATTGTTGTGGCAGGTTTTCATGGCTTGGCTGTGACCGCACCGCTGTCTAATATTGCTGTCGGGACGCAAAAAATGGGGCCGGTGTGGCCATTTTTGTTTATTACCATTGCCTGCGGTGCGATTTCCGGCTTTCATGCCCTGGTCGCTGGAGGTACCTCGTCAAAGCAACTAGCGCGAGAGACCCAGGCTAAAACGGTCGGCTACGGCGGCATGCTGCTGGAAAGCGTGCTGGCGGTTCTCGTTCTGATTTCTATCGGTTCCTCTTTGAACTTCAAAGAGTACATGGCTATTACCTGGCCACAAGTCGGCGGTGGCAACCCGATTTTAGCCTTTGCATTGTCAATGGGGCATCTGCTTAACGGATCTCTCGGGATACCGGTAGCCATTGCCACCGTCTTTGGTATTCTGACGGTCGAAGGGTTTTTGATCACAACCCTGGATTCTGCCGTAAGGCTGAATCGGTATCTTTTTGAAGAATTGTGGAAGGTTGTTTTCGCTCATCCTCCCAAGCTCATGATGAGATTCTGGTTTAACTCCGGACTTTCTGTCTTGCTTATGCTTTTGATCGCCATGACCAACGGCTACAAGCTAATCTGGCCTCTGTTTGGGTCAACCAATCAGCTTCTGGCTGCGCTGACTCTGATTGCAGTCAGCGCTTGGCTTCATAGAGCTGGCAAGCCGAACTGGTTTACTATTATCCCCGCCATGGCGATGATTGTCACGACCATTGCTTCACTAGTGTACTCTCTGTTCGTCAAGTATATTCCCGACAAAAACATTCTGCTGGCGACGACCGATGTTCTTTTGCTATTACTTGCCCTGGGGGTTTTGGCCCTATCAGCTCGAAAGTTTTTGCATCCCAAATTGAAACTGAGCGCCTCCTGACATCCTGACTGGGAGCCGAAAGAGGCGGTGATGCCATTACGAGGATCAATCTTCGTGGCGAAATAATCCCTAACTCATTGACTTGCATAGGAATGAGTTTGTTTCACCCCGCTAGCGGTGACGCCAGTGGCTCTCTTAGCTTCCCGCTAAGTCTTCTTGTTTCATAAACAGACCTGCATAATAGCCGATATACTGCCTATAAACCGGTTAACTGTTTATGAAGCTTTTTCTGGATAGAAATAAGACTTTACTCCCTCGCGTTGACAGCATCTACCTGTTGACCCGGATATTGACACTCATTGGTATAGGGTGGTTTACCTTTGCTGGAGATTATTCTCCACAGGACTCTTATCTGTTCTATTTGGTCTTGTGTACATTCTTGGCGCACCTCGCTGTTTTCTATGCCGCAACCCAGGGAAGATTCGATATTAAGCTGGCCTACCTGTCAGCCATCATCTATGATATTATCCTTGCACCCATACTTATACTCTATACCGGAGGGCTGCATTCTCCTTTTTACCTGTTGTTATTTCTTACAATTGCAGTGGCTGCTTATGTTCTGAGATTCTGGTACTCACTGACGGTTACGGTCATTATTTCGCTTTGCTATTTAGGAACAATATACTCGGATTTGACGCTGGCGAACGGGTTTGACGTTGCAATGCGCTGTGGCTTTCTGCTGGTCTTTTACCTAGCGCTTTCTTACGCCTCCGACTATCTGCGACGCTCCGAAAAACGTCTTCTCAAGCTGTTTGACACCTTGAACAAGCGAACCTCGGAGCTGGAAAAATCACAAGCCCAGGTTGAAATGATTTATGAGAACTCGCGAATTCTGGCTTCAATCCTTGATACCGAGGGCGTTGTCAAGGAAGTGATGCGAATAATGGGCGGTATCCTGCAATATCCATATTGTGCCATGATTCTCAAAGACAAGTGGAGGAACCTTTATTACCGGACCCGCTCGATGACCGGCCGGACCAATTTCCATCCCAAAGCCATTGATATTCACAAGATGGAACTGGTTCGCAGAGTATGTGATATGGACGAGGCGGTTCGCATCAAGGACATTGTCAACCGTGACGATTATCAGCCTCTGAGCAAAAAAGCCCGGTCGGTTTTACTTGTCCCCATGACATCACATGGGCAGAGTATCGGTGTTCTGGCGGCGGAATCGAATAATGTCGACCAGTTCACCGAACGAGACGTGCAGATGTTGTCTATTGTTGCCCGCTCGGCTGCACTGGCCCTGGAAAACGCTGAATTGCATAAGAAAACGGAAGGGCTTACCATCATCGACGAATTGACTGGGGCACACAACTATCGTTACTTCATCCAGAAGCTCCAGGAGGAAAAGCGGCGTGCTCTTCGGTATAATTTGCCCCTCTCGTTGATTATGGTGGACATCGACTGGTTTAAGAAGTTGAACGACACCCACGGTCACGAGGTTGGCAATATCGTTCTGAAGCAACTATCGCGCATCATCATAAGCTGCGTTCGCGATGTGGACATGTTTGCACGATACGGAGGGGAGGAATTTGTGGTTATCTTACCGCAGACCCCTCAGCGCGAGGCTACCGTTATTGGGGAACGAATCCGTGAACGGGTTGAAGGCACCGTCTTCAATTCTGAAAACGGCATCAAGCTTAGGATTACCGTTTCGGTTGGAGTAAGTTCGTTTCCTGAGAATGGTAAGTCCCAGGAAGATATCGTGTCGGTAACGGATCAGGCACTTTACCGAGCGAAAGGCGAAGGAAGGAATCATGTATGTGTTATATAAAGAACTACACTGAGAGGTAGTGGTTACAAACCTATAGCAAGGACGAGAGTATGTTTGAAATTATAAAGCTGATCGGCCAGTTATTCATAGTCGGGTTCCGAGGAGAAACGCCATCCAATGATTTTCTTGATTTCCTCGAAGAGCGACAAATCGGAGGTGTTATTCTGTTTGAGGACAACTGCTTGACTCATCAAAAGGCGAAAGAAAATATCCAGAGAATAAGATCGCTGTATGGTACAACTGCGCCCTTTGTTGCCATTGACCAGGAAGGGGGACGAATCTGTCGTCTCAAGGGAGCTCCTGCAGAATTCCGGGCTGCTTATGTGTACGGACGAAACGGCGAGATTGAGCATTTCAAGGAAGACTACACTCGTGCGGCAGTATTCATGGAATCGCTCGGCATCAACTTGAACCTTGCCCCCGTATGCGACATTTTCCTCAACCCAGAGAACCAGTGCCTGACAGATCGATGCTTTGGTAAATCAGCCGAGTTGGTGGCGCCGTTTGTTGAGCAAACCGTAAGAATATCCAAAAGCAGCGGGCTTCTCAGTTGTCTGAAACACTTCCCCGGCCTCGGGGCCGCTTCGATAGACCCACACCGCGAGACAGCAATGGTAGAGTACGACCTGCTGTTGTGGGAACAGAGGGAGAAGGTACCCTTTGCTGCCGGCGTTCAAAGTGGAGCTGATATTATCATGACGACCCATATTCGAGTGCCGAATATTGATGTACAAATTGCCACCGGATCGCGCAAGATTGTGTCCATCATGATAAGGCAGAGCCTTTCCTTTGATGGGCCGGTCATCACTGACGATTTGACGATGTCTGGAGCATCCCCCCTGGGCCACATCGGGCAGCGCGCGGTGGCGGCATTCAATGCGGGACATGACATACTGTTGTTCGGACAGGACTTAGAGGCAGCCGACGAGGCATACAATTATTTTCTCAAAGCCGTGCAACGAGGAGAAATATCTCAGCGCCGAATGGAGCTTTCGCTGGAGCGGATTGCGGGTACCAAATTCAAACTGGACAGCCACGCGCTTCGTTGATTGTATTGGGCTATGTCTCTGACAAGAACTCTAAACAGAAAAACCTTGACTCTACTGGGCCTCAACTCCGGCACATCAGCCGACGGTCTTGATATGGCGGCCATACGGGTTTCCCGAACCAAGATAGGTCCTGCGGTCAAATTTCTCACAAGCTCCGGCAAACCGTACCCAGTCGAGCTGCAGGAACTGATACTCAAAGTGGCTGATTCCAACAAGATTGACTTGAAAACTGTGATACATCTCGATAACCTTCTGGGTCAGTTTTTTGGTCGTACCGCCGCAACATACATCAGGAAACTGGCCAAGCTCAACATACAAGTGGACGTGGTGGCTTCTCACGGGCAGACTGTTCGCCACCTTCCGGATAAAGAGCGATACGGCAGATTCTCAGTAAGCGGTACGCTGCAACTCGGATCACTTGACAGCATAGCCGCTATTACTGGAAGAACGGTGGTAGGTGATTTCCGGCAGGCAGATATTGCCGGTGGTGGCGAGGGAGCGCCGATAACAACCGGTGCTATGCAAAGACTCTTTTCTACGCCCAATGAGCCAAGATTAATTGTCAACATTGGCGGCATGGCAAACTACTTCTATTTTCCGGTCAACAGTTCGAAGCTCAAGGCGAGCGCCGCTGATTGCGGACCCGGAAACAGCCTCAGCGATATTTTCTCTCAGCGATTGTTTGGTGAGAAGTTTGATAGGAACGGTGCGAAAGCATCAAAAGGAGTGATCTCGCAGAGATTGTTGAGGCAGTTGTTGGCCGCTCCGTACTTCTCCGGTAGAACCGTCTCAACCGGCAGAGAAACTTTTGGTGCTAAGATGGTGCAGAGGATGATAGACTTCGGCGGGCAGTATGGCATGGCCGGTGAGGACCTCCTGGCCACGGCCATGGAGTTTACCGCTACCGCCATAACCGGCAAGGTTCAACCCCTGGTACGCCGAGATAAAAGCCTCTCAAAATTGTATTTGACCGGAGGCGGCAGGAAGAACATTTTCTTAGTGAACAGACTTCGCAGTCGACTATGTGAAATGGAGGTTCAACGGGGCGATGTGCTGGGAATCGATGCTGATTTCATCGAAGCTGCGGCATACGCGGTTATGGGTGAAGCATGTCTGCGTTCTGAACCTTTGGGCGTACTAAGAAAAAACAGGAGTGGCCTCGACTCCTCTATTCTGGGAAGAATTGTACAACCGCCGGTGCGTTCGAGAATATGAGTGACAAAGAAAGTGAAATATCGAAGTTGAAATTCATTACCAGGCTTGCCGCTCGTCTTGGCACCGGCCTGTGCCTTATGGTTCTGGTTTGGAGCTGTGCCAGGATACCCAGCTTGAAGGAAGAAACCGCCGGTACCTTTATCAGAACTCCCTTTGTGCGAGTCCTCCTTCAAGAGAATTCCGACCGGGCTGTTCTTTCAGCCGACGGAGCTTTTGCTATCGAATGCCTCACCAGCGGAGAGCAGACTGTCTACTATTCCACGCGACCCGTGCAGGTAAAAACCCAAGGCTTGAGGCTTGCTGTTGAAAATCAAGACGGGACTATCATTCAACAGCAGGTTGATGAGGTCAATATTATCCCTCGCGGTCGGGGTAAATGGACTTCCATTGACGACAAAAGATTTCGGGGAATTTTGAAAATACTCCCCTTCGGACATATTGCTCGCATAATTAATATCATTTATATAGAAGATTACCTGCGGGGGGTGGTTCCACCTGAGATTGGAAAGCGAACTGAAAATGAAATTGAGGCCGTCAAAGCCCAGGCAGTAGCTGCTCGAACCTATGCCATGTCCCACCTTCGGCAGTACGAGGGGGAACCGTACGACATGAAAGCAAGCATCATCGACCAGGTATATGAAGGGAGTGGGGTGGAAAACGGATTGATCAATCAGGCAATAGATGCCACCGTCGGGGATGTTATTACTTACCATGACCAACTTGTTGAAGCCTACTACCATTCGACTTGCGGCGGTATGACGGATAATATTTCCAATGTGTGGGATCGAAAAGAGATCCCTTACTTGAAGGCAGTGGACGACGGTGAGGCTTGTTCGTGGTCTAAGTACTTCCGGTGGAAAGAAGTATTCACAGAAGCGCAGTTGAGAGGTCGGATTGAGCAGTACCTGGCCAGCGATCGCGGTCGTGATTTAAGAATCGGCAGTATACGGGATGTGAAAGTTGCTGAAAAAACACCTGGCGGCAGAGTAGCTCTGTTGCTGATTTACACCGACACTGACGTTTACAAGTTCCGGAAGGACCGCATTCGCTGGGTTATCGGGCGGACATCTAATCCGGATTTGATATTGCCTTCCGATCGTTTTGATGCCATCATTAATCGTGATAGTCAAGGGAATATCGAAACGGTCACTCTCAATGGGAGAGGCTACGGCCACGGTATAGGGATGTGCCAGTGTGGGGCTATTGGCTTATCGCGGACGGGCTGGTCCTTCGATAAGATTCTCAAACACTATTACACTGGTGTTGAAATAAGGAAGTTGTATTGATGTGGGTCCATATCATGAGGACGAGGCAGATGTGGACATCTGCCGTCCACGAGAAGTTTCACCCGTTGGCTTTTGAGTGATTTCATTATGCTTCGCTGCCTCGTGATACTCGCAGCAATGACCCTGTCGGTCGCCGCCAACGCCCACGACAATAAGTATGCTCTTGGTCTTAAGGGCGTTGGAGCGGTTCTCTCAGGAGGAGACTCGGCCAAGTTCACCTTCCAGAAAGGATATGGCGCTGTTTTTTCGTATCGGTTTTACGATCGATGGCTGTTTGATTTTGATCTCAGTACCTACAAGCTGTACAATGATACCACTGCCGGTTCCAGCTTTGCGTTTGGCGGAGGCGACGCCGATGCGACCAGACTCTGGAGGGCCACCAGGATCGGTGTGCAGGCCAGTCGCTACCTGTTTTCGCCGAAAAACCCGGTGAACATGACTGTTGGCGTCGGCGGTGGGCTGATGATCTGGAAGTTCGTCGACCCGCATAGCGACACCACCTTAAAGGTTCGAGGAGCGTTGAACGAGACGGTTGATTTTTCAGCCTCAGAGATATTCGTGACTGCTGCCGGGGGTATTGAGTTGGCGCTTTTGCGCAGTTTGTCTCTAAAATGGGACCTCCGTACCGATTACCTCACGGCAGTCGGCGCTGAGTTTCAAGCTGATGTCAACTCATCTCGTCCCCGCTGGCTGATGGGGTCTTCGGTTTCAATCAGCTTCTCGTTTGGGCAGGTCGATTTTGGGAAAAGATGGAAATCTGAAAAGGCCTGGGCAACGACAACAAGAGAAGTCAAAAAACCTGTAGATGAAACGCGTGACAGTGACGGTGATGGCGTGCCGGACCACAGTGACCGATGCCTTGCTACTTGGCGGGGAGCGATTGTTGACAGTTTGGGTTGTCCTGTTGACTCGGACGGGGACGGGGTCAGTGACGGACGAGACGATTGCCCGCATACTGACCGTCAGGCGTGTGGGAAGGTCGACATATTCGGTTGCCCGGTCGATTCAGATTTTGACGGTCTTCCCGATTACCTTGATGCCTGCCCGTTCAATAAGATTGGGGCGAAGGTTGATGCCTCCGGCTGCCCTGTTGATTCCGACGCCGACGGTGTACCCGATGGCCTTGATGACTGCCCAAACACACTGTACGGAGTTGATGTTGACCGTTATGGATGCATTGACTTGTACATGTTTTCCAAGCCGATAGTGCTGAATATTGACTATGTTTCAGGTTCTTTCGAGGTTGATCCGATTAGTCATAAGAAGATAAAAGAGCTGGCGCGGATATTGAATTTTGTCCCTGACATCAAACTCGAAATAAACGGCTATACTGATAACATAGGAAAGCCTCGTGCCAACAAATCTCTGTCTGAAAAGCGAGCCCGGCGCGTGCGTGATTTCCTCGTAGTGCTGGATGTTGCCGCGGACCGCATCAAGGTTTTTGGACGCGGGGAAAGCAACTTTGTGGCTTCTAATGAGACGGCGGAAGGAAGAGCTAAGAACCGAAGGGTTGAGATTTCCTTTTACCGTTAGCTTGAGAATGTGACGTGACTCCATATTCCGACTACCTCTTGCATGACTTTGAAGAACGGCGGCAAGACCGCTATGCCGTCGTTGTGTTCTTACCTCGACATTTGGATGAGATGATCGTTCCGCTAAGGGAGAAGTACGATCCGATCTACAACTTGGTTGCCTCTCATATTACGCTGGTTTTTCCTTTTGAATCAACGATGCCGCTTGATGAATTGACAGGAATAATAAAAGCGGAAACTGAAAGGCAACCATCATTATTAATTGAGCTGAATTCAATTGGTGATTTTTACCCACGTTTCCCTGTAATTTATTGGTATGTTAAAGAGAACGCTCATCTCACCAGGTTGTATTTCCGTTTGTATTCCCGCCTCGGCTTACCCGTACCACACAAGCATTTCCTGCCACACGTCACTGTTGCGCGTGAGATTTCCAATCACCGGGTCATGCTGGTAAAGGAAAAAATCGTTTCATACCTGCCGAGTGAGAAATTCTTTGCCCAGAAGGTCGATTTAATCACATCCTTGAGTGGCAACCGGTGGGTGTCAGTTAGGACCTTTCCTTTGAATGGTCTTGAGCGTTCTTCTGCTCTGTAGCAAATGATATGCGGCCCGAAGGCTGTTTCATAGGAAAGCATCGTTTCTGTAATTTTTTGGAGGTGGCATCAGTCGGTTTGGCCGCTTTTTTGGTACTTTTTATGTCAGGCTTCATCATGTGAACAAGCAGCTTCCCTTTGAAAAGACGAATTCTTTGTCGAGGGCTTTTTCAAATACGTCTCTGGATCAGTGGCTCAGACAGTTATTGCAGCTACTAAAGCCAACACTGGGGAAAACACCGTTATAATTGAAAACTTGCGCATCTCGATATCTCACATAAGCTTATTTGAGTTTTACATGTCTATTCTCCGATTGGACTCGACAATAATAACTGACTCCAATACTACTTATTTTCGCCATAGTCAACCTGAGGCTGGGTGAAAGACAAACAAAAAGTCTTCTCAAGCTAGAAATTGCTTGCCAATTGTTTTGAAAACAAGTAGTATGGCCACAAACAATTATGAATATTCTCATCATTACGCAACATTTCCCTCCGGAAAAAGGAGCCGTCAGGCGCCTTTTTGAGTTTGCTCGCTATTTTGCTCAGCAGGGAGAGCACGTCTCTGTTATGACGGCCATCCCGAACTACCCAGACGGCGTTGTTCCTCAGAAGTACCGGGGGCATTTCTTTTATGTTGAGCAAATAGACGGGGTAGAAGTCTATCGCAGCTACGTTCTCCCCGCTTCTAACCGCTACCCCGGCAGGAGGATGGTCGGGTTCGTTATTTTCTTGGTAACGACGGTAATCAATTCTTTCCGGCTGAAGGGGCGTTATGACTTAGTTCTTGCTTCATCACCGCCCGTTACCTCTCTTGTCATCGGATGGATACTGGCCAAATTAAAACGTACGCGTTTTGTAATCGAAGTCCGTGATCCGCAGCCGGAGTGCAGTGAACAGTTCGGCAACCTGAAGCCATCATTGTTCACCAAGGTCATCAGGGCAGTAGTGCACTTCCTCTACCGTAAGGCTGATCGCGTAGTGGCTGTTTCTGATGGTTTTGCAGAGCAGGTTATAAGTGTTGGTATTCCCGAGTCCAAAGTTGCCACAGTCAAATCAGGCGTCAGCGGGGAATTCTTCAATGCGGAGTCCGATGGGATTCGCAAGAAGTTTGGTTGGGGAGATAAGTTTCTTGTGCTTTATGCGGGTACGCTCGGGTGGGCACACGCCCTTGAATCAGTTATTGAAGCAGCCCGACACTTGGTAGACCAGCCTGATATCGAGTTTGTCTTCGTTGGAGACGGACAGAAAAGAGGAGTGCTGGAGGGCATGGTTCGTGATTACGGGCTGAAGAACGTGTGCTTTATCGGATTGCAGCCTTTAGAATCTATTCCCTATTTGTTGCAGACAGGAGACGTTCTTATTGAGAGTGTTAAAGAGGTGCCGGTAGCGAAGGGAACATTTCCCTGCAAGCTCTATGAATACATGGCCTCTGGGCGGCCAATTGTCTTTGGTTCGCGTGATGGAGAAGCAGTTCGAGAACTGGAGAAAGCGGGGGGCGCATTGTGGTTTCCTACTGACGATCCGCAAAAGCTTGCTGAATTGATTTTGAAGCTGAAGTCGAAGGAGATTGATGGTGAGAAGTTGGGGCGGTCGTACCATCAGCATGTTCTTAAGCATTACCGCCGCGAACTGTGGGCAAATAAATATCTCTCCCTTATAAGAAACCTCTAAACAGCTTCCCCCTCTTCTTTCTTTTATCAAAATTCTTCTCTATATTTCCCAGAGACTCACGTCATGCTGGAGAATAGTAATGCCAATACATCTTGATACAGAACTGCAGAAGCACAAAATATCAATTACCGATCTGCCGAACCTTTTGATCGGTACGGATACCGTTGTGCCAACTCTGAATGGCCATAAACGGTATGTGAATTTTGACAATGCGGCCTCGACCCCGACCTTCCAGCCGATCGCCGATGCCGTTATATCATTTTTGCGCTGGTACTCGAATGTCCACCGGGGAACCGGCTTCAAGTCGCAGCTTTCAAGCTGGGCATTCGAACGCTCGCGCGACATCGTAGCGGAGTTTGTTGGTGCTGATCTCAACAAGCAGGTAGTGATTTTTTCAATGAACGCCACCGAGGCGATCAACAAGCTTTCACGCCGTTTCCCGCTCAAACAGGGCAACATTATTCTGACTACGCTGATGGAACACCACTCTAACGAGCTGCCCTGGCGGCGGGCGGGGAAAGTCGAGCATGTTGGTCTCGACGATGATGGGACGATTTCGAAATACGATTTTCTGTCCAAGCTAGCGGTGTTCGGATCGCGGATTAAACTTGTGGCTATTAGCGGGGCCTCCAACGTCACCGGGTACATTAATGATCTCGACTTTTTTGCCGAAAAAGCCCACGACGTGGGCGCCAAAATCCTTATCGATGCCGCCCAACTAGCCCCGCACCGCCCGATTGACATGAAGCCGCATGACGACAAGCGCCGGATTGATTACTTGGTTTTTTCTGCGCACAAGATGTATGCCCCTTTCGGGGTGGGCATTTTGGTCGGAGACAAGGAAACGTTTGAGCAGGGCGATCCGGAGACGGTCGGTGGCGGCGTGGTGGATATGGTCACCCTTGAGGATGCCTACTGGACCGACCTTCCCGAAAAAGAAGAGGCGGGCACCCCGGATATTGTCGGGGTGGTGGCGCTGGGCAAAGCTATTCGACTCTTTCAATCGCTGGGATGGGAGGCAATGATTCAGCATGAGGCGAAACTGACCGCCTACGCCCTGCAGCAGCTCAAGCAGATACCGGAAGTAACCTTGTACGGCGACATTAACCCGGCCAATGCCGCCCAGCGGCTGGGAGTGATCTCGTTCAACTTTGGCGACCTGCCACATGCCCTGGTGGCGGCGATTTTGAGCTACGAGGGAGCTATTGGCGTTCGTGCGGGATGTTTTTGCGCTCAGCCTTATGTGAAATCCATCCTGCGGGTAAGTGACAAAGAGGGTGAGGCCGTCGTGCGGCAGATTCTGGAGCGTGATCGCTCCAACCTCCCCGGCGCTGTGCGCATCTCTTTCGGCCTGTACAACTCTAAGGACGAAATCGACCGCCTGATCGAGATGCTTCACAAAATCGCCTCCGGTGACTACAGCCGTGAGTATGTACTGAACAAGGAGAAGGGGGAGTATGTGCCGAAAGGGTTTCAGGTTGAGTTTGGGGAGTATTTTGGGTTGTAAATACTGGAAAATTTCTCTTGGTCAGAGTAGTTTTAACCTGTTTCCTTTCAAGAGGAACAGAAAGGAAGTTGTAAATTGGCGGATTTCATTAGCAGCTATGGAGTACTAATAGTAGCCGCTATTGCTTTACTTCAACCCTATATATGGGCTTTATGGAAACGATATTTTCGGCAGGGTAGGATCGATACCCATGAGACCGGTTACATAGAAATTGGGTTCAGTACGATCGGACCCTCAATCGGTCTAAATGGTACACTGAGATCTTCTTATAGAGACATGTTTGTTCAGGGCATTCAATTGGAACTAGAAAAGCAAAAAGATCATTCGAAGCACATCTTTGAATGGGGCATTTTTCGAAGTGAAAAGATCGCAATTAGCGGGGAACAGCAAGGAACACTTGAGCTTCCCTCTGGCTTTATGTTACTGACTTCATCCCCACGTCGGTTCAATATTCAATTCCTCGACATGCAAGTCCAGTCTGAAATGCGGCAAGTCATCAACAAGGTGAGCAAAGAATGGTGGGCAAAAATAAGAACTGAGTTAAAGCCGGATGAACTATCGCTGCTTTGGTCACAACATGCATCTTCATCATCGGAACTTGAGGATCGATTACATGACCTTTACGAAACTTTTGTGCAAGACCACCTCCACGTGAGTTCCTATACAACCTTAGATCGTAAGTGTTACTGGGAAGCAGGCAAATATACACTAACGTTTATAGTCCGAACGTCTAAGCCTGACAAATCATTTGAGAGGACTTGGAGCTTTACTCTTACAGAACAAGATGTGCAGTCGATTCGACTCAACATCATCAAACTGTTACAAGATACTTGTGGACGGCCTTCCTATGGACCATACAATTTCGCATATGTAAAGTACGAGACCATCTCGTAAAACTGGGATACAGTACGCAGCGAATATCCTCATCCGCCGCGTAAACTGAGCCAGCAGATGTAGACATCTGCCGGCCACGAACGAAAATGTCATTCCTGCGGAAGCAGGAATCCAGTATATGCCACCCGGCGCACTTCAAATGGATTCCCGTTTTCACGGGAATGACGATTATTAGGTAGGTCAGCTGTCTTGTGAACATGACAAGAACATGTCAAGACAACAAGGAGACTGTGCCATAAGCCTGTTGTCGTCGATAGCCCACCGGAGGCAGACCGGCAAATCTTGGAGAGACTTTCCCTACTGGTGGTGCTGGGTCGCTCTACTTTGATATAGATGTCGCTTTTACCAACACGGAGCAGGTGCCTCACCACCCCTGAACAGGTAGGAGACGAGATAGGTCAAATCGGCAACATTGACCTGCCCGTCTTCATCACCGTCTATATTTCCTTCCGACATACAGGGTGGCGGTGGTCCGCTGCGGAACAGGTAATCAACCAGGTATGTGAGGTCGGCAATGTTTATTGATCCAGCCCCATCGACGTCCCCACGCAACCCCCTACAACATCCCTCAGCAGCTATGTAGACGGCAAAGGTGCGGGAGAACTCAGACCAACCGATGCCATCGAAAGCTCGTACCCGCCAGTAGTAAACAGAGTCGACACCGAGTAGTTGCTCGGGGATAAAGAATTGCTGGGTGATTGTGGCGGAGTCGATTCTCGGGGCACGGAAATCGTAGTAGGGATCGAGTTGGAAATGGTACTTCTCGATTCCGGTCGAATCGATAAGCTTGTTCCAAGCGAAACCGGGTAGACGCGTTTGAGCCTGGATGCCGTTGGGTGGCAACATCGAAGATACTTCTTCCACCGTGTAGTGGAATACATAGGTACTCTGAGACCTTTCCGGGTCTTGCTCCAAGCGTTTGACATCAAAGCCGTAATCCTGAAAGATTATCAATTGAATGGAGCCGTTGATGCGGATACCTGACGAGAATGTTGGATCACCGCCAGGATCCTCACCCGGCTGGAGATCAAGGCCAATCATGTATTCGCCATACATGAGGTTGTAATCAAGAATCTGCTCGTCCAGCGTACCGTCACCGTCGACATCGACCTCCCATGCATCACCACCGGCGACCGTCTGGAAGTCACGAGAAATTTCGTAGCCCAGCGGATTGGTCAGATGAACCGTCACGGTGGAATAGCCTGTGATTACCATTTCGTCCTCGAGGACAGGTTGGTCCGGAAGTTCGCTGTAACCGAGAATAATCGTCCCCTCGTCAAGTGCCCCAGCGACAAAATCAGGTTGGCCGTCACGGTCAAGATCCGCCGTGGCAAGCGCAAATGTAATTCCTGTTTCAGTAATGGGAACGATGTCTGGGCCCGAAAATTGACCGTTGCCGTCGCCCCAGTAGAGAAGCAGCTCTTGTGTTGTACCATTGGCGACCAGAAGATCATGCTTGTTGTCGCGGTCGATATCGGACAATTTCACATAGTAAGCGATTCCTGGAACCAGAAGACTATCCGAACGGGTCATGTCCCCGAAGCCGTCACCGATAGCCACCTTCACCACCGTTTGCCCGCTGGCATCGACATCCGGGGTAATGACCACCACATCTTGCCGTTTATCGCGATTCAGATCAACCACCCCGTTGGCCGGCGAGACCTCCAGCGACGCTAGACCAACAAACATAGCCGATGCTCTCTCGAAATCACCAGCTTGATTATTCACCATGATCTTAGCTGAATCCGCCTCAACTATAAGCAAGTCGTCATGTCCATCTCTGTCAAAGTCCGCGGCATTGGCGGCACTGGCGCTGAACGAACAGGTGCTACTGCTGGAAATGCCTCCGGCGCCGTCTCCGTAGTAAACCGTGCTGGGGCCGACAAATACATCAAGGAAGTTGTCACCATCGAAATACCCCAGTGCCACCACCGGCTCTGTTTGACGGCCTTTGGGATAGGCTATAGAGCTGGTGTCGAATTGCCGGTTGTCCTGGTTAATCAACAGGTATATGCGACTGGTGGTGACTGCAATGATGTCCGGCAATGTATCGTAGCTGAGGAAACCGACAACCAGATCGGCCTGAACGACTTCCGGATAATAGTTGACTGGGTCTTCAAGCGTATCATCCGGCGTGCCGTATGCTACAAACAACCCCAGCGCGCTGTTGCCGGTGTAGACGACGTCAGTGTAATTGTCACGATCAAGGTCTGCAGTGACAACAGCATACATGTCAGCCGAGTCGGTTTCCACGACGTCGTACGATACGTCACAGGCATCACCGATACCATTTCCGTCGGAGTCAAGCTGATCAGGATTATACACAGCAGGACAGTTATCGTCAGGGCATTCGTTTTCTGGATAGCCAGGATCGCCATAACCATCGCCGTCAGTATCAACACACACGTCATCACAACGGTCGCCAAAAGCCAACCGACCCTCCCATTCAGGTTCATATTCAATGGTGTTGCCCAGTGAATCCTTCCCATAGCATAACCACTGGGAACCAGCGTTAAACCAGAGCGTGTCAATCACAATCCAATCACTTACATCCCAACTGGACAGGGTAAAATAGTAGCTTGCCCAGAGGCGCCTTCCAGTTGGATCTCCAAGAAGACCGTCGCCCATCAACCGCGAGCCACCAATGAGAAACCGGTGGTTGGCATTGGTAACGGCGATGTCATTATCCTCATAGTAGAACGGCCCGATTGAAAAAGCGTCTATCAATAGTTGACTCCCCACAGCGCTGTCCATTTGCAGGTTCGCCGGAAATCTGGATTCATCCCAGGTAAAACCGGCTGATGCAGCCACTATGAGCGAATCGCTGTAGACCCACACTTCGAACTGTACATTTAACTGGCCGGCGTTTGCATCCGGGCACACAGAGACAACCATGGCCACCGTGTCAGGGATACCTGGATCCTGCGCAGCTACGTGCGTGGCGGCAATGCCAAAAAACCACAGAACACTTAGCATTACTCTCTCTCTCATGCCTTAAATCTCCTTGCATGTACTAACCAAAACTCGGTTTGTGCCCTACTTAAAAGTCAGACTTGAACTTAGGCGGCAAACGGTTGCATCCGTTGTAAACCCACTCGCTAGATGTACTAACGCCTGCTTACTCCTTACCCTTATCAAGTACTAATTTAGGTTCATAAAAAGATTTTGTCAAGTGAAAAAACGATACAAAGTAGGTGTTGTGATCATTCGTTCACTCCTGCCAGCAGAGGGTCAAGTGCGATCTCTTTGGGCGTGGGACCATCGTGGTGCTCATAAGACTCCTGCAAACAGGCTCGGGCTTTCTCTTTATCACCGAGGACAGCATACGCTCGCGCCATGCAGTAGTGAACCTCGCCGCTATGAGTCTTGCCCGCCGCCACTTGTTCGAGAAGCTGGATTGCTTCTTGTGTATCACCACGGGACGCCAGCCCCAGGGCTTTATAGGCCAGCAGATTCACATCAGGTTCCTGGCCGGCATTTTGCCGTTCAATTGAATCGAGACAATTATCGAAGTATTCTTTTGCTTGTGCCTCGTTTCCTTCCCGCTTCTCCAGAGTTCCTAAGTAGAACATAGCGATAAACGGCAGGTGCCCGGCCTCAATGGCCTCTTGGAATCGGGCTCTAGCGGAATCATAATCCTTCAGTATCATATGGACGTATCCAGTGTCGTGCCAGGCGTTGGGATCACCCTCATACTTGATGGCCTGAAGGAAGTTCTCGAGTGCAAGCTCTATCACACCGAGTTTTATATAGACAGTTCCAAGATAATAATATGCCCGTCCGTAGTCAGGCCCCAGTTCAATTGCTCGCTGAAGGGTGGCCAGGGCTACAGTGAACTTACGCGAGTCCATGTGGATCTGGCCTATTAAGGCTAGAGTTTCCAGGTCGGTCGGGGCCAATTGGAGCGCCTTTTTTGCCCATGTCAGTCCCTCACTGAGGTTGCCCTCCATGGCTTTAAGCCAGGCAATGGTCCGGTAGCCGACCGCGTATTTCGGGTTGAATTCAACAGCCTTCAAGAATGCTTCTTCGGCTTTGACGTTATCTCCCGTGAACTGGTAGTACCTGCCAAGTGATCGGTGCGCCTCCGGGAGTTTTGGGTCCATTTGGAGGGCTTTTTCCGCCTCGGCCTTAGCAGCCGCTATTCGTTCCGTAGTGCGATCGTAGTAGGCCATGTACTGAAAGGCGTACACGTCTGACAGCCCGGTGTGTGCGATAGCGAAGTTGGGATCGATTTCCAGCGCCTTCTTGTACATCTCTTCGGCAAATTTGAGGTCATCAGGTCGATTGGTCTGGTAGTAGTTCCGTCCCCGCAAGTAGATATCGTAGGCAGAGACATCGGGTGTGGGAACTTCCTCAGCTTCAATCGCGGCTGTGCCGGTAGCTACGGAGAGCACTCTGGCAGCATCCTGGGCGGCTTCGGAAAGCAGTGAAAACAGCTCCTCCGCGGGGCCCTCGTACTTGCGGCTGAAAATGACCTGCCCGCCATGGTCGCTGTACACGCCGAGCGAGAGACGCATCCTGTCCTGCCATTTCAGGAGTGACCCGGTCAGCACGAAATCAGAGCGACACCGGTTGAAGATGTCGCTGATATTGTGTGGTAATGACGTTGACGGCTCTGCAGAAACTACCAGGTCAGTCCGGCGCATCAGTTCTTCAATAACCTCTTCGGTAAACCCCAAGCAGAAGTAGTCCCAGGACTTGTCACCGGAGAGGTTTTTGAGATCGACAACCGTAACCGTCCTGTTCCTTCGGGATATTCCCACCGCAACGGGCCCGGGTCTGCCTGCGATTACGTTGCGGTCGATGGCTTCGATCACGTCATTAATTGATCCCGGTCGGTCCTCGGATTGCTTTTGCAGCAGGTGCACAATCAGATCACAAAGCCATTCCGGCAAATCTTGGTTAATTTCCTGAGGTCCGACGGGATCCTCGTACAGAAGAGCATACATAACGCTGGCAGTATGGTCCCCTTCGAAAGGACGCCGACCGGTGAACAGCTCGTACAGGATCACACCGAAGCTGAACAGGTCCGACTGACAGCTGATCGGCTCAGCGGAGAGCTGTTCAGGAGAGGCATACGCAATCGTTCCCTCGATTTCACCGTGGACGTTGACAGAGTGACCACGCTCGGTGGTTGCCAGTCCAAAGTCGAGAACCTTGGGGTCTCCATCAGTCGTGATTCGAATGTTCTCCGGCTTCAGATCACGGTGGATTACGTCATGAGTATGCGCGGCCTGGACGCCTTCGGCGATTTTTCTGGCGAGAGCCAACTTCGGCTCAAACATCAGGTCTCGCGTGGCCTTTCGGAAATCTTCTCCGGTAACAAATTCATAGGAAATGAACGGGTGATTATCTATCTCCGCATACTCCCACACCTTCACCACATACGATGAATCAATCTGGGCTGCCTTTCTCGCCTCGTTGGCCAGCGAGGTAAGGTACTCAACGGAGTGAGCGAGTTCTTCGTTAATGACCTTAAGAGCAACCTGTCGTTCCAATCGGGTATCAACGGCTTGGTAGACCGTGCCTTGTGTCCCCTGGCCTACAAGTGAGAGAATATTGTAGTGACCAAATTCCGATCCGGATCTCAACATCTGCGGGCGTCTCCTTCAGACAAGTCGTGGTCAACAGAGACCGATCCTCCTTGACTTTGATGCCGGTAAGGCATATAATTACTTAGCGTTAACAAGTGACCCCAAGAAGGATAAGGGAATCGTGTCTAACGAACGACTTTCAGAAATCGAGCGGCTGCGATCGACTATAGATGAACTTACCAGCCTGAATGAAATTGCGAGCGCCATAAGTGCCTCCATCTCAGTTGAAAATATCACTGAGATCATGATTGACAGAAGCCTCAAGCATATTGGTGCCAGTCAAGGGGCAGTCTTTCTCCTGAGCCGCGAACAGGATCGATCCGACCAGTTGAAAACATTTGTTCGCCGAACCTCCGGATAACAACAGGAAATGCCTCTTCGTCTAAATATGAATCTAACCGGATGGATGCTCAAATACAAGAAACTTCTGGTCATCAATTCCCCTGTCACCGAGAACCCTTTTACAAGACTTGATCTTATATCCTTAGGAATCAAGTCGCTGCTGGCGGCGCCATTGCTTACCCGTAATGGCCTTATTGGAGTCATGGCTATCTTCAATAAAGAGGCCGACCAGGGCTTTACGGACCAGGACAGCAGATTCCTCGAAATACTTGGTTCACAGTGTTCCCAGATCATCGAGGCGGCGCGTTTGTACGAAGAGGAAAAGCGACTTGGCGTTCTGCGCGAGGAACTTGAGATCGCTCGTTCCATTCAGCAGAGCTTTCTCCCGGGAACCGAGAGTTTTGGAGATGAGGCCGTCATGTACGGTTTCAACAAACCAGCCCGCGAGGTTAGCGGCGATTTCTTTGATATTGTTCCGCTTGACAATGACAGAGTGTTCATATCGGTTGGTGATGTAGTGGGCAAGGGGGTGCCGGCTGCTCTTCTCATGTCCAATGCTCTTGCTGTTGAGCATGCCCATCTCAGCAGTCGTGAGACGTTTTCAGTAGGTGCTCTGGCTACCAACTTGAACCAGCTATTGTGCCAGTTCAGCAAACCCGGCCAGTTCATAACGGCTTTCTTCGGTACCTTGGACCGACGCAGCAAAACTTTCGAATACGTCAACGCCGGTCATCACCCGCCGGTAATTGTGAGTGGTGGCCAACTTGTAGCCTACGACCACGATGCGGATATCGTCCTCGGTGTCCTTGACAGCAACCAGTATCGAGCAACGACTCTGGATCTACCACCGGAATCTACGGTTTGTATCTTTACTGATGGTATTACCGAGGCATTTAACGAATCTGATGAGGAGTACGGGGAGCGCCGGCTTGTTAGTTTCCTCCGACGTATCAGTTCAGAGTCGGCCAGAACCATTTGTGATAAGCTTCTTGATGACCTCAAACAGTTCCGTGGTACAGCCGAACAGTCCGATGACATCACAGCCATCGTCTTCAAAACATGATCATGATGTTGGCCGTGAGCTGATGCCTAAATATATGTTGGTTGCTGCTCTTCTTTATAGCGTCTTTATATGAGCCCGACATTAGCTTAACGACTATCTCAGTTGCCACGCGTAGATGTGCCGAGATTCTCTCAACTTTCGGTCAAAATAGATCATAAATACAATTTATTGTTAGGTGGAACGTTAGATTTCTGCTGCGGAGAGACAGGGATTCGAACCCTGGATGGTTATCAACCATACACGCTTTCCAGGCGTGCGCCTTAAACCACTCGGCCATCTCTCCGTCAATGCCTGCAAATGTGCGCACCACTTTCAAGAAGCGGCAGAAGTAAACTTACATGAATTGTCGAAAAAGACAAGGTCTATCTTACGCTTCTTTCAGATAGGTTTCGTTGTTCAAAGGGCCTCCAATCCAGTTTCATGTGGTATCTATTTCTAAAGCTTTGAGAAAGGTCTTTTCAAAAAGACTAAGAGGATAGTAACACCTTAATGGTTTATGAGTGGTAAGATTCAGGCATTTCGTTGTGTCCCTCGCCGAGCATGGGTCTTTTCAGCCGGTCGTAGACTACTTCAAAACGGCTATTTGACACTGCTCTGCAGCAGGTCAACTCGGGGAGGCAGTATTTCAGTTATCGGAGGGTTCAGTTAGCAGAAATGCGCCTCATGTGAAAACGACCGCCCTTTCTATGGTAAGGACGGTCGTTCGTTATTCACAAACCCCTCGAAGGGCTCCTGGGTATCTTAAGGTATCGGCTGGCAGTCTGGCGCCGGGCCGCTACGGAAGAGATAATTAACCAGGTAGGTTAAGTCTGCAACGTTCACTCCGTTGTCACCATCGACGTTGGCAGCCTCCAAAACTGGTGGCGGTGGGCCGCCTCTGAAGAGATAGTCGACAAGATATGTCAAATCCGCAATGTTGGGACCGTTGCAGTCGCCGTCGATGTCGCCGCAGACGTAAACCGCGAATACATATGGTACACCAGGTATGCTGTCAATGCTGACATTCTGTGCGAGAACTACAGTGTCAGCATAGAAAGTGCAGACGATAGTATAGGTCGAATCACCAGAGGAGTCAGCGGTGTCGACAACTACGGCGATGTTATAATCGCCCGGTTCTACTTCGCGGAGAGCAACAAGGTCGTCCAGGAAACTATCCATATCCATATCCGCCTCAATGTACAGTGCGTTCACGTCATCACTTTCTGTCTTTGAAACTGTTTGCCCCAGTGGAGTCGTAATTTCCAAATCAATAGGCGATAACCCGGCAAACCGGAGGGCGGCAGTGGTGCCAACATAGTTGAGCGCCGTAACAGCATCGACATCAACACCTGGAGCACCCTCATATGCATCGATACCGCAATGCGTGCTCTTGTCCACGATCTTAACGTATCTAACCGTGTCGTAAGGAGTCAGTTTGATATTGAAAAAACTAGATATTTGTACTGTTCCCAGTGAGATGAACGGGCCAGACACGCTCTGCCCTACAAGCACCTCATACGATGTACTGCCGTAAAAGTCATCCTCAACCATCACAGCAAAATCCTGTCCTGGACCGTCAACTATCTCCTCTGACTCGCCCATGTCGAGGACAATGTAGCCGCCATCACCACCCAGGCTAACATAGCCAAAATCAGGTTCGCACAGAGTAGCCTCTGGGTCGGTATTGTCATTGTAACCACAGCCAGGTTCAAGAATGGAACACTCGACCACTGAATCTGCATAACAATCGTAAGCAATCGGACAATCACAGAGGTCTCCCACGCCATCGCCATCAGAGTCTGTCTGGTCTGGATTCACTACATAAATACAGTTATCGCAACTGTCACCAACACCATCGAGGTCCGTATCTTCCTGATCAGGATTGTAAGTAGCGGGGCAGTTATCGCAGACATCACCAAGGCTGTCGCTGTCGGAATCCACTTGATCAGGATTGTATACCATGGGACAATTATCGATTTCGTTAGGTATGCTGTCTCCATCATCATCAGAAAGTTGCTCAATGTCCAGAAACACGTAGGGATGATATTCTGATGTCGACCAACTACCGTCGGACATCCTGCGGACAGCACTATCTGGCAGTAAGCAACAGCCCGCCGTGAAGCGCAGTGTATCAGTTTCAGTCGCCGAGATTCCCACGGTGACGGCACATTCGTCCCCAGTTGAAAATATCAAGTTTAGGCTGTCCACGAGTAATGGC
This sequence comes from uncultured Ignavibacteriales bacterium, assembly GCA_964650395.1. Lineage (GTDB taxonomy): Bacteria > Zixibacteria > MSB-5A5 > GN15 > FEB-12 > CAZYRH01. The sequence continues at coordinate 29,618 of CAZYRH010000005.1, forward strand.
ACCAAACTCCAGTCCTCGTCATGAAAGTACCAGTCATGTGAAAAGGATTGTCTATATTCGTTGGTGATCAAGAGCTCAATCGTCGGTGGGCCAGTCGGTAATCCTCCAGAGACACTATAGAACCGTAGAATGAGGTCAGCGTCACAATTCGCTTCAGTCCATGTGTGAAAGAATACGTCTGTCCTCATTCTCTGTAGTATACAAGGATACGGTGCGGTAAAACGGATGCCAACCTCTTCAAAAGTGTAAATGTCATCAACATTGGGGATTCCAGCGGCCCACACGAAAGTGCATGGGTAATCAGGTACTGCCGAATCACCTATCAAGGGAACAGGGTCGCAGTAATCACCGATGCCGTCATTATCCTCGTCATCTTGCCAAGGATTGACGTGAATGGGGCAGTTGTCACACGCGTCGCCAAACTCGTCCCAGTCTGCGTCTTCCTGACCTGGGTCATAGTCAAAGGGACAGATATCGCACGAGTCTCCTACACTATCCAGGTCACTGTCCTCCTGCATGGGATTATAGTTATTCGGACAATTGTCGACATCAGCGCATAAACCATCTGAGTCGTAGTCATTCAAGGAGTCGTTGGGGCAGCTATCACACACATCGCCGATGCCATCGTTGTCGCCATCTTCTTGACCAGGGTTGTAGATGCTCGGGCAATTATCTGCGGGGGCGCAGAGACTGTCGCCGTCAGAGTCGTTATATGGATCAAATGGGCAGACGTCACAGGAGTCTCCAATACTATCTCCGTCAGAGTCCTCTTGATTCGGATTATGTGTCAAGGGGCAATTATCAACATCACCGCAAACGAAATCATCGTCAACATCATTATCAGGGTCATTTGTGCAAACATCGCATGGGTCACCTATACCATCGCTGTCTGAATCAGGGTCGTCCGGGCAGTCATAGATTGTGAAGCAATGCGGACCGGACCAATCAGGATAGCCATTGCCGCTAGTTCCTGACCAGAGCCACTCCCAAAAAGGTTGACTATAGGATGAGTCGATACAGATGGTTTTACCCGTCTCATCTTGGTGTGTGCCGATGTCGATTTGTAGGACAATTTCGTCAAAGCCCGGTGGCATTTTTTGTACATCCCCTCCCGTCCATACGGCGCCAAAAGCAAGGGTGTCTGCGCCGGAACCGGTAACGCTGAATTCGTTTAAAATGATAAGGTCAAACATCTCCGGCCAGCCAAGGCTAGTCGTGTCAAAACTCAACGGAGTCCAAGCGGCTCCGTCTGGAGAGTAGATTCTGAAGCCGTTAGTTAAGCCGTAGATAGTATCGCTCGACGGTGATACTGTAAATCTAATGTTGAATCTAATATTCCCTATGCCAACGGTATCTGGTCCTACCAAGCCTTCCACATTATCCAGTGATACTGACCCTTCCGGCGTCGCATGAGTTTCGAGGACTACGACCAAAGCTAAGAAAATTCCTGCAACTGCCGTTAGCGTGTTTTTCACTGCGCTCTCCCTTCTTTGTGTTGTACCTGCTGGAAATAGTATAGCCATTCGACAATTCATTGTCAACGAATTATTGGTAGGAGTTATAAAAGCCACTTTAAAGCTGACTGGCTCTATGGGCCACTGGGCATACCCAGATAAGAAAATGTCAAAAGCGCCCTTCGTCAGGCTCGGGACAGGCAGGGCTTTTGACCTACATTTTACTTATCGAGGGTTTTTCCTTTAGGGTTGCTCAAGCCGGGGAAATACACTATTATGTCTATTATGGCTTTTGAACCCGTAGCACGTATAGAGCGATGAAAGAATTACTCGAAAAAAAGTTTTTCCCCTACGTCATAAAGCCGGGGCGGTATGCCGGCGATGAGCCGGGGCAGATTGTCAAGGACCCGACAGGGTGCCTAAAATATCTCCACGCATTTCCAGATAAGTATGAGATCGGACAATCCTATCTCGGATTGCAAACTCTCTATCACGTTATCAACAAAGATGATCGCTTCTTATGCGAGCGGGTCTTTGCGGTTGACCGCGACGCCGAAGAGATTATGAGACGGGAGAGGATTCCTCTCTTCTCGCTTGAGTCATTGCGCCCCGCAATAGAGTTTGATGCCATTGGCTTCACGCTCACCTACGAGCTGGTCTTCACCAACATGCTGGCGATGCTGGATTTGGCCGGTATCCCCCTTCTTTCCCAAGAACGCACCGATGAACATCCTTTGATTCTTGCCGGCGGGCCGGCAGTCTATAATCCGGAGCCAATTACCGATTTTGTTGACCTGTTTTTCATCGGTGACGCTGAAGAAGGTTTGCCGGAGATGCTTAGCATCCTTTACGAGATGCGTGGAAAGCCCCGCTTTGAGAAGCTAACACAGATAGTCCGTCAGGTTGAGTCGGTATATGTTCCCCGGTTCTATGACGAACACAGAAAGCCCATTCAGGACTTCGCCCCGCCGAAGATACGAGCCCGAATCGCTAAAGAATTGAAACCGGAGTATTACCCCCAACAGCCCATTCTCCCCCTGATCGACACCGTGCACAGCCATCTCGGTGTGGAAATTATGCGCGGTTGCCCCCAGGGCTGCCGGTTCTGCCAAGCCGGGCCGATCTACCGACCGGTGCGCCTGAGGTCACAACGTGACATTATTGAGCAGATCGAAACGCAAATACAGAATACCGGTTATGACGAGGTGGCACTCTTGTCTCTGTCAACCTCAGATTATCCGAATATCGAGCAGTTGGCTACCACCGTGGCCCGGCAATTCGAGCCGTTGAAGGTGTCAATCTCTCTGCCCTCATTACGACCGGGCACAATAAGTCCGGCATTGCTGGACGCCGTCAAGAGAGTCCGCAAATCCGGCCTGACCATTGCACCTGAGGCCGGCACTGAACGCCTGCGGTTTTTCATCCGCAAGAATTTCCCGGACGAAGCTATTTATGATACTGTCCGTCTCGCCTTTGAAAAAGGTTGGCTAACTATCAAACTCTACTTTATGATCGGCCTGCCGACGGAGACCGAGGAGGATCTGGCGGGCATTGTTGACATTATCGATAACGTGTCTGACATAGGCCGCAGTTTCCAAGGGAAAAAAACCATCAATGTCACCCTCTCCCCCTTTGTTCCCGAGCCGCATACGCCATTCCAATGGGATGAAATCACAGCCTCGGATATCATCCTGCAGAAACTCTATTACATAAAAAAACGCTGTCGCAGCCGCTATGTTCATTTCAAGCATAATTCCAGCGAGTCGGCTGTATTGCAAGGGGTTCTTGGACGCGGGGGAAGAGAGCTGGGAAACGTCATCCTGTCGGCCTACTATGCCGGTTGCCGATTGGACGGCTGGAGCGAGGAGTTTGAACCTGACAAGTGGTTTACCGCTCTCGAACAGAACAACGTTGACATCAATGAAAAGCTGAAGCCGATTCCATTTGGTGCCGACCTTCCCTGGTCGCATATCGAGAAAGGTGTATCGGTTGAGCACCTGCAAAAGGAACGCCAGCGCACCTCGTCTGAGTCAAGGGTGTACCGGTCCAAAACTGAAAAGACTGCTCCCGACGAGCACCTCGGTGATCAGCGTGTAGAGTTCGGACGAAGCAAGAAGAAAGTAGCATCTCGCAACCTAACAGCGCCCACTAAGAACCGTGTCCGCATCCGCTGGGGCAAAAACTCACGATATAAGTACATGTCACACCTGGACAATATTCGTCTTCTTGAACACACGATCAGAAAGGCCAGGATTCCGGTCGCATATAGCCAGGGCTTCAACCCAACTATGAGATTGTCGTTTGGTCCTCCTTTACCGCTGGGGTTTACGTCTGAATCGGAGTTTGTAGACATCACGCTTGAAACCAACCTGATGCCACATATTATTGAAAGTCTGAAGCGAGCTCTGCCGAAGGGAATAGATGTACTCGAGGCAAAGGTGGTACTTAGTCAAGCTCCCTCCCTCTCTTCAGCGCTTAATCGTGTCGAATATACCCTCCCCGTTGAGAATATAGGGGAAAAGACCGATTTAGTAAATAAGGTGAGAGGCATTCTGCAAGCAGACGCTCTTCCTATTGAGCGGGTTGGAAAATCGCAGACAACAACTGTTGATGCTCGACCGGCCATCTATGAGATCAGAGTTGAAGGCGACACGCTGGTGATGATACTCGGTATCGGCGAGGGTGGGTACGTGCGACCCACTGAGATGTTGGAATTACTCAACACTGGCGGCAACAACACTCTGTTGTCCTATTCGTTCCATCGCAAAGAGCTTTATCGGCAGGGGCAAGATGGGCGGAAAGTGAACGCGATGGATATTTGATGTGTGCTAAGACAATGCAAACTAGGACATCACAGCGGGGAACCTACGATCCGGTAAGAGCAGCAGTGCTGGAGGCACTTATCCTGATTCAGCAGGGAGAACAAACCGAAGATGCCGTTGCTCAAGTAATGGAAGGGAAGAAGTTCCGACCTCTTGACAAGCGTTTTCTCTTGCAGTTGGTCAATGGCACCGTCAAGATGCGTCGCCGTCTCGATCATGAGGTAAAATTCTATCTTGCAAAACCGTCGCATGAACTGCCACTATTGCTCGGCACCATCCTTAGGCTGGGCTTCTATCAGCTCCATTTCACTGACCGCATCCCCGATGCCGCAGCCGTATCCGAATCGGTCAACCTGGCGCTTCACATGACAGAGCGTTCACGGGCCAACCTTGTCAATGCAGTGATGAGAGCCTGTCTGCGAGAGCCGCACCGCGTGAAGTTTGTCTCCCCTGAGGAAAATCCGGTCAAATACCTGGGTGACTACTACAGTTACCCGGACCACTTTGTTGAGTACTGTCTAAAGGAGTTCGGCTTTGAAAGAACCGAAAAGCTTCTTAAGATGTTTAACGGGGCGCCGCATGTCACTTATCGGGTCAACTTCCTGAAAGCAAAGCCGGAGGAGGTCACTAAAACGCTCCAAGATCACAACATCGAGTTTTCACCGGGCCAATACCTTCCTGAGTTCCTTCACATTGAAGAAGGCGGGTTGCCTCTGGAAGACGAGCTGGTTAAGACCGGCAAGGTCTTTGTGCAGGATGAATCGGCGGGCCTGGCAGTCCGCCTGTTAAATCCCCGACCGAACAACAACGTTGCTGACCTGACAGCCGCGCCGGGCGGCAAAACGACTTACATTGGGGTCCGCATGCGCAACCGGGGACGTGTCACGGCAATCGACAAATCTCGACCGCGCTTGAAGGTCCTAGTAGAAAACGCTAAGCGCCTGGGGATAAAGATCATCTCGCCGGTAGCGTGCGACATGCTGGACTTTACCGGCGGACCGTTTGACCGGGTGCTTCTGGATCCGCCGTGTACAGGATGGGGGACTGCCGGGAAGCACTCCGATCTGCGCTGGACCAAGAGTGTCGATGATATCAAAAACCTAGCCAAGATCCAAGCCAAGATGCTCAACAAAGCCGCCCGGTTGGTAAAACCGGGTGGAGCGCTGGTCTACTCAACTTGCACCATTATCCGTGCCGAAAATGACCAGATAGTCGAGGAATTCCTACTGCACCATAAAGAGTTCGAAATCGATTCGGCCAAAGACTTTTTTGGCGATGAGCTTGTCACAGAGAGAGGTTTTGTTAAAACCTATCCGGCTATCAACAAAATGGACGGCGCTTTCTGCGCCCGCCTACACCGCAGGCTGAAAGCATAAGCATAGCCTCCACTCAGGCAGTCGTTATTCACACTTCAGTGTAGCCTTCCAGTCGTAACGTGATTTCCTAAATGTAATACAACAAACTGTACGGCCGAGCTGACTTGGTACTTTTCCGGCTGCGACAAAGCTATTGAGCCGAAACCGGTGTTGGGGATTGCATTTTAAGGTAAGGGTTGCAATTCCTCCGTCAACGTAACGTCTTATTGACAGGGTGATACCACTGCCAGGCAATGTCAAGAATAGTGTGTAAAAAGGTGTATCCATGTAAGTCATGCCGCTTTTGC
>CAZYRH010000006.1:0-35388 GCA_964650395.1 uncultured Ignavibacteriales bacterium
CTCTCATCCGGAGGTATATCCTTTGGCAGACCAAGCTTCGCGAGGACGTGTTCGTACGGCACACCTGTCTTATCCTGGATTTCCATAAGAGTCATGGTTCCACGAATAGATATGTCATCGGTTTCAGACCTGTCCTTTGAGTCAATAGATTCAGTATCTGAGACCCCTGAAGTGTCGGCGAATCGGCGAGTTTCCGTTTTCTGTAGCATCTGAAGACGAGGAGTCTGCTCAGTGGGTGTAAGAAAAGGTAATAGCACCAATACAAGAATCCCAAGCATACCCACCAGCCCTAAGAAAGCCCGTCCTCCGCTTGCCTCGGCGGGCTTTACTTTTCTCCCCAATACGCAAGTAATCCATTTCCAATGAAGAATGAGATGAAAAGCCAGGACTATCAGCATTCCCACGGCTATCCAGAAATGAATCTCCCCCCATTGCTCACCAGTCATACCCCATAGGGTGGTGATAAGTTTCTCTCCCGATGCAGGGCCCGTCCCGCGACCAGCAACACGACCGCTCCCATGCGGAACGATGTACTCAAGTATCAGACCTGTTCCAATTAAGAACACAAAGCCAAGGTATGCGAACACATCGACAATGAGGTTTTTTCTTGATCTGGTCATTTTTTACTTTCCTTCCCTTAAACCCTTCTTTTGAGCTATAAGACCTAATCAAGTAGCTTCTTGACAAACTCCGGCAGCATAAATGAACCACTGTGCGTCTCGGCGTTGTAGTAGCGGGTGGTCAAATGCAGCAGTGCATACCGCTTTTCATCAAAGTCAGTGAGTGGATCATACTTTTTACTGCAGAAGGCAAACGACCAGATGCCGGAGGGATAGATCGGCATAAAGCACGTGTACATCTTCACAATAGGGAAAATATCGCGCAGATTTCTAAATATAGCGCTGACGGTCTCCTTGTTGTAAAACGGCGACTCCGATTGCGCCACCATAATGCCATCCTCGTTGAGACGGTCAAACACCTGCTGATGAAATGTTTTTTGAAACAGATCAGCAGCTGGCCCGATTGGATCGGACAGGTCGAGAAGGATAACATCAAAGGTATCATTAGCTTCCTGGATAATTTTTTTGCCGTCCTGATACACGACAGTAGCTCGAGGGTCATCCAACCCTTTCGCAAGATAGGGAAAATGCTTCTTCGCTGTTTCGATTACCTTTTTGTCGATCTCGCACATAAGGCAAGATTTTACTTCAGGATGACGTACAACTTCGGTCAGCGTGCCACAGTCGCCGCCGCCGATTATGAGAACCTTTTTCGGAGATGGGTGAACGAAAAGGGGAACATGGGCAAGCATCTCGTTGTAAGCATTGTTGTCATTGTCGCATACCATCAGCGAGCCATAAAGCGCTAGCATCTTGCCGAAGTCTTTGGTATCCAGAACATCGATCCGTTGAAACTCCGACTTGATCGACTCCACTATACGCTCCACTTTCACCGTGAAACCGGACAGACCATTGTGCAGTTCGCTGTACCAGACGTCCCACAGGTCGTGCATCCCCTCTTCGGCGATGTACATATCTTCGATTCTTTTTCCCATCGAATCGACCTAATCTATAACCATGTACTCCGGACGTCGGAGGGCGTTAAAGTTCGAACCGGAGACCGCACAGTAAGCGCCGGTCGACATAAATATAATCCGGTCACCAACCTCATGTTCTGGTATCATCAGGCCATCGTACATTACATCAAACGAATCGCAGGTGGGGCCGGCCAACACCGACAGTTTTTCCCCGCCTCTCCGGTTAGTGACCACCGGGTACTGACAGTGGTCGTAGACGATTCCCGAAAAGGTTGAGTAGAGACCGTCATCGAGGTAGTACCAGATTTTGCCCTCCCGGTATGATTTTCCTATAATGGAGCAGATTAACGTTACCGGACTGGCGGCAATAAACCTACCCGGCTCGCTGATCACTCTGATTCCCGGCCTGATATACTTGTCGAGCGCTGTGGCTATTGGACGGTAAAACTCATCAATGGCGGGAATCGGCTGGACATATTCCACCGGAAATCCACCACCGATATCCAGCAGACGGGTGTCAAAGCCCGCCAGGTCAAGTTCGTTGATTAGCCGGTGGGCAGCTTCGATAGCCCTGACATAGTTCTCGCTGTAGATGCACTGCGAACCGATGTGAAAACAGAGGCCGTAGAATTCATGCCCGGTTTGTTCAATTAAATGCGCCAGCGGCACCACCTCTTCTATTGCGCAGCCGAATTTGTACTGAAGATTGACGACGGCATTGGTGTTGGTGTGTACCCGAAAACGCACCAGGACCTTGAGCTTCCTGTCCGTGTAGCGGGTCAGCTTCTTTATCTCCTCTGGATTATCCACGACAAAGACTTGCAATCCCTTGCCGACAGCATAGTCGAATTCGTGGGTGGATTTGATTGGGTGGGAATGAACGAGGGTGGCCGGGTTGACGCCGGTTTTCAGCACCGCCTTGATCTCTCCTGCCGAACAGACATCGAAATTCCCATGCCTCCTGTACACCTCTTCAAGTACCACGGCATGATTGTTGGGCTTGACCGCATAATGAATATGTGCTCTCGGCAAGGCTTTCTTTAACGCTTCGTAGTTGCGACCTGCCTTCGAACGAGACAATAGCATAAGTGGCGTCTGGAGGTCGCTACGGTCGAGCAGCTCCCTAAGAAGACTGGTATCTTCCCCTTTCGAGAGAGCTTGCTGATCCATCACGGAGAAATTCACCGAGTGGGGCATGGCAATACTCCTTGTCAAGAAATAAGGGGAGCTGCCGGAAGCAGCTCTTGAACCGGCTTATGGTCGATTATTTCGTCGGCTTGTGAAGGTATACCGCGTTTTATCTCACTGAGCTGAGCGTTCTGGGCATTCAGCTTCTGCTTGATGTAGTTAAATGCCTTGTAAGGATCCACGCTTTCCCCGCAGGTGAAAAAATCGACTGCTGCGTAGCCGTATTCCGGCCAGGTATGTATTGATAAATGCGATTCTGCAATAACCACCACGCCTGAAACGCCTTGAGGGTTGTACTGATGAAAAACCGAACGGACAATAGTGGCGCCTGATAATCGCACCGCCTCATGAAGGTACTGTTCCAGCTGTTCTATATTGTTCAGCTTGCTGCTGTCACAGTCAGAGAGTTCAGCGATTAAATGCCGTCCGAGGATTTTCATTGTATATCCCTCCTTCGTCCGGTTAGAGGTTACGAGTTACAACTGGGGCGGTGAGGTTATCCATAAAAGAGAAACCACACTCCCACCGTTATTTGAAATCTGATGTGGCCGATCCGACTTAAAATAAAAGCAGTGCTTCCGTGGCACCTTGAGCACCTTCTTGTTTATCTTCAAGGTCACCGTACCCTTGAGGACATAGCCGAATTGTTCACCTGAATGAGGCTCCCGGTTTTTCAAGCTTTCGCCCGGCTTCAACTCGACCAGGATCGGGTCCATCAGGTTATTGGTTGAACCAGGAATCAACAGCTCGAATTTACTGGCTCCTTTGCCCTCGATAGCCACTCGTTCCGAGGGACGATAGACAACCTTAACCTCGGCTGAATCGGTGAAGAATTCCGATAGCCCAACTCCCAGGGCATCAAGAATGTCGGCCAGTGAATCAAGCGAAATCGAGGTCTGGTCATTTTCCAGTTGGGAAATGAATCCTTTGGTCAGTCGCGCCCGGTTGGCCAGTTCCTCCTGGGTCAATTCCGAGGCTAGCCGCAAAGACTTTATCTTACTGCCGATTCTCAATCTCATCAGATACCGCCTAAAAAAACAACCTCTTGTTTAATAAAAGCTATCATTTTGTTTAATAAAAGTGTGCAAAAATAACAGGTTACGAAATGTTGTCAAGCGATATTTTGAAACAGGAAAGACTTTTTTTCGATTTTCGCCTTGACAAAAGCGGAGAAAATATTAAGATAATAAAAACAGTAGGTTTTTATTCACGTGGAGGTTAGATGAAAAGACCACTAAAAATACTTCTTGCGCTTTTTCTGTTTTCCCAGCCAGTCCTGGCGGGCGGTATTGGAGTGGGAGTATCGGTCGGGCGTGAGTATCCTATCATCCAGGAAGACCAGAAGGAGGGGCAGGTCATTGGGATTCGCGCGCGGCTGCAAGCACCTTTGGGATTATCCTTTGAGCCGAACATCTATTTCACTCACTTCGGCGATCCCGACTTTGACGATTTTACCTCGGACCTGGAGGGGTCGAAAGTAACCGCTTACGGCGTTGACCTCCTCTTTGGTGGAGCCTTTGGCGCAATCGGCTTCAAACCATACTATTTGGCCGGAGTGGGGGTGTATAACACCAGCAGAGATCAGTCCCTCCAGGACGAGCAACGCATCGGCTGGTCCACCGGTCTTGGCCTCGAGTTTGGTGTGGCCAAATTCCTAAGCCTCGATTTTCGCGCCCGAGCGGTCATTGTTCCGACTCAGGGCGGTGGATCGAAAAAGTCAGCCTCCCTTACCGGCGGCATGAACCTTTATTTCTGAAAGTGAGGAGGCAACAAAAGTGAACTTCTTTAAGAGAAAAGCCGGAGTTTTAGGTACGGCGGGCATCCTTTTGATTCTTGCCGGCTGCTTAATCAGCGGGACGTTTGTGTTATCCGTTATGATTAGGGACCTCCAGGTTTCTGCCAATGGAGAGAACTATTACATTAATGTTGATATCACCACCGATCAGGACTGGCAAGATCACCAGGGCAATATCAAAGACATTGACCTGGTGGGCTTTGAGTTGTGGGCCACCAATGATACCGGCACCGCCAACGAGTTCAGCGCCTATGTAGCGGATTCGAATTCTGCTCTTGGCCCTTCTTCGACTTGTACGGAAATAGAAGAGCATGGTATATTAGTCTTAGAGGACCTACCGCTGAAGGCCACCGGGCAAACTCACATCACCTACGGCCAATCGTTTAAGTATATATCGAGCCTTGACAAACTTAAGGAACTGGCGGAGGTGGGAAAATTCAAGATGTTTGCAGTGGCCAACGAGTCGAATATCAACTTTACCCTTGATTCAGTTTTGGTGATTGTAACATTTACAGCCGGCACTTAAACATAACTTGAGTGTTACAAAACCGACCTGTCATGCTGCAGGTCGGTTTCTATTTGCTAATCTTTCTTGCCAGCGCGTACAAATCTCTTAAATTTGTACATAGGATAACGCTCCCGATGTGGCCGGGAGCAAGACCTACCGTAACACAGAAATGGTATGAAACATTATTTCTTCATCGTATTAATCATATTCATCTCTGTCGGCCTGGCAGGCTGCAGCGACAATGACGCTGTTACTCTCCGCAAGTTTCCCTATCCGTATAAGGCGGCCCTTACCATTTGCTCCGATATTGACGGAACCGAGTCCATCGGGAAGTTCCTGGAAATACAGGGGCTTCTCAATACCACCAGAGAGACCACTTATGGGCGCGGGTTAGGACTTGACATAGGTAACACTTTCTGGTTCTACAATCAGCAGTACGAGCTTCATAAGCGCCGCCTCGCAGGCGACAGCGTGCCAGATGTCTTCTTTTCAGGAGAAGTTGATTTTGGCATTTCCATCTTTGATGGAACTTCAGACACCCTGTCCACCTATGCGCCGGTCATTTTGGCACTAATAAGAGCCGGATACCTTGACTGCCTGCACACTTACGGAAACTTTGGGGTAGGCGGCTTCACACGTGACCTAGCTACGCGGTCAGTCGAGTTTCTCGCAAACGAATCGCTGAAGGTTGATGTGTGGATAAATCACGGCGGGAATGAGAATGAGCAAAAAGTCGGAGACGCACCTTGGTATCTGGGAGATAATCAGGAGACCGATGTATACCACACCGACCTGACTATCCCGACGGGGATCAAATTCTTATGGCGCGGACAGAGGACCCACTGTATTGGTCAGAATGGAGAATTCTCTGTCGTGAATCTCGCCAAGCGGTTCTATGAATACATTCAGGACTTATTCTACACAGCCCAGAGATTTCCCCATGACAACAAACTGGTTCATGTTTACGAGCTTGATGACGGTCAAAAAGTCTTTGAGTTTGTTCGCTTCATTAATCCGTGGGGTAAGTACTCGATACCTCGTGAACCGTATATCATACACCAGCTTGGCCCCAAGCAGGTCGACGAGTTGATTGAGAATCACGGGTATTTGGTATTCTACACCCATCTGGGGGTGAATCAGCGTCCCCCATTCTTGCATGACTCTACCATAGACGCGCTGCGTTACATTAAGAAGAGGTTTGACCAAGATGATCTATTGGTCACAACCACTTCGAAACTGCTCAACTATTACGTCCACCACAAATACCTTTTCTGGCGAACAAAACAGCGAGCGGAGAGCCTCTTCGTAATAATCGATAGCATTGCAAACGAGGTTGAAGGAAGTTTTGTACCTGATGCAAATGACCTTCAAGGTATGACGTTTTACATCCCGAAAGACTTAACTACGATGCTGATGGTAAATGGTCAACCCGTCTCATATATCAGAAACAGCAGAGATGAAGCAGGAAGAGAATCAATTTCAATACCATGGCAAACGTTAACATTCCCTAATGTTGGATGCCTCAAATAGCCAACGGTGTCCATGTTGAATAAACTTTTGGCACAGGCAATATGTGAAGCTGCAGCATGTATATAATACATCAAGTGCGGGGCCACCCACACGTAACCAGGAGAGTTAAAAATAAAAAACTATAACATAGTCATCATCGGCGGAGGCCCCGGCGGATACACGGCTGGCATCCGGGCGGCTTTAAAGGGTGCCAAAGTGGCAGTGGTGGAAATGGACAATCTGGGCGGAGTCTGCCTTAACCGAGGTTGTATTCCCTCCAAGTCGCTCATTGCCTCGGCGGTGCTGTATCAGAAAATGAAAGAGGCCGGAAGTTTTGGAATTAAGTTGGCGGCGCCACCGATCTACGACTGGCAAGCGATGAGAGCCCGCAAAGACAAAATTGTGGGTACCATGGTAGGGGGAGTTGAGCATCTTTTCAAGTCACACGGTGTTGCCTATTTCAAGGGATACGGTAAGGTGACCGGGAAGAATCAGGTAACAGTCATTGATGAGAACGGGAATGAAACGAACCTGAAAACTGACAATATCATCATCGCCACCGGCTCGCGGTCGTATAACCTCCCCATTTTGCCATTCGATGGTAAGAGAGTTCTCAACTCTGATCATCTGTTCGAACTGGAGCATCTTCCCTGGTCAATTCTCATAATAGGGGCTGGTACCATTGGCTGTGAATGGGCGTTTATGCTCTCGCTTCTCGACTTGCAAGTGACACTGGTTGAGATGCTCGATTACGTCCTTCCACTGGAAGACACAGACACATCTAAGCTCATCGAACGGGAACTGAAAAAGCGCAAAGTCACCCCGTATACCAAGACGAAAGTGGATAGTGTGCAGCCGGGACAACAGGGGGTTTCCGCTAAGCTTTCCAACGGCAAGACAATCGAAGCCAATCAGGTTCTGGTGTCGGTCGGGCGCGCCTACAACACTGAGAACATAGGGCTGGAGGATGTCGGCATCAAGTTGAACAAGAACGGTTCGATCAAGACCGGCCCCGATATGCAGACAAACATCGAGCATATCTACGCTATTGGCGACGTCCGCGGGGAAATCCTTCTGGCTTACACGGCAGTACATGACGGTTTGGTGGCGGTGGAAAATGCTCTGGGCGGTAAGGCCAAGAAAAACTACCTTGGTGTTCCCACGGCGATTTTCACTCATCCGGAAGTGGGTTCAGTCGGCCTGACTGAGGCTCAGGCATCCCAAAAGTACGATGTTGCTGTCGGCAAGTTCCCTCTTCGGAAACTGGCCAAGGCCCATGCTGAGAATGAAATCGCCGGTGAGGTCAAGGTGATTGGCGAAAAGAAAACCGATAAGCTGCTGGGAGTTCATATTGTCGGCATTCATGCTACAGAGATCATCCACACTGCTGCCCTGGCCATCAACCGGGGTTTGACCGTCACCCAGCTTGGCTCGCTGATTTTTGGCCATCCGGTGATATCTGAATCAATTATGGAAGCAGCGCACGATCTGCATGGGATGTCTGTTCACCTGGGAAAGAAGCAACACTAACGCAAGAATTACCGTGATCACTTTGGGGCTGCATAATGTGAAGCTTGACCTTCGCAGAATATGCGGAAGGTTAACTTGTTGCAGACTATAACAGTAGAGCAAGCGCTTCAGGATACCTAACAGTAATCTGAGCGCAGTAGTTGCGATTATAGGGTTAAAGGCTACAAAGGATGTTGGGTGATCCTGATAAACTCTGTTATACCACAGCGAGTTACTTATACAGGAGTATGCTGTACTCTTATTGGCACATCAATTGATAGTATTTTCAATGAGTTAGTTACTCTTAGACATAATAGGCGGTGAAGGGTATCTAGCAGGTGGGGATTGAAGGAGTTCCTGCGTGAGGGCAGGAACTCCTTTTTTTTATGATCACCGCTCACACCAATCGAAAAACCAGTTGATTCAGTCCAGGATCATCAGCAAACCGTAACTCGACCTGCCTTTTGCGATGCCACACAGGTTGCCTTTCACTTAGAGCGTCCTTACCCATATCATCGTGATTCCATATGCTCGTTCAAATACTTCTTGCCAGTTTCTTCCAATGTTACCATCTTAGCCAGTCCTAAGCAGGAACAGTTGTGAACCGATATAGTCACTACAAGTTGCTAATAGTAGAATAAGAAAGGAATTATCTATTGACCATTTGCTTTTACGAGGATGAAAGGTATCGGCAGTTTTTTCCGCTGACCCTTGTTCGCCCGGTCTATGTTCTGCGAGCGGGTATTGTTCCCCTTTTTCGAAAGGCTGAGCGCTATTTCCGTGAAGCCAACATCTGCCTGACAGGGCGGGATCAGATCGCGCCGCTTCTGTCCGAAACATTCCGAGAACATCCTGTGAATATCATCAAGCGTGGGGGGGGAGACGTGCTTTTTATCAACGGGAGAATCCGCAGCTACGGCAACTTGCCGGAATTAGTGCGCCAGGTAGGGCTGTCTACAACCTTCACAAACCATGATGAAACGGTAGCGGTGCTGTTCAAAACCGAGTCAATGAAAGAGTTTCCACCTATATCGACCCAAAAGGAGTATGAAGAGCTGTTCAACAAAGAGAAGGGATACATTTCACGTCTGGAAACGACTGCTACATTATACGACTACTGCTGGGACATTGTGGCTGATATAGAAAAGGAGATCTGTGAAGATTTTGAATATATGAAGTCATCATTCCCACACTCGCAGAAAAAAACAATCCACGATGGAGCTTTCATCATAAATAAGAGTAACACATTCCTCGATGATGGCGTAGAAATATCCCCATCGGCAGTTATAGACGCCTCAAAAGGTCCGGTCTATATCGGCGCCGATTCCAAAATAGAACCCCAGGCGGCGATTTTTGGTCCCTGCTTTGTCGGCCCAAATTCAGTGGTGCTGGCCGGTAAAATCGTCGTCTCTTCTATCGGTCCCACCTGTCGGGTAGGGGGAGAGGTGGAAGAATCCGTCTTCCACTCGTACGTCAATAAATACCATGCCGGTTTCATCGGTCACAGTTACGTCGGACCCTGGGTAAACTTTGGAGCGATGACCACTAATTCCGATCTGAAAAACAATTACTCGAACATCCAGGTGTCTCTTGACGGTCAAGCAATTGATTCCGGTTCCATTAAAGTCGGTTCGTTCATTGCTGACCACACCAAGTTCGGGATTGGCACGTTGTTGAACACGGGGATAAACATCGGCGTGTGCTGCAATATCTTCGGCGGTAATCTGGTAGTCGACAAGGAAGTGCCGTCATTCAGTTGGGGCAATTCACAAAAGTACGAAAGGTACGATTTTCAAAAAGCAGTTGAAACTGCTCAGAAAGCCGCTAAGCGCCGGGACTGTACTTTGTCCGAGAGAGAGGTTGCTGTTTTGGAAGCTGTATTCAACGGGACAATGACTGCAGACGGCATAATGAGATTCAACTTAGATTAGTTTAGAGCACAGCCAGGTTCTTGTCTTGTCCATTGGGCTGTTGACATCCACCTGGCAAGACGGTATAATTTACGTCCTAAAAGTGAGTAAAAATGCCTGAACTGAGAAAAGACCCTGTTATCGGTCGCTGGGTAATAATCTCAACCGAACGAGGAAAACGCCCCAGCTCATTTCGCTCGGTCACCAGAAGCGTCTCAGCTAAGCTTTGCCCTTTTTGTCCGGGGCACGAGGAAAGCACCCCTCCTGAGATTTTAGCTTACCGCAAGCCCGATACCGAGCCCAACAAACCCGGCTGGACTTTGAGAGTGTTCCCCAACAAATACCCGGCCCTGATCATTGAAGGCTCTCTGGCCAGAGAACCCCATGGATTGTATGACAAGATGAACGGCATCGGAGCGCACGAGGTTATTGTGGAAACGGCTGAGCACGCCCGCGATATGGTTGATATGACTGATGAGGAAGTCCGCAATGTCTTCTGGGCTTATCGGGAACGGATGATAGACTTGGAACGTGATAGTCGCTTTCAATATATAGTTGTCTTTAAGAATCACGGGGAGGCGGCAGGAGCCTCTCTGGAGCATTCCCATAGTCAGCTCATTGCTACGCCCATCATTCCGAAGAGGGTGGACGAAGAGATCAGTGGAGCAAAGAGGTATTTCGAATTCAAAGAAAGGTGTGTCTACTGCGATATTGTCCGACAGGAACTTAAGGACAAGGAACGAGTAGTGATGGATTATGACTCCTTCATCACCATTGAACCCTTTGCTGCTCGCTTCCCATTCGAAACCTGGCTTATGCCAAAAACGCACCAATCCAGCTATCTCGAAATGAGCAAGGCTGATTGTAGCATTCTAGCTAAAAGTTTTAAGGACACTCTAGCTAGGTTAAAACTGGCTCTCAATGACCCGCCATTTAACTACATTCTCCATACCCGCCCTATTTCCAAGGACCACCACGAGTATTATCACTGGCATTTTGAAATTTTCCCCAAACTGACAAAGGTGGCCGGGTTTGAGTGGGGTTCAGGGTTTTATATTAACCCCACTACGCCCGAGGAAGCGGCGGCTTACCTCAGAGAGGTTCACCCGGCTCAAGCTGCTCCCGTTGTTAACACGGAAACAGCTGGAGAAAAAGTTTGAAATGAAAATACTAGTGGCTGCTTCAGAATCGGCACCCTTCGCCAAGACGGGCGGATTAGGAGATGTGGTAGGGGCGTTGCCAAAGGCCTTAGCAAAACTTGGGCACGAGGTGAAAACCTTTATCCCGCGCTATGGCTCAATTGACGAGAACACTTTCACCTTGGAAACGCTCGATTGGTCGGCAGAAATCCCTATCCACCAAAGACGGCTGCCGATGTCGGTGGGAGTCTTCAAGGACAAAAAATCAAAGCTGGAAAGCTACTTTATAGCCAACGAGGCCTTTTTTGACCGCCGCGAGCTCTATCGCGACGCAAAAACGGGGGCTGACTACGCCGACAACGACGAAAGATTTATCTTTTTTAATCGCAGCGTGTTAAAAACAATCAAGGAAATCGGCTTCAAGCCGGACGTCATTCACGTTCATGATTGGCAGGCGGGTCTTATCCCGGTGTATTTGAAAACGAACCACGCGCAAGATTCGTTTTTTGAGGGAATCAAAACGGTCCTCACTATCCATAACCTTGCTTACCAAGGGGTGTTTACCAGAGACCGGTTCTGCAAGTTGAATCTGCCTGATGACTTGGTCGACGCTATGGGGCCGTTTGAGTTTTACGGCAAGGTGAACTTTCTTAAAGCAGCCATAACTCATGCCGACAAAATCACCACCGTTTCCCCGCGCTATGCCATGGAAATTCAATCATCTCAAGAGCTCGGGTGCGGACTTGACGGGGTTTTGAGGGATCGATCCTCGGATGTCAGCGGCATTCTTAACGGAGTGGACTATACCGTTTGGTCTCCGTCACGCGACAAAACCCTACCCTACCCGTACCACGTCAACAATCTCTCAGGAAAGAGGATGAACAAAGTTGAGCTGTTGGGCGAGGCCAAACTGCCCATTCGGGAGAAAACGCCCCTGATTGGGATCATATCTCGCCTGGTTGACCAAAAAGGATTCGACCTAATAGCTCAAGCCGCTGACAAGCTTTTCGAGATGAATATCCAGATGATACTCCTCGGAACCGGAGAACAAAAGTATCACCAGCTTTTCACGAATCTGGAAAGGAAACATCCCAAGAAGCTCCGGGTGTATTTGACGTTTGATGACACGTTGGCACATCGCATCGAGGCGGCGGCAGACATCTTTTTGATGCCATCACGTTTCGAGCCATGCGGCCTCAACCAGATGTATTCTCTTAAATATGGCACGGTGCCAATTGTTCGGGAGGTGGGTGGACTGGCCGACACGGTTGTAGACTATGATCCCGATTCCGGCGAGGGGAGCGGTTTTGTTTTTAAGCCCTATACACCTGAAGCATTGCTGACAGCCGTGCAGCGAGCCGTGGAGCTGTTCACAAAAAGACGCTCCTGGACAAAACTGATGAAGGCCGGTATGCGACAGAACTTTTCCTGGGAGAAATCGGCCCAGAAATACAGTAAGCTGTTTGAACGGCTTGTAAGCGGATAAACCTGTCGACATTGTTATTCAAGCAGTCAATAAAAGTCCTTGATCACAATACTGGGGCAGCACGAGTACGCCATGCTGATGGAAGATACAGCCAAAGTAAAAATCCACGAACGCTAGTTAAAGAAACTGGCACCCTGGTATTGGCCGCGAATTGAATCTGATGCAACGCAATTGGTTATCTCCTCCCGTCAGCAACACCGATAAAAGAGATGCTGGAAAGAAGTTGACAAATACAGTTTCCGATATATAATTAAGAACGTATGCGGGAATAGCTCAGTTGGTAGAGCACCACCTTGCCAAGGTGGCTGTCGCGAGTTCGAGTCTCGTTTCCCGCTTTTTTTTATGGCGGCATAGCCAAGTGGTAAGGCAGAGGTCTGCAAAACCTCCATTCCCCAGTTCGAATCTGGGTGCCGCCTAAAATTAGACAAAGCGGCATCGAAGTTATTATTGGTACACCAGATGGAAAGCCCGAAGAAGTTGTGACGGCTTACTTGAAAGGTGAGCTTACCACTGACGCCAACCCGTGCGACAACTCTGGCTTTCATGGTAACAAATCCTACGGGGATTAGCAGTGTCAGGTGGTAGCTTGCCTGAGGGGTGGGTTCCTCGTATGAAATGATTGGCGACTCCCCTGGGGCAGATGTGGACATCTGCCGCCCACGAAAATCTACCCAATCGTTGTTCACGGTAATACTTGCTAACTCATGCCGAAAGTGACACTAGCCGTACAAATGTCTCAGCTTGACTCTTTGGGAAAGCTGAAGCACGGTATGTTTGGGCACAATTAAGCTGAAAACCTTAACGGTTGTAGCTGATGCTACGATTGATGCTTGTGCCGCTTCCACTTTGACAAGTCTTCTTTGTAGGGGCAGCGGGTCTTCGGCCATGACGAACAAGCTATGAATCGACGACGATTTGGGCCCTGGCGGATAACAAGAGGACTTTCGATTCCTCTCTTTAGGCATAGCGGACACAGCTCATCGGTCAAAGTGCCAGCGGCGTCATCTTGATCCAGTTCCAGATCGCGTATTATCTCGCAGGCAGTCTTTGTGCCCTCAATACGGCGCATCTGCTCAGTGCTATCTTTGTGACTAAGAATGTTGAGGCTTCCTTCCCACGTGATTTTTCCATCAATAAGGGCAACTTTTTGGTGAAGTTTTTGCTTCAGGATAAGTGTTGCTCCAATCTTCCTAAACTCCGTCAGGACCACTCCTGATTGTTCAAACAGGGAGTCAGGTTGTCCAGAAGGGGGGCGTGTGTAAATTCGAATACCTACATTTCTCACTAACAGGGTTCTGAACAGATTCATAAGCCGACCTGCTCTATTTAAAGAGATGAAGGGGCTAACAATAATTACACTGTTGGTAGCTGACTTTAAATCTGTCAGGAATACTGGCCAGAAGTTCTTTTCAGTGTACAGCGCTTCAGTGAACGGCATGGGTTCATTTGCCTTACCCATTAAGTCCTCTGCCCATTTCTCAAAATCATCGGTAACGTAATTTGGCACAACGTGTTCAGAGGGAACCATTACACCGGTGGTCTTGAATAGATCGAGTATTTGAATTAAAGAGGTACGCTCGCTGAAGAGTTGTCTGAGGTGATCAGAATGGGCTACTAAATACACTTTTGCTTTCGCTCTACTAAATGCGACATTCAAGAGTAGCCGGGCGTCAGGATTAGATTTCACTTCATCCAGCATGGACCATCGCTTGCCGCCAGGACCTTCCACGCAATCGATGATCATAGCTTTTGCTTCTCCACCTTGAAAGGTATGCACCGTGCCTATTCTAATCTTGTCCAGTATACCCCTATCTTCGGCTATCTTTGAAATAAGGCGTGTTTGTGCTTTATAAGGGCAAAGAATTCCAATCTCTTTGCTTTCGTAATCGGGAACAAGTTTGTGTGCGAGTGAAACACAGATTAACGCAGAGTAAAGATTGAAACGCCCACCCTGTGACAGTTGGCTGCACCATGGATTGGCACTTGATGTATCGATTAATGTTAAAGCCTCATATCCGCTAAACGAGTCTTGTACGTTCTCGTGAGCACTTGTCTCCTTTGCGTCATTCAATTTACCCCCATAAAACAATCGGTTAGGAATGTCTGATATCTTGGGATGCATACGGTATTGGGTAGCAAGGAGCGTAACTCTGGTGTCTTTTTCTGCCTCACTTATAGTATCAATACCCAAAATGTTGTAAATGCTTCGACCCAGCCATTGCTTAGCGGTATCGGAGTCGGCAATTCGAATCGGAGGCAACTGTAAGAAATCCCCAACAATTGTTATCGCTTTTGATGCTTTGCTCGCTGCCCAATATAGATGAGGTAAAGGAGCCATGCTGGACTCATCAACTATTATAACGTCGAAAGGAAACGAAGGGAATTCTCGCGCCGTATATGTTTTGGTCAAAGTTGTAGCCACAAGCCTTGCTTCATTTAGGATGTTTGCCTTTAGTTCTTCAAGTTTCCTTTCAATGTCTTTTATTCTCGATTCATTTGCGGCTATTTGGGCTTCTGATTCACTCTTCTGCTTTAAAAGTGATTCTTCGGTTATACTCTGAATGCCTGTATGTCGGACTACCTCAGCAGACATTCGCCGAAGATCATTTTTCTTCGCTTCGAGCATGGATTTTGTAGCCGTTGATTTGATCTCACACTCACTTCTTACCCTTCGATCCGTCTCAATTGCGATCATTGAATAATCTATCTGTTTCTGTATCTTTTCTGCATTAAGCCCTTTAAAGAACCTCTTAAGAGTACTCGACTGTTTTGCTTCCTTCAGTTTGACACGATTACGCTCCAAAGCATCAGTCTTGCCCGACAGCAGAAAGTCAATTTCATCTATGCGATCTGTCAACTCGGTAACTGATCGTTCAAGAGCGTCAATGTCTTGTCGGATCTTCGCTAGTTCCTGCAGCTTTGCAATGACAGTGTCAAGGGCTTGTAACTTTTCATTTAGCTCGTTTTTTTGTGAACTCAGCTTAGTTTTCTCGTCAACTAGAGGTTTTGCTAACTCATCAACGATTCTTTCCGGAATTACCATCCAGTAATCATTCTTAAGGGAATCTTTGTGTGGTATCCCTAATCGTACTAACTTCCCCTCGTTGTATAAAGGATCGCTTTTTAATTGTTCAGCAACCTTTTCGAGAGCTTCGTCAACAGCGACATTTGCGTGTGACACAAGTAGCACTCGCCTACCGGCTTTCAGGTGAGCTTCGATGGCCTTCGATATTGTCTGCGTCTTCCCGGTACCTGGCGGACCCCATATGATGGCAAGGCTCTTGGAAAAGCAGGCTTGTATGGCTTGTTCCTGGGATCGGTTTGGTGGATGTTTCACTCGACCATATTCCGGACCAGCGGGGGTAGCTTCTAAGCTTTCAGCCTTTCCGCTAAACAGCTTTTCACCAAAGGCGAAGACCTTATCCGCGATCGGCAATGACTCCTCATACTTCTTTCTCAGCAGGTCGAGTAGATACCATAAGTTTGTTTGTAACTTACCTTCCGCTACGTACCGCCCAACGAATTCTTCAATCCCGATTTGGACATCCAACCCTTGTACAGAAACTACTTGGCACCGATAATTCCGACCAGCGATTTCGATTTCAGCAGGAGTATCATCAAGAACAACGAGTACGTTTTCCAAGTGAAACATGTAGACGAAAAACCCCGCAGTTTCAGTGAGAAACCGGCCGTCAAAGACCTTTACGATGCTTCCGCCTTTACCCTTCTTTATTGCGCTGATTTCTTCTTCTAATGCTTGGATGAATTCCTGAACACGATCAAAGGCAGGTTTTGTTTGCCCATAAGAGCCTTTGTCGGTCACAGATGTTTGCCTCCTCTATGTCTCTGCCATGATGTTTACAAGAATGTAAATAGAGCGCAATTGGAATGCCAACTTTTTCTCAATTCCTTGTAATAACGAACTCAATTTACTACTTATGAGACAGTCTCGAAGCGGTGGGCGGCATGTAGTACTTGCGGTTCGTCTACACCAGCTTCAGGTAGGGCACGGCGTTGGCGATGAGTTCGCCGGGGCCATCTCTTTCGTAGCGGTAGTAGCCGGCGGCGGCGATCATAGCGGCATTGTCGGTGCACAACTCAGTTGACGGGTAGAACAGGCGGCGATTCTGCTCGCTGAGGCGTTCAGTGAGTAATTCGCGCAAGCGGCTATTGGCAGCCACTCCTCCGGAAAGAGTAATGTCGGTTATGTTTCTTTCAACAGCCGCACGGACGGTCTTTTCTACCAATACCGCCACTGCTGCTTCCTGAAACGAGGCGGCGATATCAGCTTTGTGCTTTTCAATGTCTTTTTGGTTTAGTTTACGAAGATAGACAGCCACCGCAGTTTTCAGGCCGGAATATGAAAAGCGATAGCCGGGTTCCTTCAAGACTGCTCGCGGGAATTTGACATAGTTGGGATCGCCCTGTTGTGCCAGCCGATCAAGTTCTTCGCCGCCGGGATAGCCTAAGCCAAGCAGCTTGGCGACCTTGTCAAACGCTTCGCCGGCGGCGTCATCATGAGTCTGTCCCAATAACTCATAATCGCCGAATTGTTTGACTTCAACCAGCATGGTATGCCCACCAGAGGCAATCAGAGTAAGATGATGCTTGTCCAGTTGAGGGTGTTCCAAGATGTTGGCTGCTATATGTCCCTCAATATGGTTCACCGGCACGAACGGTATCTTTCTGGCGTAGGCCAGTCCCTTGGCGAAAGTCAACCCTACCAAAAGCGGCCCCACCAGCCCCGGCCCCATGGTGGCCGCTATCAGTTCAATATCATTCAGAGCGACTCCTGCCTCGGAAAGGGCCTGGTTGTAAATCGGGATAATTGTTTTGAGATGGGCGCGGCTGGCAACCTCCGGAACCACCCCCCCATACTTACTATGAACGGTCTGAGAGAGAATGACATTCGACAGTATCTCCCGCCCGTCACGTACGACCGCCACCGAAGTTTCGTCACAGGAGGTCTCAATCCCTAAAACGAGCATGGCTATTGGACGATTATTCTCACCGCGTCGGCTGATATTTTTTTCACTTTGAAATACGAGGGGCAGTCGACTTTTACCGAGGTCAAACCATTGGAATCAATTCCCCGAAAATCTGCAGATGCTATCAGCGCATTGCGATTCAGCCCATCGATCTCCTCAGGCGGGCCGGTGAGTTCGATCCGCAACGTGGCTGGAAAAGTGAGTGCCTTCTTATTCGGCGGCGCATTGTAGACAACGATTGGTACATCCTCAAAGATTCTTGTCTTGACGGCGACAACTTCTACTGTCACTGTCACCGAATCCGGTTGAAGTTCTATCCTGTAGCCGGGAGGTTTCACCAGGGGCAGAGTTAGAGTCAGGTTGTTTCGTAGCCCGGTCAGTTCCTTGGGTATAGTTGAAACGGTGGTGTGCTGGCGCACAAGCGACCGTGCTCCGATGAGCGTCACCTCCGAAGGTTCCGGGATGGAAATCTTACTCACCGCAAAACCTTCATCAGGCACCGGATTGATATCGGGAGTCACCTTGACGGTCTTTTCCGACTGGTGGTCGATATAGAGCCCTAGAGATGTCGGTGAAACAACTTTGTCGAGCGTAACAAGGTTACCGGCGTCGGACAGAGATACGTTCGCCGTGGTCAGGTTTATAGTGTGGTGTCCGGTTGGCAGTTGGGCGGCATGTATTTTTACCCCTCGTTCACGCCACTTCTTACGGAGCAATTGCTTTCCTGAGGCGTGTACCACAACCATCAAGGAATCGAGAGGAGCATCCACCAGGGTTAGTTTTTCATCCAGAACGATTTCGGTTATAGGAAGTTGTAGTTGATGGTGGTAGACCTTCTCAGTTACCACATGAAACCACAACACAAGACCGGCTGCTATGGCTATAATCTTAAGCCAAATGTTATCGAAAAGCTTCATTACGGCATTCCATCAAGTCCATGATATATCGAGCCGACATTCCAGACATGCTGACTCCATTGTAATATATCGTTGTTCGTCAATCAACTTTTAATCGGGAGGCCAGCCCAGTCAGTCCACCCTCTCAGGGTTATTCCACAAGAAACGGGTGAGGCCTTTGTCAGTACCAATCCAGATGTAATCACCATCAATCAACAGGCTGTAGACATAGTTTGACGCCAGGCCGTCATCAGTTGTGAACTCGCGGGTAAATTGATTTTTGTTTTTGAAAAAAATAACCATCATCCCTTTATCTGAGGCAAGAGCCGCAATGGTATCATTGACAGCCAGTGCCCGCGGGACGATCTTTTGGTTGATCAGCCGAAATGGTTCCGTTTCACCAGTCCGGATGTTCAAACGGACAACACCACCCTCGGAAGCAAACCAGAGGTCGCTTTCATAGCTTTCGATATCATATACCCCATTGAAGAGTACCAAATCCGGGTCCCGGAATTTCTGAAGTCTGCCGGATGGTAGTTTGAGGCGGTAAGCGCCAGAGCTGGCGGCAATCCAGAGAGATGAGTCCACCTGTTCCAGGTCATAAATCACGTCATTCAAAAACTGCCCGGGCCAGACCAGACGCACTGAGTCCTCAGCGGCGATGACAACACTCAATCCGGCAGCAGTACCGACGAAGATGGAGTCGCCAATGACTTTGACGCTTATGACGTTGTCGTCGCTCAGCCCAGAGCGGCTTGAAAACCGTTGTGTGATTCTTTTCGTTTCTTTGTCCAGGCAAAGCAACCCCACCGGAGTACCTATAAAAATACCGGTGTCGTTTCCGTCAAGACAATTAACATCAACCGCGGGAAAATCGCTGCCAAGGCCCGACTCAATATAAAAGAAGTTGTTATTCTTGAGATCAAAAACCGATAGGCCCGACCGATAACTATCGAATATCGCCCCCCCCATCCATAACAGATCGTCAAGTTTTACTAAGGCATTTACCCGGTCTTGGAGCAAACCAAAAGGCAAAAGATCGATCATGCCCGAGGTAATACCGGCTCTAGCCGAGCCGTACCCCCAGGTGCCGATCCACAGGGTGCCGGTGCGGTCATCAACAATGTCGTTCAGAGCAAAGTAGCGGCCATAGTAGTCAGTGATTTGGCCTTCACCGGTGTAGTCGAAGCCAATCGGCGGGAACATGATCCGGGGTGGTTGAATGTGCACACTACTGTTGTCGAAATCGGGCAGCTCACTTATCGGCAGCCATTTGTAGAAAAGGGAGTCGTACTCAAACAAACCTCCTGACGTTTCGGCAATGAGCATTTTATCAAAGGAATCAACCCAAATCCTTTTAATATCCCTACTATCAATACCGTCCACACCGGTCAGCGGATCTTCCCACTTGTCTTGAAATTTGTTGTACCGAGTAATCCCTTCCGTAGTGGCAAAGTATACATAATTCTCGGAAGCAGCAATGTAGTTAACGAAGTTGAAGTCGGCATACGTAACGGCTTGTCCCTTTAGTTTGGCGGCTGCCACCGGCAGATAGTGGAAAACGACTAAGCAAGCGACGATTAGACGAAACGTGCTATTCATTAATTGATGAGATTGCGCGGCACCAATCATGTCATGCGTAAGGGAGTTGCTCATGATACCCGATCTTCAAGTTAAGCCTTCCCGACATTGCTTCTTTCCATATGTCTGCGGTACTTGTTCGCATACAGATGTGCTAACCTCAAAGGCTCAGGTAACCGGAAACCCCGCAAGCATTCTACGATTATATTTTTTGCTTGAGCCAGGTTGCATTTGTAAGCAGGGGATATAATAATTGGTTTAACGTTGTCTTTACTGCAGTAGACTATACCGACCTCCTTCGTACGAATGACGATAGGTTGGCAGTTCCCTTTGGCGGAACCAACCGGGGGGTGGCGTCCTGCCAGCAGCTTTCGGGCGCATCCTATGGTCGGCTTGTCAAAGACGATCCCGATATGGCAAGCCATACCGCACAGCCTGGGGTGGGCCAGTCCATGACCATGAACTATGAGCAGCTCGGGGTCGCTTGTAATCTTCGCCAGAGCTTCAATTATCACCGGTCCTTCCCGGAAATAAAACAAGCCGGGGTAGTATGGGAAATTAACCGAGTCGAAGTGATACGTCTGTTCAACTATTTCGATCTGGGGAAAAGACGTGACGACTGCTGCGGCAAACACGATTTCACCATCTGACCCATAAGAAGTGTCGACAGCCGCAATCAGCTTGGGGTAGTCAATGTTGCCATGTAATTCTACCTGCCCGGCCATCTCGTCTTGAATTGCGCTCGCCTCCGCTTTGGATGTCGGCCAGTCATGAAACCTTCGATATTTCACCTATCAGAACCTTTTTTATGCTGTTTCACTCAACACGAACCAAAGGCGGTTGCAGAGGTACCTGACTCGTGAATTGAATATTATGCCATCCAGGTGTAGCAGGAAGGATTAGCATCACACTCTCCGATAAAACCGAAACACGCTTTCAGCACAACTATTTAACATACATTAACCTGTTATGAATTGTCAAGATTGCGCTCATAGCCGCCGTTTTTGACCGAACCTGCAGACTATGCCGGATCATCCGGTGCCCACCGGATTTCAGCCCTGATTTCCCGGCAGCCTCCCTCCATTCTTAATTAAGCATAGTTCACTTGATTCTGAAGCGGAAAAAGCTGGAGCGAGCCATGCCGGAGTCAAGGCTTCTGATGCCTTCCACCGTTATCCACGGATAGTTGCGATTGTTATTAAACAGAGGAACGTGAAAGTCGCAGGCCTCAGAGCATCCCGTAGCGACTATATACAATTTTTTGCCTTCATCATTAACGAGCATGTTTATGACGACATACACAGACCCCGTTCTCCCCTTTTCATCGTGAGCTATGAACAAATCCCCCGGAGCAATTTCATTATCATTTATCGAGTCGCAATTCTCGGCCAGACTCAAATAGGAAGTGTTGCGCATACAGAGATCGAGAAAGCGGAAATACTCAAAGGGGCTGGGTTCTCTCGGCTCTGATGGCTTGAAAAAGACCTTGCCAATGCCGGTGTATACCGGTTTACCTTTGAGCCAGTCTTCGTATCGTAAGGTATCGCCCAGCTTGGGGATGACGTGCAGGTCGAATTCGCAGTGGCGGTAGCGAAGAAACTCCGCCAGGATTCTTAAAGGGATAGCATAATCTTTAAAAACTGGTCCCTTCCAAGGGAGATGAACAACTCGCGAAATCTGGTCAGCCTCGAATGCTTTGCCTCCTTTCCAGATACCGACCGGTTTCCACCGATGCCAAAGGGGAAAGTGTGAAACCCAGTTTTGAAACGGTGTCAGATCAGCCGAGTCCAGTCGCCGGTAGCCCACGGGCATCTCGAATTCCGTTTCAAACGTGAAAACGGTGTCTTTAATGCTGTAGAAATCATAGGTCTTGAGGTACCAATCGCGAAGAGTCTCCGGTTGGCTGCCCTCCTCGCCATAAGCAACTGTCAGGAAAATGATAGAAATAAAAACAATTAGTATCGAAGCAACAATACGCATCAGCCATTCATCTCCTTCCACAACTGACAGGCCCACCTGAGGTGGAGTATTGTAATAGATCCGCCGACTAACAGTCCGATCACCATAACCTCACACAACTGACGCCACCAGCCCTACTAGCTCTTTGGCTTTTGTATCCAAGGCACCATCTCGGTAAACCGCAGAGTCAGGGGTAAAGAAACGCTTTAAATCAAGATTATCACGGGAGAGGACAACTTTGTTGAGCCATTCCCTTTCCTCTTTGTACTCTTGTACCCTATCTGACATGATTTTCTCCAATTTTCGGCGAATATAGCCTAAGGGCTAATCGTGTGCAATGGAAAAACCTTTTTTTGTTCTGGTCAGTTTATCAAGCGGTGCTCTATTGTGGACCATGATATCAAAGGCGTAATCCATAAGCGGCTCTCAATAATGACTCCCGCCAGGCGGGCGGCCTCTATTCTTCGCTAAGTAGTTCAGGTACCGTTCTGATCACCGGTAGCCGGTGGTGATTCTTCCGCGTCGGTCTCCGTCTTCTCAAGATGTTTTCTAAGGGGGGAAAAAAT
Source organism: uncultured Ignavibacteriales bacterium (assembly GCA_964650395.1). GTDB lineage: Bacteria > Zixibacteria > MSB-5A5 > GN15 > FEB-12 > CAZYRH01. The sequence continues at coordinate 22,572 of CAZYRH010000006.1, forward strand.
GAACAGGATCAAAAGAAGAGCTGGAAGAAAAATCGAGAGATACCGAACCAGAATAGGAACCTGAACACTCGGCACAGCCGGGCGAGGCTCTGTGGGCTGGCCATGTTTCACCCATCCCCCGTGGTCGTCGGGTAACCAGCAATCTTCTCCCGCCAGAAAGCCATAAGAAGGGCCGTAGATTGCCTGAAGTACAAGAGACGTTAACACGTACAGCAGGACTATGCCAATCAGTAAAAGAACGGCATTACGCATGGGATATTATAAAAGACGGCCTGTAAAAGTCAACCCAGCACGGTGACAGGTTAGATTCAGATAATGTTCAGGAAAATTTTCAAAGAATAGTTGAAAATGCACTTGACAGTCCAGTAGGAATTTTCTATAATATATAAAGAGGGAGATTTATGAGAAATGAACGTAGGCAAGTCGGGCAATAATCTAAAGATAAAGGTGCAGATATGAAAAGTCTGATCGCATTGCTGGTTGCGGTGGGCTTCTGTGTAATGCTATTCGCGCCACCCTTGGCAGCTAAGGATCATGACCCGGCTAAGCCGCTGCCCTGGATGGATCCTGGTGCAAGGCCGAACGGAGATGAAGGAGGTTGGGGTGATCCTGTTGAGAAAAGCAAAAGCAAATCATTTGAACCACTCCTTTTTTCTAGGTTGAACTTTGCTTATCCTTTCGCCAATTTTCTCATCATTAGAGTGATCGATAATTCTGATTCGCAGGATAAAAATGACAGTGAAAGCCTCACAGAGCTTAGAAACAATAGAAGATCTAATCCGGAATAAGCGTTTTCCGGAGGCGCTTCAAAATCTAAGATCCATAGATTCTTCAACCCTTCATAGGAAAGAATATGGTACCTATTGTATCTTGTTGACTGAAGCGAGCCTTTATGTCGGTGATTATTCCATCAATTGCATTGACCATGCTATTGAAATATTCCGTTATGATGCTACTACAGATCAATTTGCTAGGGCAAAGTTTCTTAAGGGATGGTGGTTAATTACTCAAGGAAAATATTTTGAAGCGCAAGAAATATTATTAGAAGCAAACATCAATTATTTGCGATGTAAAAATCTCTCAGGTGCAGCCCGAGCGCTCAACCGTTTATCATTCGTATCACTGCAGCTGGGTAATATTGACTCTGCAATTCAGAACCTGGAGAGGTGTGTTGGGATATATCGTGAACTGTGCGATAAATCAAGTGAGTCTGTCATTTCCATGAATCTCGCTTACTTACTTTTTATGGCCGGAAAGCTTCACGATTCAGTCTCAAAGTATAACGAGATTCATACAGATATAATGAAAGAGGGTGAGAAGAATACTCTTATTATTTTCTACATGTCCGCTCTTCCTCATGCTCTCAAAGGTGACATTGCCACAGCTAAAAAGACAATCGAAAAATGCCAACCATATCTGGATAAATATATCCGCGACAAAGCCATTTACTTTGAAAACCTCGGCTTGATCTCGATTCTCGATCACGACTACAAAGCCGCCGAGAAAGCGCTGACATCCGGCCTTAAGATCTCTCTTGAGATCGCTCCTGAATCCGCCTTGGTCTCTCAAATCAAACGCCTGTTTGGAGACCTCTATGTTGCCTCGGGCAAGTTCGATTTAGCTGAGAAGTATTCGAGGGAGGCCTTAGCTGTAGCTGAAAAGATTAACGAGCGAGTCGAGATTGCCGCCTGCTGGCGCGTCTTGGCGCAGGTTGAGCAACATCGCGGCCATGATGCGACTGCGCGTGAATGGTACAAGAAAGCGATTGATCTGTTCAATCTGATCGGTTCACGCTACGAGCTGGCAGTTACACGGTATCTGGCCGCTACCTCCGGGCTATACGCCAATGCTGAGAGGATAGCAATGCTATACTTGGCACGAGAGTACTTTGAATCCGAAGACGTCAGGCATTATGTCGAAAAGATTGACGTCAAGCTTCGCCGGACGCAATGGCCACGAAGGAAAGTCACGAAATCAGAAAAGCCAGGTGTTGCTTGTCCTACAATCATTGCTGTCAATCCCCAGATGAAGAAGCTGGTGGAGTTTGCCGAGCACATAGCTGAGTCAGAGATGACGGTGCTGCTGACCGGCGCCACCGGCACCGGCAAGGATATCTTTGCTCATTATATTCACTACCATAGTGGTCGTCCGGGAGAGTTTGTGGCGGTGAATGCGGCTGCCATACCTGACACGATGATTGAAGCGGAACTGTTCGGCAGCGTCAAGGGGGCTTTTACCGGTAGTACAGATCGCCCCGGTTTGTTTGAGCAAGCGGAGAAGGGGACTTTCTATCTGGATGAGATAGCTGATGCCTCGGCTGAGTTTCAAGTGAAGCTGCTGCGAGTTCTTGAGAGCCGGGTGGTAAGGCGTTTGGGGGAGAACAAGACCCGCAAAGTCGATTTCAGGTTGATCGCAGCCAGTAATCACGATCTGCGTCAACGGATGCGGGATAACTTGTTTCGCCTCGACCTGTATCACCGTCTGAATGAGATATGTATCGACCTGCGGCCACTGGATCAGCGCAAGGACGACATACCGGCACTGGTAGAACACTTTTTGACTTTTGCCGGTTTTGATTTGAGTGATGGCAACGCTGGGGATATCGAGCGCCTGGGCCGGGTTCTGGCGCGGCGCCGCTGGCCGGGGAACGTGCGTCAGCTTAGGACCGAAGTGAGCCGCTTGTGGCTGTCGGCAAAGAGTGACGTGGGGCGGATGCTTGAGCTGGCACAGCAGAGCACGCCGGAGTCTGAGCGGGATGAGTTGCTCGAGGCGCTTGCACAAGCTGGTGGCAACCAGACAAAAGCGGCCAGGCTGTTGGACGTCAGCGAAGGCTCCATCCGTTATCGCATGAGAAAATACTGCATTAAGACTACCGACTGATCTCTTCTTTGGTTTAGCTTCCACTCTTGGGGGCATTGTCTCTTACGAATTTACGAATAGGTTCGTAAACCGCGTAAAAAGGTATTCCCTTCTATTTCACTCCCTTAGGAAAACTGCCATAACGTTCTCGTAAACGGGCTCGTAAACACGCTCCCGGGACCCATCCCCGGCGAGGGTTCGTTCGCATTGCACCCCCATCACATCCTACTGGTAGACAACTGGTTACATGAAACAACGAGGGCGACAGTATCCACCGGCACGGAGGTTGCCATAAGATAATGCGAGAGCCACAGTAACGAGAGACAACGAAGCACCTTTCATTCGAGCGTAATGTCAGGCCGGGACTGGCCGGGTGGTGAACGCGGTGGGTTTTTGGCAAGTCAGTGCCGGCATAGAAACCATCGCCGAGCATAAGAGGCGAAGTGAGAGGCTGACAACCGGGGTTTCGAGGCGCGGGGCAACCCTCTCCCTGCGTTGTGCGGTCGTTGGTTAAAACCTCTCTCTAACTCTGCCGGGTTCGGGTGGTAAGCAATGTAGTACTTTGGAGCAAGAGACCGAGCCTGGCGGGGGAAATATGAAAGGAGGTGATGCGATGGTGAAGTAGTCAAGCACGATCCCCGCTATCGCGCCGGAAAATGGATTGGCTTGACAATCTATGGGCAGAAACTTAATTAACAGGAGTAAATCATGTTGAAGTCAAAAATTATCCAAAAGTTAAAAATCGCCGCAGCCACTCTTTGTATGTTCAGTATCATTGGGATTGCTGGTTGTTCTGATGATAATGGGTATAATGGGCATTGGGTGACTGACGTTTGGGGAAAGAAAACGTGTTTCTCAGGGGGAGACGAATGTAAGGCGACAGAAACAACTCAATGTAGTCCCGGCAATGTGGTTAGCCGATTCTTTTCGTTTAAGTAATCACATGCAAAGAACTGGTAGGAGTCGACTTTATTTACTAAGGAGACTCCTCCAGTTCAGATGTTTACCTTTAGCAAGGAGAGGCAGTTGTATGCAGAAAGCAATATTCCTTCTGACCATTTTTCTTATGAGCCTGTTTCTGGCTGTTTTGTGTAACGGAGAATCACTCAAAATCATCGACGAGATGACGATGCCGGTTGATGAAGCGACTTACAGTGGTAATAAACACGGAAGGCTTCAAATCTCAGGTGTCCTTCTTGAAGGTGACAGTGCCTTTGCCACTGCTAAGAGTGGTGTTCTGGCCAAGTTTTCTAATGAAGAATCCTGGCGGAGAATATTGGATTGTGAACCGTATGGCAACAACTGGTGGGAAGATTATGAGACGGCCCAAAAAAGGAATGCTCTTTTTGGTCCTTGGAGCTTATGGCAGATAGCAGGGATTCACGAAATTGTAGTATTTGATGCTCACATTGGTTCTCTATATAGTATTGACCTGCAAAATCGGAATAACGTCACAGCCAAGCTCTGGAAAAGCCCTGATGAGAAATTCTCCATATTCACGGTAGCTGTTTACAATGGCCTTATTCTCTATGGTCTTAGTTCAGGTTACCATGACACAATTCTGGCTGTGTCGGGACCTGACATCTCGGATTTTCATATGGTGTTTGAGTGTCCGGGAACATTAAAGCGCAAACTTGATTCCGTTTGGGCGGATCCCAATTGCCGTCCTGCATTCAACCCTGTTGAAAGCAGTATCTGGTTGGCGTTTATGTTCTACGATTATATCTACATTGTTGATATGAACGGGAATCTTCTGGATAGTGTTCAGATCACTGATCCCGATTTCCGCCTGCCTCAGCCACCAAGATCGCGCATGCACTCGAATGCGGTGTTTCAGGATTGGTTTTCCAAGTGCACCCCTGTTTCCGCATTTCGTTACGTTCCACCCGGATATTTTCTCCTACAGTTCCGGATTGGTTGGAGAAGACTTGAGGCAGATTCAATACAGCTTTTTTCAACTCTTGTATGGACAGCTGACCGCCAGCCGGTGGAGCTTGAGGTTGATAAGGACTGGCGGATTGTAGGCGTTCAGCCTGATGGGCGGGTGATCTTTGCACATTATCTTATGAAAGATAACAAAGCGAAAGAAATAATACTGCACGTGACAAGGATCGAGCCCTGAAGGACAATAGACAATAGGGTGGCAGATGTGGACATTTGCTGACCACAAAATAATAAAGGATGCGTACTATGATGATACGAATAACTATCGTCGTCCTCGCAATACTCCTATTGGCAACTTTTTCCGGTTGTGGCGATGACAATAAAGGCTCCAATAACGTAGGTAATAAAATCCCGTCCGAGCTCGTAGGTACTTGGACATTTCAGAAAGCGACCGTCGATGGTGATAGCACATCTCTTGTCTATATAATTGGCTCCGTGTCCGCTAGAATCACGATCAGCGTGGAAGGGTCCTATGTAATTGAAGCGCTGGGCAGCGAAGGCACTGTTCAGTGGTCTGAAACGGGTATTTTCTCTGTAAATGGTAACAGTTTTACTATCGGTGCCGAGAACCTATACTTCGAAAGTGGCACCTGGTCGGTGAAAGGAAACCAGTTGACCCTGACCGTCGATATAGCAGGACATACTGTTGTGATCATTGCAGCAAGGATCGAACCATGAAAAATCATAGAGCTATATGGTGGCAGATGTGGACATCTGCCGACCACAGAATAGTCTCATCAATACTAATAGGAACAATACTTGTCTTAGCCTCCTGCGGGACCAACCCTGCCTACACCGCTTTCTGTAAAAGTATCGCTGAAATTTCAGAAGACAATGCTGATTGGCATCTTGCCATCTACCTTGATGTCCATGCCTGTTTGTCGTGCTGCGAAAATATGGAAGCTTGGCAGGAGCTTGAAGAGAAACTCCCTGGATGTGGTGGTGTTTTGTCGCTCTGGGCACCTCTGGAGGATTCAATCGATGTTGCGGTGGCTATGGAATTGGAAGGGATGAAAACGCCGGTTCGGGTTCTCAGTGCAGAGTTGGTGGAAGCTCTCAAGTGGGAAAAAGCCAGAACACCTATCAAGGTTCTTTTCGACAATCAGTGTGAGCCAGTGAAAGTGATAGGTCCATCGGGCGGACGCATCCATTCGAGGCGTGTTATCGAACAACTTTTAGCTGAAGTATGTTCAGAAAGACAATAGGGTGGCAGATATGGACATCAGCCAATCACAGTAAAATACTGCATTAAGACTGCCGACTGATCTCTTCTTTGGTTTCGCTTCCACTCTCGGGGGCATTGTCTCTTACGAATTTACGAATGGGTTCGTAAACCACGTAAAAAGGTATTCCCTTCTATTTCACTCCCTTAGGAAAACTGCCATAACATTCTCGTAAACGGGCTCGTAAACACACTCCCGGGACCCATCCCCAGCGAGGGTTCGTTCGCATTGCACCCCCATCACATCCTACTGGTAGACAACTGGTTACATGAAACAACGAGGGCGACAGTATCCACCGGCACGGAGGTTGCCATAAGATAATGCGAGAGCCACAGTAACGAGAGACAACGAAGCACCTTTCATTCGAGCGTAATGTCAGGCCGGGACTGGCCGGGTGGTGAACGCGGTGGGTTTTTGGCAAGTCAGTGCCGGCATAGAAACCATCGCCGAGCATAAGAGGCGAAGTGAGAGGCTGACAACCGGGGTTTCGAGGCGCGGGGCAACCCTCTCCCTGCGTTGTGCGGTCGTTGGTTAAAACCTCTCTCTAACTCTGCCGGGTTCGGGTGGTAAGCACTGTAGTACTTTGGAGCAAAAGACCGGGCCCGGCGGGGGAAATATGAAAGGAGGTGAGACCTATAGTTTGTCAATAAATGTCATGGAGCTCAGCCCCCAGAGTAATAGCTGAAAAGTAAAAAAAACATGTCAATTGAAAAACAAGGAGTTAAATTATGTTTACGAAGTTAACTTCAAAGGTCATGGTCGCTTTGATGATGGCGGCAATGGTGAGTCTGATGGTGGGGTGCAACAACCAAGAGCCAAGATATCCGTTGGCTAATGATACAGACAGAACTGTCACTCGTGCCGTAGAGGAAGAAACACACAAAGATAACCTAACAGAGAATGTCAAGATTCTGACTACCTCCGGTGCCACTGGGTGGACCAGTATTGATAAGGTGCTTGGCTCTCCCTTTGTGCAGCCATACTTGGAAGAGTTCGGAGCACAAGGTTATCATTTTGCTCCTGGCTATTCGTTTGCTGTGGAGGCATATGTTCACAGCCCTGACACGACCGATTCTATAGCTTTTTCAATGGTAGAGGTGGCGATGGTGAACGACAGTGATACGACAAGAGCTGCGTACATCCGTTATAGCAAATGTGAGTTGGGTCATATTATTACACCATACCTATTGTCTTTCGTGCCGCCGGATGAGCCAGGATTCGAGTATGTCACTGACGGAATCTGGCAAAAGTTCCTTACGGGAAAGGTTGTGCCTGCGTTCGGTAAAAATCGAGAACCGATGGCTGCCAGCTTAGATGGTTATCTTGACTGTGTGGAAGCCGGAACTACGGCTGGGTGTTTCGTTGCCATAGCTTCGTGTGCGTATGTGGGACCCAGTTACCCCGAATGCGTCGCGACTGGGTGTGCGTTGGCGCTTGTTGCTTCTGTGATCTCTTGTACATTTGAGGAACTGGATGGGCCGCCGGTTTGTCCGGATCCAGGTGGAAGCGATCCCTTTTGCACAGAATGGTGGGTGTAATGCGGTTACTTCCCGACTGCAGACACCCTAACTTCAAAAAAGGAGGTTCTGAAAATAAATTATGGATCTTCCCAAGCATGGGACTCGAATGGATACACGAGCGCGTCTGAGAGAGCAGAGAAAGAAGGGCTGGCTAGGCCCGGGAGCTTTCTTTGGTCTTGGCCTTGGTACCGGTTACGGATTTGCTATATCTACATGTGCTGGCACATCTGGATTCTGGCCAGTATGGGCTACGGCTGTTGTTGCTTACTGTCTGGGTGGCTTGACGACTCTTGTGTACTGGTGGCTGGCTGACTTAAGACGGAAACCATCACCCAAGGAATCGTCTACGGAGTCCTGACAGCTGGCTGAGCGAATGGAGGACGGCTTGTAATGATCACGAGCCGTTCTTGGCAGAGGTAACGATGAGCTCGGCATTGATCGGAACGCACGCTCGCAAATCCAGTTACCAGAAGCACATGCTTTTGGCAACGCTCTTTGTCACCGCATCATGTGGCGCGGCAGCCCTTATTCTGATGATTCTTTCTAAATCTTATGGACAGACAATTGTTACTTTTACTGGACCATCCTTGCCTGTGAGCTGGCATGTATTATTCGTTAAGCCGGTACAGGTAGTAAGCTTTTCCTCAGCAAATCCAGAGGCTACATCTTCAAAAGTCAAAGTAGTCAGTGATTCAAAGGACGGAACTGTCTTGAATACTGGTGATGGATTCGGCTCGAAATTTTCGGGACTGATTTCAGAGTCGGGGTATATTCAACGATTAGGTATCCTTGATTCCGAGCAATTATCTTCAGCTAGTAAAAATCGGAGTTTTTCACCTCCGCCAGTGGTATTCAAATTAAATGACAGCTTTCCTGGGTGGGGGGACATTATATTATCCCTTCAAATCGAACTGCCTCGCTATTTGTCCTGGCCGTCTTCTTTCAAGCAACCACCTGATTCAGTTTTTGTTAAAGGAACTTTAGTGATTAATCCTAGTGGGGCGACTGATTTCTATCTGGAGCATATTTATCCAGCCAATGGAAAGTTGAAAAAAGTGGTCATGAAGTTCATTAAATCGATAAGGGCGAGACATCCTAAACAGACGAGTGTTTTTATACCTTATTGTTTAATAATAAAACCAGGTTCCAAGAGTAGCTTTGACATAAAGTCTCGTACACCAATATCAGTTGAATTTTTTGAGCCGAGCAAATAGTGAAAATGATGATACGGTGCAGCACTTGAATTTGAGTGCCGGTGACGCTGGGGATATCGAGCACCTGGGCTGGATCCTGCCCGCCTAGGTAAGTGTGACCCGACCGAAAATGAACTCCTTTGGAACGCACGCAATTGCCAAACGAAGGGTAGACTCTAACACCGTCATCCCTCCAGCGCTTTCAGGCCGAGGCTTTGTTACGTTTCCTGCTCAATCTCTTCGGTTTTCTTGGCCGTCAACTTCGTCAGCAGGCCACCGGTACGGAATATCCAGTACGCAACAGCGCCCAATGCGATCAAGCCAATCACAATACCCAATAGGTAGTACCACTTCAAGTTACGCATGATGACTCCTTTCTTTCACTTATGGAACTCTCAATTTCACCATCTCTAAATAACCAAAAAGGTGGAACTTGTCAACTCGACCAAGCAGCCCCTATCCACACACACTAGATGTTTTCACATACACCGGTCATGGCAAAAAAAATGCCACCCGCACTCCCCTCGGGTGCGGGTGACAATCCGCCAAAGAGAAAAGATAAAACCAAGCACTCTCAGCAGTGCTTAGAGAGTAAAAATGCATCTGATTTTTTAGCAACGGCTGTGCCGGTGACAGTCTGCGGAGGCCAGCTTGGCATTAACAGATTGTGTGGCAAAGGATTAGAATAAGGTTCCCGGCTTGGACAAATTATATCCGTTATCTAACTCGTACGCCGGCACGAATGACAGCGATAGAAAAAGGCGGCAAACGCTTGCAAAATAAACGCTTACCGCCCTCAAGGAGTGTCCTTATGAAATCGTACTCTGTCACGAGTGGCGTCGTCAGCCGTACCACTTCGTTAGAGTAACGCCTTGGTCTGTTTAGGTAGAACTGTCTTCGTCAGTGAACGACACCTCCTTCTACCGTAATGTTGTAACGCTTCAGCTTGGTGCGAACTGTGGCCTCATGGATTCCTAAGATTCGGGCGGCTTTGGATTTGTTCCCGCCGGACGCCAGTAGAGCTTCAACCAGCAGTTGCCGCTCAAGCTGCTCGACCCGATCAAAAAGTGTCCCTTTGGCCTGTGGTATTTCAACAGAGAAGATGGAACGTGACAACTCTATCAGATCGCCCCCCTCCACAAGCTCAACCATCACCTTGAGTTGTTTTACCTTATTGGACAGTTCTCGAGTGTTGCCGGGCCAGTCGTAATCGACGAAGTGGTGAACCAGTTCTGAGGGTAATATGTCTCCATTATTCAGAAGGCGGCACCTTTGCATGAAGTAGCGCAGAAGAAGTGGGATGTCTTCCTTACGGTCACGCAGGGGCGGAATGCGGAAGGTGATACCGCTGAGCCGGTAATACAAATCACGTCGGAACGACCCTTGCTCAACCATCGTTTCCAAATCCTTGTTTGTAGCAGCCACCAGTTTAATGTCAAGCTGCACCTCGTCCACCGCTCCGAGAGGTATAACACGCCTGGTCTCCAGAACCCCTAAGAGCTTGGCTTGGAGCGACAGAGGTATATCGCCGATCTCATCAAGGTACAAGACTCCTCCGTTGGCAGCTACAAAAAGACCCTGTTTGTCACCATCAGCGCCGGTAAATGCTCCCCTCAGGTATCCGAACAACTCGGACTCAAGAAGAGTCTCCGGCAGGGAAGCGCAGTTTACGGAGACAAACGGAGTATCGGGTCGAACCAAGTGGTGAAAATAGTGCGCTATATGGTCCTTACCCACGCCTGTTTCTCCGGACAATAAAAGCGGCAAATCGGAGCGACCGATAAAAGGAAGTTGAGTCTTGAAACGTTTAATCTCAGGGCAATTAGTCAGATAGTCCTGTTCGCGGTTGTGTGAAGAAGATATGGGAGGGGTAGCTTTGATGGCTGGACCAATAGGGTAATCAATGGAGTTGATAATGCGTTCGAGTTCTCTTAGCTTCGCCTCCGCACTATTGCGACGATAGAACTCTTCCGCTCGGAACAGGTAAGTAAGGCGCTGTCTGACACTGAAAAGCTCCGAACTCCCAGCAGCCGTCAAAGCCTGGGCCTCCTCGAATCTCACATCCTCTTCTGCGAGAATCTTAATGGCCTTCTCAAAGTATTCTCGTTCTTCAGTGCTTTGCCCGTTCGCTTCCGCAATGACAGCCTTGATCTTCCACAGAGCCCCGATCTCAACTTTGTTGCCAATCTTCTTCATAGCGGTCATGGCCTTAGAGACATAACGTTGAGATGAAGTGTAATTCTTCAGGCGGATATGCAACTCCGCCAGATGGCGCAGTATCCGCCCCACCAGGGCTGGCGCAGGCGTCATCTCTTCTGCCAGTTTCAGAGCCCTCTCGAGTGACTGCTCAGCCTCTTGTAGCCTCCCACACAGATAGCGCAGTTCTCCAAGGTAGGTCAGGTAGATCACTTCATCCCGCTGACTATTAGTTGTGACAAGATACTGATAAGCGTGATCAAGAGCATCTTCGGCGCTGTCATACGCCCCCTGTTGAATGTGAAGATAGCCCAGGGCCAGGTAGGTGCGGGCGACCTCCGGCCAATCGGATAACTGGGTGGACAGCTCGATGCTTATCTGCAGGTGCTTTTGTGCTTCGCTAACGTCACCCAGGAACGTGTAAATACGACCTATGTTCCCCATCATGTAGGCCAGTTTTTTTCGGTCATTTAACTTGCGGGCAACGGCAATAGCGTCCATAAGCACTGTCAGCGAGTTTTTGTAATCAGCGGCTTTGTAAAACAACCCGGCTAACAGGTTAAGCGCCCGACTCTGGCCATCAAAGTAATCTTTGCGGCGGAATATCGATTCAGCGTCACGAAAGGCTTTTTCTGCTTCCTTCCACTCACCCATATCGCGAAGAATACCAGCGAGGGTCAAAAAGACTTCCCCCAAAAGAACGCTGTCACCCTGTTTGGCAACAACGTGCTGAGCGATTCGGGCGGTTTTGAGTGCCGTGGGGTAATTAGAAAAGGAAGCGTAGGCCGTGGCAGCGCGGCGATAGATCGATCCCGCCACAGTGTCGCCGATCGCCTCAAGCTCACTACGATTGTCCTCGTAGTACCTGACGGCTCCGGCAAAGTCCCGCTTTTTTATCAATGACGCCATGTAATGCTCCATGGCGCGGCGGAACTCACTGCCGTGGTTAACTTTCTTACTCATCTCTAATTACCTTTGTTGTTCGAGTTTGCCTCCAGTTTCCCGTCATAACTGTCATGATGGATTGGTTTAACGTAGTATGTGGCCCGTGTTGCGACACCTGTGCGGGCATTATCAACAAACCACAACTTTAAGAAGAAGCTGTTCAAAAAGACATCCAAGTGCATGAAGCCGGTTACCGTCCTTGGAGAAGGATCATGAATGACAGATCTAAGGCCGGGCGCTCCTCCCTCCTGTTCACCGCCCCAGGTGTGCTCGTCACCATCAAGACGCGGGTCTTGATAGTTGTATGGTTGCATTCTCGAAAATGCCTGGCCCCCTAAGCTCACGACAAGAATTAGCCCAAGGGCCAATACCAGAATGATGCGTTTCATTGTTACACTCCTTTGTTTAACGTTTAAAACCTTCTTTTATTCTTGAGGGTATGGTGGGGATATTACAAAACACTTAAAAATAGAGCTTCTCGACTTCCCGACTCATTAGTAACATAACTTAGTTCAGTATATTTGTCAACACTTTTTTATCCTTACCTACAACGCGGGGTAATATCTTTAGAAGTGTGTAAAAGGCAGAAGGTGTATCCTTTGATTTTTAGCGACTTACAGAAGGAGACACCTCATGCCATACAGAGAACTGAATTTTGACAGGCACAACGTATCTTTTGCCATGAGTGAAGTCAAGGATATGTTTCGAATGCACTTTGAGCAGGGTTGCCGGTATGTGGCCAAGCGGGTGTATGACAAGGTCTTGGCCGTTGATTTCGATGGTTTCATCAATGCCGGTCGTTACCAGCGCAACTGTCAGCGTCGCGGCCATCGCAATGGTTATCGTTGCCGCAGTTTGTTGACGTCGGTGGGAGCACTTGATTTGAAAGTGCCGCGGGATCGGGAAGGCAAGTTTCAGCCGGGGCTTTTCAAGCGGT
>CAZYRH010000007.1:0-34556 GCA_964650395.1 uncultured Ignavibacteriales bacterium
ACATCCCCTTTGCTATATGCGCCCCGGTAGTATCTCAGTATGCAGCGCTTGCCGCACTGGAGGGTCCGCAGGACTGCGTCTCAGAGTTCAGGGCACACTATCTTGCCGCTCGCAATCTGATGTGCGATCGCCTTGATGATCTCGATTCGGCTTTCGCATACCAGAGACCGGGCGGATCTTATCTCATGTTTCCGAAGATACTGTTGGAGGAAGGAAGAGATTCAATGGCCTTCTGCAAGGACCTTTTGAAAAAAGGCAGAGTGTCGACAACACCAGGAATAGCCTTTGGGCCGGCGGGTGAGAGCCATTTGAGGCTCTCGTTCTGCGTCTCCTTTGACGAAATCAACAAGGCTTTTGATAGGATGAAGACTCTTTACGCGTGATGTCAGTCACATAGGGAAGGTCTGGAACAGACCTGCCATCTGGTGCTAAGAGTTCAAGATAACTTGTCCGGAGCGTAGCTCTTATGGCGTCAACTCATTTGGAAGCGTGTAAAAAAAGGTGCGGTGCTTAGCATTTTTCTATAAACGTTCCACGTGTCTTTTTCGTTTAACCGTTGAAAGATTAGAAACAGGTTATTGTTGCAAAATTTATTCGGTCTATTATATTATATACGAGTTAGATTTTCTTGCTGAAGTACCGAGACAAAGATTATAACATATATAACAAGGCAGGTTATTATGCGTATGTTCGTCAGAGTTCTTCCGGTTGCATTGGCCGGTCTACTATGTCTACAGTGTTCGAAATCGACGGCGCCGGGTACCCCTCCTGAGCCGCATCGGACCCCGGCCGACCTAACGGCGAACGAATCAAACCTGATCGAATCGTCCAATCGCTTTGGCCTGAGGCTCTTCCGGGAAGTGGCAACGCGAGAAGACCCAGACAGTAACATCTTCATATCTCCCCTGTCGGTCTCTTACGCACTCGGCATGGCCTACAATGGAGCCGCAGGGGACACGCGTGACTCGATCGCTGCCACACTGGAGCTGGCTGGACTCACGGTTGAGGAGATCAACCGGTCCTATAAGAGCATGACTGACCTTTTCATCAAGCTCGATCCTGACGTAGTGTTTGACATTGCCAATTCCATCTGGTACCGGTTGAATCTTCCCATCAAACCAACGTTTGTTGAGCTAAACCAAATCTATTTTGACGCTCTGGTTCGCGAACTCGATTTTAACCAAGTCTGGGCTGCTGACACGATCAACAGCTGGATAGAAACGAACACGCATGGCCGAATCGACCATGTAATCGATTCGCCGATTTCCTCGTCAGTTCTCGTTTACCTCATCAACGCCATCTACTTCAAGGCAGCTTGGATAAACGCCTTTGACGCCGACTCGACGTACGATGCCAACTTTCACCTGCCTAACGGCGCCGAGACTCCCTGCCGGATGATGCCCAGACAAGACACGCTACGTTACTTCGAAAATGATCTCTTCCAGGCAGTTAATTTACCGTATGGCAACGATGATTACAGTATGTCCCTTCTGCTTCCAAAGCCTACCGTCACTATAGAACAGCTAATAGAAGCGCTCACCGCCGAGAACTGGACTGACTGGGTTGGCAGCTTCGGAATCGAATGGATCACTCTCGGAGTACCCAAGTTCAAGTTTGAGTACGAGGCTGGCCTCAACAGCGTGCTCAAGGCGATGGGGATGACTGTCGCATTCGGCGGCAATGCCGATTTCAGCAACATGATGACCTGCGGCGGCTATATCGATACGGTTATACATAAGACCTTTGTCCAGGTCGATGAGGAAGGCACTGAAGCCGCTGCAGTCACCGTAATTACAGTTTGTGGCATGCCGCCACCGATGATTCTCGACCGACCGTTCTTATTCATCATCCACGAAAATGTATCAGGGGTTATCCTGTTCATGGGCAAAGTAACCAACCCCATCTGGGACGAGTCGGCAGGATAGCCGCTTCAGTTTTTCAAAAGGGAAAGTAAGGACGAGAACCACGGCAACTTGGCAGCTATACCTGGCGCCATTGACGACGTTTTGAACTGAGACCTCAGGTCTCATTACTGGGCAACGGGCTTGTGCTCTCCATGGAAAAGCTACTGCCCTGCGGTGGCTGTCAAATCTGTAATACTTTTTGCCATTTGAAACAAAAAGCCCCTTGGGCTTCTCCTTGACTTTTTTGCCGAATAGGGTAATTTTCATTATGATGAGACCTGTTTCGGTCGATTAATGAACAGTTTTCTATGCCGATAAGTAAAACAACGACAGTGAGTTCAGAGGAGTTAGTGCCGCTATTCTCAAATGTTAAAAGAACCCACACCTGTGGGCAATTGCGGGTTGAAGATGTGGGTATAAAAATTCGCCTAAATGGCTGGGTGAACAGCTATCGCAACTTGGGGGGATTGTTTTTTATCGACCTGCGCGACCACTACGGTATCACGCAGGTGTTTATTGATCCCCAAACGCTTGATCCGGCCATGCTGACCGAGGCCAACCGGGCAAGGCATGAATTTGTCGTGGCGGTGGTCGGCGAAGTTGCCAAACGGCCGGAAGGGACAGCTAATCCCAGGCTGGCTACCGGCGAAATTGAAGTGAGAGTAGAACAGTTTTATATACTCTCTGAGTCCAAGACACCCCCTTTTGAGATAACCGACGAGTGCTCCGCAAGCGAACAATTGCGGTTGGAATTCCGTTATCTTGACCTGCGCCGCAAACCGCTTCAAGAGAGGCTTCGCTTCCGTCATGAGGCAACGCTGGCGGTTCGGAACTACCTGAGCAGTCAAAGATTCTATGAGATTGAGACGCCGATGTTAATTCGCTCGACTCCAGAGGGAGCGCGAGATTATGTCGTACCCAGCCGGGTCTCGAAGGGTAAGTTTTACGCCCTGCCCCAATCGCCGCAATTGTTGAAACAAATTTTAATGATTGCTGGCTTTGACAAGTATTTTCAGATTGCGCGCTGTCTGCGCGATGAAGACTTACGCTCTGACCGCCAACCGGAGTTCACGCAGATCGACCTGGAAATGTCGTTTGCCACTCCCGATGATGTTCTTGCTGTCGTAGAGGGACTGATGGCTGACCTGTTTGAAAGGCTGCTGGGTGTGGAGCTTGAGACACCGTTTCCCCGTTACACCTATCATGAAGTCATGCGCCGCTGGGGAATTGATAAACCGGACTTGCGCTTTGAGATGGAACTGGTTGATTTCACGGAAGTGGTGAAAGGTTGCGGCTTCAAGCTGTTTGCTGACAATGTCGCCTCAGGGGGGGTGGTCAAGGGAGTTGTTCTCAAGGGTGGGGCCGGTTATTCCCGAAAGCAGATTGATGACCTTACGGCGACGGCCAAGGGATATGGCGCCGGAGGGCTGGCATACATACTCCGCGCTGAAGCAGGAGACAAGTCACCCATTTTGAAGTTTATCGGCGAAGATGTCAAAGAAAAGCTCTGCCGTCAAGCGGGTGCAAAAGCAGGCGATGCCATCTTTATTGTTTCCGATAAGAAACTGAGAACCGAGGAGACATTAGGGCAGCTACGGTTGCATCTGGCCAGACAACACAACCTTATCAAGCAGGATGAATGGAAGTTCCTCTGGGTGACGGAATTTCCATTGTTTGAATATGATGAAGAAACCAATAGCTTTCAGGCTATGCACAATATTGTGTCGCACCCGATGGAGGAGGACCTGGCGCTTATTGATGAAGGATTTACCTCCAGTCTGGCAGGTTCGGATCTCAACCATCCCTGGAGAAAGGCGCGAGCGTTGCAATATGATCTGGTTGTGAACGGGATGGAGATCGCCGGTGGTAGTCAGCGGACCAATCGCCGCAAACTTCAGGAAAAGATATTTGAGATTTTGGGGATTGACCACGAGCATGCGGAGCGGAGGTTTGGCTTTTTGCTGCGGGCTTTAGAGTATGGCGCTCCCCCGCACGCCGGCATTGCCGCCGGGCTGGACCGTATAGTGTGGATCATGTCGGGCGCCGATTCCATGCGCGACGTCATCGCCTTTCCGAAAACGACTAATGCCATTTCGCTGATGGACGGTTCTCCATCGACAATTGACCCCCAACAGCTTGAAGAACTCGGCCTGGAGCTCAAGGAGGAACCTAAGGCTTAATGCCGCCCCGTATGAGTTCTACCCCGGAAGAAACAAGAACCCGCACATTTAGTGTCGAGGGGATCGATCAGCGGCTCCTTTTCGGCCAGAACGATGCCTTCTTGAGGGTTATTGAATCCCGTTTCATGAGCAAAATCGTCGCCAGAGGGGATGCCATTATCGTAGAGGGACCACCTGCTGATGTGGAGCAGGTCTTTCGCCTGCTGGGCGATCTTGTGACGAGAATCAAGCAGGGGGATTATATAACCGAGCACTACCTCACCTACGCTATCGCTATGGTAAGAGAGAACGGCTACGGACCGGCTGAGAGCATTTCGACAGAAGCCCTCTTGACTAGTTCTTTAAAGAAAGTAATCAAACCTAAGACCATCGCTCAGACACGATATGTTGAAGCCGTGGACAAGCACGACATGGTCTTTGTGATTGGTCCGGCGGGCACCGGGAAAACATATCTGGCTGTCGCCATGGCGGTCGCCGAGCTGAAAGCCAACAATGTAACTCGAATTGTATTTACCCGACCGGCGGTTGAAGCCGGAGAGTCGCTGGGCTTTCTACCGGGAGACATACGAGCCAAGGTTGATCCATATTTGCGACCGGTCTATGATGCATTGTATGACATGCTGCAACCGGATAAGATCCGTAAGCTTTTAGAAGTTGGCGTTATTGAAATAGCTCCTTTAGCTTTCATGCGCGGTCGAACTTTGAACGAGGCCTTCGTTGTGCTGGACGAGGCACAAAACACGACCAATGCCCAAATGAAAATGCTTCTGACCAGAATCGGAGAAAAATCCAAAGCCATCATAACTGGCGACATCACCCAGATTGACCTTGACAACCGATTCGCTTCGGGGCTTGTCAGGTCTCAGAAGATTCTCAAAGGTATTGCCGGTATTCAATTTGTTTATCTTACAGAGAAGGACGTTATCCGTCACCCACTCGTGCAGGACATCATTAGAGCGTATGAGAAATATGAAAAAAAACCAACGAAAGGAGTAAGGCGAAGTACGTGAAGTACTTTTTTGCCCTATGTTCTCGTTTCTCTTAAAGCTCAAACGCAAAATCCTAAAGCTTCTCAAGGTTCAAAGCGAAAGCCGTCAGCGCCCTGTCGCGTCGGTTCGCTCACGGACAATCAAGGTTTTGCTGCTGGTTGCGACAACCGTGCTCGTGGGGGTATTGTACCCCGGTGAACATCTCTACGAACCGCTGAATATGCCGCGCAAGGGAGAAATATCCCTTGAAGACATCATTGCTCCTTTCCAAATTGTTGTGTACAAGACTGAGCGGGAACTTAAAGACGAGCAGGAGCTGGTTCGCCTCTCCGTTCCCTATGTAGTTGATTGCGACACTACAGTCACCCTTGGGGTCCTGGCACATCTCAAAAGCTTCTTTGAATCCGTAGATTCACTAAAAAGAAGCACTAACCTGTCTAATCCATTGCAAACGGAAAGTATAGAAGAGACTATCTCGGCTAAGTTTCCTCTGCTGAGCAAAGCTGCCATTCTCCAGTCGCTCCAGAGAGATGACCTGATCGAGGTTTACCAACACCTTCTGAAGATTTATTCAGAGGAGATCTTCAAGGTGGGGGTACTGCTCGACCTGAAAGAGCTCCCTGATACCCGCGGCAAGAATGTTCTGGTCAGACGCGGCGAACGAGAGAACATTTATCCCCGGGATAAACTGCTTGACGGCGCGTTGTCCAACGCCCGCTTGCTGACAGCACTTAACCGTCTCAATGCAGTCGACTCAATCGATGTTGAGTATTACTATCTCATCGGTCGCACCTTCATCCGGCCCAACCTGAAGGTGGATATGGATGAGTATAACCGACGTGTAAGTCAGGAGCTGGCAGCCATTGTTGATGTTAAGGAGGTTGTCAACAGCGGCGACCTTATTGTGCGGTCCGGCACCAAAATCACCGAGCAACAGCAGCGGATCTTGCAGGAAATGGTTCGGTTGATGCGCATCCAGGCAGCCCAGAAGAGCAAGTTATTAACGGTAGCGCCTATCCTGGCGAGAATTCTTTTGGTGGCGGCCGCTTTTGCAGCACTATATCTCTTTCTTTGTTATTTCCGTCGGGAGATATTCAATTCGAATCCCAAGCTCCTGGCCCTCTTGCTGGTATTTGCGTTACAATTGTTCTTTATCGCTTTGGTTAATCGCTGGGAGCTTTCGGTCTACTTGTTCCCGGTAGCTCTCTTGTCTATGCTGGTGACCATTCTCTTTGACGCCGAGGTGGGAGTACTTTCAACGGTAGTCCTGGCACTGCTGTTGGGATTGATGCATCGCTTCAATTTTACACTGGCTTTGATGACGGTCGTGGTCGGATTCGTCGCCTGTTTTGCATCGCGAAGGGTACGGCAACGTTCCCAGTTTATCAAAATCATGCTTGCTGTGTCAGTTGCCTACGCCATCTTCATAGTGCTAGTTGAAAATATGAAGCTGACGCCCGGTTCGGAAGTCTTGACGGAGATAGGCTACGGCATTGTCAACGGTATTGTTTCGGCTTTTCTCACAATAGGAGTCCTGCCTGTTTTCGAGCTGGTATTTGGTATCACTACCGACATAACTCTCTTGGAGTTGTCTGATCTGAACCATCCCATCTTGAAACGATTAGCGCTTGAAGCGCCCGGCACCTTCCATCATTCGCTCAGTGTCGGCAATTTGTCTGAGGCCGCTACCCTGGCGATTGGCGGCAATCCCCTGTTAGCCCGCGTGGGTGCATACTATCACGACATCGGCAAGATTGAAATTCCTGAGTATTTTGTGGAGAATCAGTTGAGCGTCAAGTCGAAGCATGAATCTCTCACTCCGTCCATGTCGTCACTCATTCTGTCCTCCCACGTCAAAAAGGGTCGAACGTTGGGAGAGGAAGCGGGCCTTCCCGACGACGTCCTTAACTTCATTGAAGAGCACCATGGCACCATGGTGATGAGTTATTTTTATGACAAGGCTCTCAAGCAGGGCACTGCGGAATCATCCCAGGATAAGTTCCGCTATCCCGGTCCGAAACCGCAGACGCGCGAGACGGGTATTGCCATGCTGGCGGACGCTGTCGAAGCAGCCAGTCGCACACTTGACGAACCAACCCCGGCCCGCATCAACAACCTCATTCAGAGAATCATCAGTGACCGTTTCCAATCTGGAGAGCTTGATGAATGTCCGCTGACCCTGCGCGATCTCGCAAAAATAAAGGAGTCGTTTGCTCAAATACTTATTGCTGCGTTTCACCAGCGAGTGGTCTACCCTACGAAAGAGAAATCGGAAGAAGAATGACAAGGTTGCACGTATTCAAAGAGACTAAGATTCGAGTGCCGAAAAAGAAACTCTCAATCCTTTTTGAGGCTATTGCCAACAACGAATCCCACTCATACCATAGTGAAGAGATCAATCTCGTATTCACTACCGACAGTAAACTCCGCACCTTGAACCGGCAGTTTCGATCACGGGACAAGTCGACCGATGTGCTGTCCTTTCGGCTCGGTGAATCGACAGCTTACGACAGCATTGTGGGCGAGATTTATATTTCGGTGCCAATGGCGAAGCGGCAAGCCCACGAATATCAGACTACCCTTTCCAATGAACTTCTCAGACTTGCCTGTCATGGCCTGTTGCACCTTTTTGGATATGATCATGTTAAGACCTTAGATTCCAAAAAGATGAAAGTGCGGGAAGACTATTATCTGGCGAGGTTTCGGAGAGTGTGATGTTTTGGTTAGACCTTATATCTTTCGTTGTTGTTATCGTTACCTATGCTACCGCCTATATAGTCTCTCTTTATTCGCTGGCTGTATACCTTGATCCGGACGAGGTTGAGACACTTTTCCCCAACATCTCTCCTGCCCGCCGCATCTTTCTGGTCAAACTGGCGCGGGATCCCAGGGCCTTTGTGCAGATAGCTGTCATTTACAAGTCATTTGCCTTGATTCTCATAACGGTGGCTTCGCTGCAACTTATATTCCATATTTCCGACGCCCTCAGGGTTGTCATCTCGATACTTTTGCCAGTAGGGCTAATTATCCTTTGGCTTTTATACATTTTCTTCGTTGAATTCCTTCCCCGACGATCATCCCGGAAAGCCATTAGTCAGCGTATGCCTAAACACCTGTGGATTATTACCATTATCTGGTTTCTCCTTTTCCCGATTGTTTACTTTTACCGAAGGGCGCTCAAGCGCGCCAAAGATGGCGAGATAGTTACAGAGGAGGAAAAAGACGAGATCGTGGAGCGAGCTATTGAAACCTTGGCGGAGCAGGCCGGGATCGGCGAGGCGATTGTCGAGGAAGATGAAAAGGAAATGATCGGTCAGATATTCCTGTTGGACCAGACCGTGGTGCGTGAGATCATGGTACCCAGGATTGATATTACCGGGATTGAGAAGTCGATAAGTTTTACTAATATTCGCAAACTGGTCCTCAAGGATGGTCACTCCCGCTACCCTGTCTACGACGGCACCATCGACAAGATCATTGGAATGGTATACGTTAAAGATCTCTTCAGCAGGATACCGGAACCGGGGGAAGAGTTTGTCATGGCCAATTACCTGCGCAAGCCGTACTTCGTTCCTGAGACAAAGGTCATAGGTGAACTGCTGCGGGAGTTCCAAGCACGGCGCCTGCATATCGCCATGGTGGTCGATGAATATGGCGGCGTGGCGGGATTGGTGACGCTTGAGGATATCATCGAAGAGATATTTGGTGAAATTCAAGACGAGCACGACTGGGAAGCGGCTGAGTTCACCAAATTGCCCGATGGTCGTTACCTTGTTAGCGCCGGCTTACACGTTGAGAAACTTCAAGACTATCTCGATACCGATTACGAGCAAGGGGACTATGATACCGTGGGCGGCCTCATATATGACCTGGTCGGCTCGGTTCCCAAGGAAGCACAAAAAATCAGATGGCATGACCTTGAGTTTGAGATCGACAAGGTAGAAGGCCAGCGGATCTTGTACGTCAAGGTGAGTCGGTGAAAAGGTGCGCTTGCCGCTTAGCAGGGCAGGTCTCCCCGAGACCTGCCATCCACCATAGGCGGACAGCCTCCAGGGGCTGCTGCCCTACCTCTACTTATTAAGTAGTTCTCTCAGGCGAAGAGCAGGTTCATAGTTCGGGTTGTACTGGAAGCATAGGTCAAGATAGCTCTCAACAGAATCCTTAGGGGCATTGCTTTCAAAGTAGGACACGGCGATACAGTAGTAGGCTTGATATAAAGTCGGGTCACGCTTCAATGCCCGGTACATTATACCGATTCCTTCGCTAAAGCGTCTCCGTTCTATAAAAGAAAGACCCCAGTTGAAGAAATCACTAGCAGACGGGTTGTGTCTTTTTATCCCCGCCGCAAACAGGCTGTCGGTTAAGTCATATTGCCCATGGCGAGCATAAAAAGCAGCGGCTTTGAAATAAGCCTGACCCATGAGCGGGGCAGCATTGAAGGCACGTTGATAAGCGGCGCTAGCGGAGTCAATATTTCCTAAGCCTTCATGTACATTTGCAAGATTCAAAAAGATCTGGCCCAGCTCGTTCGGCCTAGCTGCCAGCGTATCAAACCAATGGAGCGCCAGGCGGAACAATACCAAGGCGGAATCAAGATTCCCCCTTTGTTGCACTAACAAGCCAATGTTATTGTAGAGGCGGCCGTATTCCGGCTTGAGTTTGATGGCTCGGTTGTAGTTCTTGTCGGCCTCGTCATATTTCCCTAACTGGAACTGGGTGTAAGCCAGGTTATTAATCAAAGTCGCTGAAAACGGATAGTACTTGTCGGCCAGTAGGTATTCTTTTTCGGCGTTGACATAGTCCTCAAGCCGTTCATACTTGATGCCGTCGTTGAAGTGAATTTGAAACACGTTGGTGAATCCTTCTTTATAATAGAGACGATTCACCAGCACCGTCACCACTACAAAGAGCACAAGCGAGAAGCCGAGCTTTTTGGCCCCGATCTTTTTCAACCCTCCGACTAATCTTACCAGACCTGCTGAGGCAATGACGATCATGAAAGGTACCAGCGGCAATCGATGGCGGGCGGTCATCAAAAACAGGATGATTGAGGGTGAGTAAGCCACGATTAAAATGTACAGTGGCAAAAGCTTGGAGAAATCGTCTCGGCGAAGGTAAACTCCCACCAGCGTAAGCGGCAAGAGTACACCAAAGGGAAAAAATAGGGGGGTCTTCCAAAGCAGCAACGAATAGAGATGCGATTTCGTTCGCTCGTAATAAATGTCGGAATTGTCGCTATTTTCAAAGCCGTTGAGCAAGTAAACCGTTTTTTTCCACGAAAATCCCAGAAACTTGCCGGGGTTGTGAACGATAAAATCGACTGCCTTGCTCGTCCAGAACGAAGAGAGCTCCGCCGCGGAGAGTTCTCGGCCGGCCTCTTTTTCCGCGGCTGCTTTGGTGAGGGGAATAAACTGACTCCAGGTCATTGATTCGTCCATATCGACTTCAGGCATAACCATCGAGAGGCCGTTGGTGTACTCGTTGTTGCCGATATAGAAGTTTACTCCCCCCTGAGACGAAATGAGAATGAAGTCACCAGTGACGATTATGTTTCTGATAGTGACCGGTGCGATGACGACAACTATCCCTGCCAGCAGCATCAGAGGTGCTTTCATTCTGTGGAGAATGGGTGTCGGTCTTGAGCGTATCGCATAGAGCCAGAGCATCAAAAAGGGGACAACCAGCACCACGTTCGGTCGTGAAATCGCCGCTAGGCCAAAAACCAGCCCCGTAACCACCCATGTCTTGAGCGAGTGCGATTCGCGGTAGGTTACAATGCGATACATTCCCCAAACGAGCAGGAACAGAAACAAAACGGGAATGAGGAACATCGTTTCGTAGAAAAGCAGGGTGCCGTAAAAGGCGTATATAAAACCGGAGACAATAGCGACCTTCTTGCCAAACAGCCTATCGGCGAGACGATAGAGGAAGAAGGCAGTGCCGCCGCAGAGAAAAATCTGAAGGAGCTTAGCCCAGAATATAGAGCTGCCGGTGATCTTTACTAGTAAAGCCAGTAAGTATGGGTACAGCGGTGCGCGGAAATAGGCGCCTTCTCCCCAGAAGGATTTCTGCAGAATCTCATGCGCCCATTCCCAGTGCCACTTCTCGTCAACCATCGGCACCGAAAAACCGGGCTGCTGGCTCAACTCTAGGAGGTACACCAGCCGCACAAGAAACGCCACTAAGGCGACCAATAGCGGCCATTTGTATTTCTGAATGAATTCTTTCATTTAGCTATTGTTATGGGTGCTCCCACTTGCGAGAGGTTTACAAAGCCAAACCTTCTGAATTATCTCCCAACACTAAAGGGCGGGGCACTCGTGTAAGCAGTCTATGACCTACGATGCTGAGTCCCTTGCTATCTTTTCCGGGACCACTTCATCCCAACGAATTCCAACCAATTTGCCACTTTTTTTGTTAAAATAACAATATGGCATTTCGGATACAATGGCCGGTACGTAGAAAGACCAGGTCTCATAGACTGAATCTCTGGTATCTACACTCAGGGGTTCACCTATGATTGACACAACATCTTCTTTGGACATGCCAAGCTCAAGTTTCTCAAAATCCTCCTTGCTAACCCCCCGATGGTCAAGAATCCAATAATGTAGTAGAAGGGCAACGGCCAGAGCTGCCAACACTACCGAGATTAGCAAGACCTTCCAAGTCAACTTCGCTCTTTTCATCTTATCGCTTTTCCACCTCCTCGTCAGTACGAGCGCCCCACCCGCCTTTGGCGGGCTGCGGGTTTACATTCTTTATACTATTGACTTCTTCGAATTCCGCACCGCACGATTCCAGAGTATCAACGCTAACAGAGCGAACAGGGCCAATGACAGCCATGGCCCCGCACTGCCGGTCAGGGTATTCCACATTCCTTCATGCGCGTCATAAAACGACGCGTATCTTGACCACAGCATAAGAAACGCCACCCCTACGCCAATCAAGGCATCCCCCGCCACCAAGCCCGACGCGAAGAGGATTCCTCGCTCGTTTTTAGTCTTGTGCTCATCTTCACGCGACATTTTTTTAATAATCAAGGCGATAATGCCACCGGTCATAATCGGGGTGGAAAGAGACAGAGGTAGATAAAGCCCAATGGCAAAAGGCAGCGAGGAGATTCCTAAAAGTTCCACAGCAATGGCGATCATGGCGCCGACAAGAATCGGCGCCCAGGGAATGTTATGGTTCATCACGCCCTGAACAACGGTAGCCATCACGTTGGCCTGTGGAGCCAACAGAGGCGTGCGGCCAGTTGCTCCTTCCACAAAGCCAAAGACGTTATTGAGCAAGTAAACGAAAAGGCCCATCGCCAGTGCCGGAAACAATAAACCGATAAACTCCGTCAACTGCTGCTTGAACGGCGATGCTCCCAGCAGGTAACCGGTTTTCAGATCCTGGGCAATATCGCCAGACATACAAACGGCAATGCAAACGATTGTCCCCACAGACATTGCTGTGACCATCCCTTTGACGCCGGAAACGCCAAAGTAAAGCAATAATAGACAGGTCACCAGCAGCGTGGCGATGGTCATGCCGGATACCGGCGATGAAGACGAACCAACAATACCTACAATGCGAGCCGCTACCACCACAAAAAAGAATCCAAACAGGACCGCCAACACCACGCCGAGTAGACGTAGCTCCGTTCCCGGTAGAAGCCAGATGGCAATGATAATCCCCAGCACCCCAAGCATTACCCATTTCATCGGCAGGTCGCGATCGGTGCGGATAGCTTTCACGGTTACCTTCCTGCCCAGCAATTGCCCAAAGCCCTGGCTGAACGATGATATGATAACCGGGAAGGATTTGATCAGGGAGATAAATCCCCCCAGTGCCACCGCGCCAACGCCGAGGTACTTGATGTAGAAGTTGCGCAGGTCTGAGGGGTCCATTTCACTTATGGGGATGGTACCGGGGGAGATTATCACGCCGGGGATCTGGTCCCCAATAAAGGCTATCAGTGGCCCGATGCCCAGATATCCCAAGACCGCCCCGCCCATCATTAAAGCCGCTATACGTGGACCGATAATGTAACCGACACCCAGCAGGGCCGGGGTAGCGTCAATTCCAAGTGTGCCGCCTTTCATGACACCTTTGAGGCTGTAATTGACTGATTCTGACCAGCCCTTGAGCATGTTCATTAAAACTTTATATACCGCGCCGAGACCGATCCCAGTGAAGACCAGGTTGGCCTTTTCACCTCCCTCATCTCCAGCTATGATCACTTCCGCGCAAGCAGTACCCTCGGGAAAAGCCAGCTTGCCATGCTCACGCTCCACGAGGTACTTCCGCAAAGGAATCATCAGTAGGATTCCAAGAGATCCGCCGAGCATAGCCAGCCAGAATATCTGTGTTTTGGAAATCTCGTGGAAGTAGCCTGAGGCCGCCAGCTCCTTGTTAGCCGACCAGATGAAAAAGGCCGGGATGGTAAAGATTATGCCGGCGGCCAGCGACTCTCCGGCTGAGCCAATCGTTTGGACAATGTTATTTTCAAGCACCGTGACCTTTTTGAATAGTATTCGTAAGACAGCCATCGAGATGACCGCTGCCGGGATCGAGGCGCACACTGTCATGCCGAACTTCAGGCCGAGATAGGCATTGGCCATACCGAACAGTACCGAAATGATCACCCCCAGAATGATCGCTTTCCAGGTGACTTCGGCCACCGTTTCCTCTGGGGCAACAATCGGTTTGAAATTTTTTGAAGACTTGTCTGATTCTTTCACCTCACCTCCAAGCTAGTGGGTAAGTTTAACTAATTGTAATAAGTTAGGTTAACCTGCTGCGGTGTCAAGATATTAGTCGCCCGCCATTTCTTCTGACGCCATTTGACAAGCGGTCGGTCGATTATGTTTGGTCGAGACTCAGGGAGTGTCAAAGACTGCTGCAGCTTGAAACTGCTATTGCATCTTCCACCAAATTTCTAAGTTGGTTGATGATCTCTGACAATAGAGAATTGCCTTGACACTAGAGCAGCGAAAAAGATTGCTAAGAAACTAAGCTGGCCGTACATCCAGGCGGCATCGATCATAGTTGACAGGGTAAACAAGAATGCCCAGCCGTATAAGGCTAAAGTCGAGCTCTGCAACCCGTCTTGCACCCGTAACCAACCTACTCGTGCCAAGTGGAATTGATTGATTACAAGTGCAATGAGTCCCACTGTCCCAAGCAATCCCGTCTCCGCCAGGTAATACAGGAAAAGGTTGTGAGCCGTCATCCGACGTAAAGTGGGGAAAGTAGGAGCGAAATGTAAACTAGTAAATATTTCATGTAAATGCTTATACCCTCCCGGACCGACTCCAAAAATCGGATGATGAAGAAACGCTGTCAGGGCTTTCTTCCATAATTCAATCCTCCAGAGAAGTGTCCCCTGGGGTTTCATGCTGAGCAACTCATCAAAGCGGGTGAGCACCCGGGAGAAAATGCTGGACTTGAGCACGAATACCAAGCCAACCAGCACGATACCTATTCCTACCACAGCCTGTATTCGTCTTCTTAGATTCTCAGCGGATGTGCCCAAAGCACTAATACTCTTGACCCGGGAATGGGCAACTATTAGTACAAATAGTGAAGACACAAGTCCAAAGGCAATCGGAGCCCGAGACTGCGTAGCGATCAAACCACTCAAGATAATGACGGTTCCGACAAGGTAGTAGGGCGCTCTCTTTCGGGCAGCTCCGAGATAGAGGGCAAGTCCCACCGGCAGGGCGATCTGAGTTTGGTGTCCAAAGATAGCGAACGCAAGCCCATATGAACGCTCCTGACCCCCGGATACAATAAAAGGAACTAATACGTACACTGAGTGCAACACTGCCAGTACGAAAAACCAGTTTACCAGTTCCGAGATCGATACTTTGGAAATCAGGTGATACAGGGCAAGAAACGTGGCAAAAAGTACTCCTGTCGATAGCACATGGCGAATGGCCAGCGCTGGCCAAAACCCTAAAATCCCGCATACACTCAATGCTATGATGATATAGAGATAGTTGAATGAGAGCCGTGGCATGTGTCTGGGAACATGGTTACCAAGCAAAATATCCAACAAGGCTGCCAGGATAACGAGAGCAGCGCTGATATCCATAAGATATAGCGGAATCGATGGTACCAGCTCGAATTCAATGAAGAGTACGAAGACGTATTGGTAAAGAGCTAACCGCGGCTGAGTGATAATCAGCGCCGCCAAAGGAACTGCCGGCAACGCCAGAATAAGCAGATACTGTTCCTTAAAAATTAGGTAAATAGTAAGTGCGCTACATACAAGAAGGAAGGCTACACCATAAGCGGCCAGGACAGGTTTACTCATACGTCTCAGGCCATCCTCCACCCTGACCGAGCTGTTCATGCGTGGAAAGTATGGCAATCAGCGTCCTGAGTCAACCGCTCCGAATAGCACAAGACAAGCGTCAAGTAAGTTGCAACTGTAAGCATAATATTAAGTGGTGGTTGGGCTACCTCCTCATGTGCCGACTCATCTGCTCGAGTCCGACGAGGACATGAGTCGCGCTCAGAGTACTTCAACATTGTCGGATGCGAGGTCTTTCCTTGCTGAAAATACGAAAATTTACAGCCCTCAAACCGAGGTTTCTGTTTCGCGGGGGGCTACTCTCCACTCTCTCGTCCCTGGGTACGAGCTACTGAAAGGACCCCTTTGACTTTGCGCACCTTGTCGAGAATTTTGTTAAGGTGTGACAGATTGGATACCTCGATAACAAATTTCCCCACTGCAGTAGTGTCACGGGCTTGCATCTCCGCCGCCCGAATATCTGTGTTGGCATCGCCAATGGCCTGGGTGATGTCGCGCAGCATGCCTTTTCGGTCCTCAACCACCATTTCCAGTCGCACCACAAACGACTGGCCTTTGGCGGTATCCCAACTGACATCGATATGCCGTTCAGGAGATCTCGTCTGAAGGTCAAGGGCAATACGACAATCAGCCCGATGGATTGTTACCCCCCTCCCACGCGTTATGAAACCGACGATGTCTTCGCCGGGGATCGGCTGACAACAACCGCCAAAGCGGAACATCATATTATCAAAGCCATGTACCTTAACGCCTTTAGTACCGCGAAGACGCTCAATTACCCTGCCGACTAACCCCACCTCCTGTTTTTCCTCCTCGGGAGCTATCAGAGCCACGAGAGGTCGGGATGACATGGAGCCGTTACCGATTGCGGCCAAGAGATCCTCAACCGACTTTTTGTTCAACTGTTCAGCATATCCCTGCAGGATATCGTCGGCAGGCAGTTTGAGATGCAACTCACGCAGCTTGCGCTCGACAATCTCGCGACCCAAGGAGACAGCTTGCTCAAACCCTGACTGATTGAGCCAGCGTCGTATTTTGGCCCGGGCAGTGGAAGACTTGACGAGTTTGAGCCAGTCGTGCGACGGCACCCGGTTCGGACTAGTGATTATTTCAACCCTATCGCCGGTTTTGAGTTCAGTGGACAACGGTTGCAAGCGATTGTTAATCTTGGCGCCGGCACAGTGAATCCCTATCTCGGAGTGAATCTGAAAAGCAAAATCAAGCGGGGTCGATCCTTTGGGCAAGTGTATTAGCTCTCCGTTAGGCGTGAAGACAAAAATATCTTCGGAGTAAAGGTCAATTTTTAGGTACTCAAGGAAATCCGACGGGTTGGTCATGTCTTTCTGCCAGTCAAGAACATCTCGCAACCAGATCATCTGACGGTCAGATCTGCTCATTTGCTGCCGCCCTTCCTTGTAGAGCCAGTGGGCGGCAATCCCGTTTTCTGCAATATAATGCATCTTGTGCGTTCGGATCTGTATCTCCACCATCTTGTTGCGGGGGCCAAAGACCGTCGTATGGAGCGACCGGTAACCGTTGGGTTTAGGATTGGCGATATAATCATGAAAACGACCCGACACCGGTTTCCACATGGCATGAAGAATCCCCATGGCGTGATAGCACTCGCGTTCGGTGTTGACAATAATCCGGATAGCAAACAGGTCATAGATCTCCTCGAACAGTACCTTGCGAACCTTCATCTTCCGATACACAGAGTCGAGGTGTTTGGCCCGACCGTACACAGTCGCCTGAATGCCATTTTGGGGCAGCTCACTTTTCAGGGGTACTATAACTTCCTCAATATAAGCCTCACGTTCCTCCTTTTTTTCTTTGACACGCTCCACGAGATTAAAATAAACTTCCGGCTCGAGGTATTTCAGCGACAGATCTTCCAGCTCAACTTTAATCTTATTCAAGCCAAAGCGATGCGCCAGCGGACAATACACATCGTACGTCTCTTGAGCGATTCGTGCTCGCTTTTCGCGCGGCAGGTGCTCAAGTGTTCTCATATTGTGCAACCGATCGGCCAGCTTCATCAGAATAACTCGGATATCTTTGGCCATGGTCAAAAGCATCTTGCGAAAGTACTCGAGCTGCTGTTCTTCACGAGAGGAAAAAGGTACGGACCCTATTTTAGTAACACCATCGACCAGATCGGCAATCTCATCCCCGAACTCGCGACGTACGTCATCATAGGTTATGGATGTATCTTCAACAACGTCGTGGATCAGCCCCGAGGCAATGGTGGTAGAGTCCATGTGCTGTCCGGCCAGGATAAACGCTACCTCCAGGCAGTGTTCAATAAACGGTTCGCCCGACTGGCGTTTCTGTCCGGCGTGAGCCTTCTCGGAGAACTCATATGCCTTCCTGATGAGCGGAATATCAACGTTAGAGTTATAGGACTCTATCAGGATGATAAACTCAGCCAAATTCACTTTGCAATCTCTGCTCCGGTGAGTTTGCTAAATAGCGAGACAACTTGTTGGGTTACTTGTTCGACGGTGATAGTTTCCATGCAGTGACATTGTTTGGGAGGGCAATGACATTCAACCTCAGACGGCAGGATGACTCGGTGGTCCTCGCCCAACGGTCCCCATCGCTTTGGAGACATGACTCTCCTGCCGGGATACAGCCCCACGACTTTGGTGCCGACTGCTGTAGCCAGATGCAAAGGGCCGGTGGAATTGGCAACTACAACCGTCGCCAGCGACAAAACGGCGGCCAATGTCCGTAGGTCTGTTTCTCCAGCTATTTTCTTTACCCTGATACCCAAACGGGAGCAAATGCCGTCGATCATAGAGCGTTCCGGTTCGGAACCGGAAAGAACCACCGTAAGATCGGACTTCGTCAGAACCTCATACAAACGAATGAACTTCTCCACCGGCCAACGTTCTGCTGACCCACCAGAGCCAGGGTGAAGGACCACGAACCGGCCCTTTACGCCTGCTTCCTTCAGGATTCTTGAGGCATAATTGATCTCTTTCTGGCGAAGGTAAACCCGGGGAGGGGTAATGGTTTCCCCGTCTTTGAAAAATTGAAGGAAGTCAAGATTGTATTCAAACTCGTGCTTCTTATTGGCCTTGCGACTGTGAAAGAGGTGGTAGTTGAAAAAGACTGAGTGGAAACGGCCCGCCGTCCCAATTCTCACCGGAATTTTCGCTTCATGAAACAGACAGGAGATACGCCGATCTGGGTAGAGAACTATCACCGACTGATACTGGCGCTGGGTTATTCTCCGCAAAAGATCCTTTTTATACGGCTTGTCGGTTGATAACTGGTCGTTTTGCACTCGAACGATGTTGTCGATCTTTGGATTATTCTCAAGGACTGGCGATGCGTACAGCGACGCCAGCACTTCAATCTGACACTTCGGGTAACGAACCTTCATGGTTTCTATAAAAGGGAGCGCCAAGATCAAATCCCCCAGCCGGTCGCTGCGGCTGATAAGGAGACGATCACCCGGCTTGACTACGAGCTGTTTATTCACGGTTGGTCACCTTTACTGAGGATCTCTTTTTTTGTTATGTCACGCAATTTGGCATATTTGACGAGGACCGCAATGGCCGACATAACCGAAATGATAAACCCTTCAATACCATCTCGAAATCCCTGCCTGGAAATATAGTGCTTAAAGAACGACACCGGCGGTCTGACGACAATGTCAAACCAGCTTGGTCTCTTGCCATTCCGATGCGCCTCTTCAGCGCCCAGGGTGGTGTAGCGGTTGAACTTGTCAAGGTAATGCTCCAGGCTCGGATAGCTGTAATGCCGTAGCTCACCCATCAAATGACCTGTTTTCCCCTCAAGAAGCACCTTTTCATGCACAATAACATTGTTAAAGTTTCCTTTGGCTTTGAGAAAGAGACGTAGCACCAAGTCCGGATACCATCCGCTGTGGCGAATCCACCGCCCCAGGAAGTTGGTCTTCCGCGGGATATAGAAGCCCGCATACGGGGTTGTTTTTGATAGAATGCCTTTTATCTCAGCGGCAAGTTCAGGCGATACCTCTTCGTCAGCATCGATGGATAGTATCCATGTTCCCATTGCTTGGTTCACACCTTCCCGTTTGGCATAACCGTACCCACGCCATGGCTGTGAGCACACCTTGGCGCCGTAGCTTCGGGCAATCTCAAGCGTTCGATCAGTTGAATTGCTGTCGATCAGGATAATTTCTTCTGCCCACTTGACCGAATCCAGACACCGAACGATATTTTGTTCTTCGTTCTTTGTTATAACAACTACAGAGAGACCCATCATTGCTCCAAGACTGCTTTATGATCAACGACACGAATGTACGTGTTGAAGACATCATCGACGGATATATCAAAGATGTTGTCATCATTGCCGGAGACCACCGTCCCCACTTCTTGATCATACGGACGCCACAATTGAAAATTCTTCATATAGCGGCTGTACAACCCTACTACCGGCACCCGAAAAGAGCGAGCAATATGCACCAGGGAGGTGTCGGGGGTAATTAACACGTCAAGTTTGCTGATTAGGGCCGAGGCCTCCGTCAAATTCAGATCATCTGGAATGAGGTGCACACGATCATTGAACCGGTGGCACAGCCGTTCTCCTCGGCGACGGTCAGCGGGTACCGTGAAGAGAATCACCGTCCAAGCGCGATCGTGATTTAGTATCCTCTTTACCAACTCGACTGATTTTTCTTCGGCCCAGATACGGGTGGGCGAGCCTGCCGACAGGTTAAAACCTGCCTTTAACCCTTCAGGGGTCTCTTTTGAAAGCTGCTTCATAAATCGGTCAGCCTTCTCAAGCGAGTTCTCATCAAGAAACGGCGGGGCGTAGCCAGAAACAGCGCTGCTCTCAATTCCCAAAGCGATTAAAAGCTTCAGGGTGTTGTCAATGATATGGCCAGTGTTGCCTCTCCGATGGTCATAGTTAAAGTCGTAATACTCCCGGAACTTGACTTTACCGACACCGATGCGGGGTTTCCCCGGGGCTGTCAACTGCGACAGGAATAGCGCCGTCACCGAATCGTCACAATTCATGTCAACGATACAGTCGTATTTCTCCCGACGCATCGCCAGCATCTCTTTCACGTCTCGCCAGGGTCTTTTATGGTACAGAAAAATTCTGTCAAAGCGGGGATCATTTTTTATGACCGAGCAGTTCTTAAGCGAGGCGAGAATGGAGATTTTGATATGCGGGAAACGTTCTTTCAAACCGTCAAACACGGGTAACGATATCACCATATCGCCGATTCTTTCCGGACGCAAAAACAACACTTTGCTCAGGGTGCGGCCGTCAAGGGGTTTAAACTCCTTGCGTCCCTTTCTCAAAAACGGTTTGAACAGGGCAAAAAAGAGAGACTTGCCCTTGTGCTCAATTGGTTTTAGCTTGTTCATGGATGACTTGTCACTCTTGAGAACTTTGTCAGATACCTTTCAACTCTATCGATCATCGTTTCCAACTGGAATTGCGAACGCCACCGCTTTTGACCAACTAAGCCTAACGATTCTCTTTTCGATGGCGATCCCAGAAGTTGTAGTGTGGCGGCGGCAAGCTGTTGAGGATGGCGCGGCTCTATGAGCAATGCTGTCTGGCCCTCAAGTACCACTTCCGGTATACCGCCGGCCCGGCTGGCTACAATCGGCAGTCCTGCCCACATCCCCTCAATCAGGGCGTTGCCAAACGGTTCCTCAATGGAAGGATGAATCATAAGATCCGCCCCGGCTAAATCCCCGTCAACATCGTCAAGCATTCCTGCCAAGACGAAGTGCTTCTCGAGGTTGGACTTGGCGATTTGCATTTCGAGCTTATTGCGCAACGGTCCATCTCCCAGAAATAGAAAGACCACCTTGGGATAGGTATTAACGATCTCAACTGCTGCCTCAACCAGGTAGCCGTGCCCCTTCTGTTCTACGAATCTTCCGACCGTCACCGCCACCACGGACTCCTCTGGCAGGCGGTACTTGTGCCTGAGCTCGATGACAGCTTGCGATCTGGGGCGGACAGAAGGTGTGTCCTCCCTGCCTCTCGGAATTACCTCAACCATATCCGCGTCAATGTAACCAAACTTTGTGATCTGTCTTTTCAGCGCCTGCGACGGGACAATAACGCCGTCCAACAATTTGGGTGTAAGATAGCGATGAACCAGAGTGTTTTTAGTAATGTCCAGACCAACCGACCAGATCACGCGGGGACGACCCTCCAGGCGAGCCGCCAGCCCTCCCAGACGGATATCCTTGTTGAAATTGACCGTTATGATATCGATGCTGTTCAATGAGAGATACTTTTTAAGCCTCGTTATCGTTACCGGGTTGAAATCGCCAGAAATGTCGAGCTCAAGTATCCTGATGTCTTTGCTGGTGTTTGCAATCCTGCGCAAGAATTCAGAACGAGGGTGCCCTGCCACCGTTACCTGATGACCGCGTTTCGCCAAACCTGCCGCCGTAAGCCGAATCCACTTTTCCATCCCTCCGTAGGTTTCTTTTTCGATGGAATCCAAGAAAAGAATATTCATGGGTTATCCCTGAACTGCAGAGTGTAGAGACGTTCGTAAAGGCCGTTCTGTGCCAGAAGTTCGTTATGCTTGCCGCTCTCAACAATACGCCCCTGGTCGATTACTAATATCCGATCGGCGTTCTTTATCGTGGAAAGACGGTGAGCGATGACAAGGGTGGTCCGATTGGTCATCAACCGGTCAATCGCTTGTTGCACCAGTATTTCAGACTCGGTGTCCAGCGCCGAGGTGGCTTCGTCAAAGATCAAAATCGGGGGGTTCCTCAAGAGGGCGCGGGCAATGGCAAGGCGCTGCCTTTCTCCCCCAGAGAGCATCACGCCGCGGTTGCCGACCACGGTATCGTAGCCGGACTGCAATTCAACGATAAACTGATGGGCATTCGCCATCTTGGCCGCATCAACAACATTCTCAGCCGGAATCCCATCAAGGCCGTAGGCAATATTGTTGCGGACAGTATTGTTAAACAGATACGTCTCCTGCGTCACAATCCCCATCAGACCCCGCAGCGACCTCAGTGAGAGCGTTCTAATATCAATTCCATCGATAGCGATCCTCCCCTGTTGAGGGTCGTAAAACCGAGGGAGCAAGTCGAGCAAAGTGGATTTGCCCGCCCCTGACGGCCCGACCACTGCCAGAACTTCGCCCCGTTTCACCTCAAAGGAAATGTCTCTCAACACCTGATCACTGCCGTTGTAGCTGAAAGAGACATGGTCATACGTAATACCGCGGGAGAACTCACCAATCCTCCGAGCGCCAGGTGGGTCAGCGATCCGCTCCTTGGTATCCAGGACGTCGAAAACACGTTCTGCGGCTGCCATCCCCTCCTGCAGTTTGATGTGAATCTGGCTGAGGGACTTTACCGGCTTAATCATCGAGAACATGGCCAACACAAACGTCAGGAAATCGCCCGCGTCAAGCTCTCCGCTGCCGGAAATTATCCTGGAGCCGGCAAACAGTAGAATGATCACCCCCGCCACTGTTGCCAGGGTATCGTTAATGGGAGAGGCCAGATGGCGGATGCGGGTCATGCGCAAAAGCGAACGGAAATACTCGTACGTGGCCCGCAAGAACTTCTTTGTCTCAAACTTCTCCATCGAGAAAGCCTTCACAATCCTGACGTTGTTGACAGCTTCCTCGAGAATCGAGTTTACATCCGCCATTCGCTCCTGCGACCGCGTAGAATACTTACGGAGCTTTTTTCCGGTAATCCATATGAAGCCAAATACCACCGGCATGATTACCATCGATAGAAGCGTCAGTTTCCAACTGAGAAGAATTAGAAAGACAAAAAAGACCACCACGAGAACTGAATCCGTCACGAGGCGGTTGAACCCAATATCGATTGAGTCGTTTAGAACCATGACATCGTTGGTGACACGGGAGATGACCTGACCGGTGCGCCGGCGATGAAAATAGTCTAGAGAAAGACACTGATATTTCTCAAAAAGTCGGTCGCGGAAACGCCGGATGACTGACTGCTGCACAAAGGCCATGAAGAACCCTTGAAAATACAAAAACAGATTCTTAGCGATAACGACCACCAGAATCAGCCAGCAGAAATTGACCAGGGTCTTTTGGCGGGTCGGAGCGGCAACGAGGCCGTCGATGAACCCTTTCATTGAATCTTTCACGTTACTAACCGACGCTGAGAACCCGCGCAACAGTCCTTTGACGCTCTCTGCCGCGGCGCCGCTTTCTGGTGCCGTTTGTTGGACAGTTGTTTCGCTGTGCGGCAACACGGGAAGACTCTCCACCTGAAACAACGTCATCAAAAGCGGGCCGACCATCCAGACCAGCAACCCGGACAACAGCGCATGCAGCGCCGCCGACAGCGATGCGGTCACCAGTTGCTTCCAGTACGGCTTGATAACCGAGAATGTCCGCCTGTATAGATTCACTCGATTGTTTTACTCCGCTTATAAACTTTCAATATCACGGATTTTCCGCTCCAAGTCAACCCGTATAACTCTGTTCAACTCAAGGGATTATACGCACAGCATCGTCGGGGGGCAGCACTTGAAATTTATTTAAAGGCACTCGTGCCCGCTTTTTGTATTCTCGTCTGCGGGCTTTGAGACTCACACCCTGACCGTCGTCAAACACAAAACTGCGTATTCGCCAGCCAGCCGGCTGCCAATCATATTGAAGTTCTATCCGCCAAGGGCAATCCGGCAAAAGGATATTAAACCTTGGTCGTTTGCTGTTGCTATAGTCAGATTCTACGCTGACGTTCCCTATTTCTCCGATGGAATCCGGCAGCGAATCAAAAAGACTTAGAAGATTGAAGTCGGGCACTCTGTTGGGACACTCCACCGTCGTAAAGAGGTCGCTTAGCAGCTCGTACAAGTATTCATTTGAGGACGGGAAATAAACTTCCAGCGAGTCAGCCGTCATTCTCCCTTTCAAAGCTCCCTTTCCGAGGTAAGCCCGACCGCCAAGGGCTATCACCGAATCAGTTTGAAAGATCTCGAGTCGGAATGTGGTCGGCTTGCCGCGACGCCGGAGCCTGGCATCAAACAGGTAAGCTTCCACCTCAACTTTCTCCTGCATAGCTTGCTTTCGCTCTTCAATGGCGACATGCTTTCTGTAGCCCGAACCGCAACCGGCCAGCAGCAAGAATACTGCGAGGGCAATACCAAGGCCTTTGAATTCAACCATCCTACCCAATCGGTACGCCGGCAAAAAGATAAACGAAGAAAGAAATGAACGGGCCGAGAATTACCCAGAACCCGCCCACTACGATCAGTACTATGAGTATCAAGGGGGAAATCTTATCAAACTGGTTGAGGGTTGGTTCCATTTCGGCTGGCAGCAGGCTTCGCAGTATATGGGAGCCATCGAGAGGAAAGAGCGGAATAAAATTAAAAAAGGCTAAAGAAACATTTATCATAACGGAGAAAAACAGAAACAGATAGACTGCTTCCGGCAAGTTCATTGACGTATTGGTAACAATGCGAAAAAACATGCCAAAGATAAAACCGAGTCCCAGGTTGGAAAGCGGCCCGGCTGCCGATATCCAAAAGTCGGCCACGCGCGGGTTGCGAAGGTTAAAGGGATTAACCGGCACCGGCTTGGCCCAGCCGAAGCGGAAGCCGGAGGCGAACATCATAATGGTGCCAAACAGATCGAGATGAGCCAGCGGGTTTAAGGTCAACCGTCCCCTATCGCGGGCCGTCGTATCGCCGAATTTGAGAGCCGTCCAGGCATGAAAGAACTCATGCACCGTGAGGGCAAATAAAATAGCCGGGGCGGCGATTATCGCCCGCTGTATGAAGTCTTCACCAAACAAGTATACCACCCTTGTTTAGGGTATTACATTACAAGAACAGCACTCACGCGTAGATGCCTCGAAGCTGGATCACCTCAAGTACTCGCGTGATGGCTACCATGAAAGCGGCAATCCGCATACTTACCCTGTGCTCTAATGACATCTTCAGCACATCGTCGAAGGCAGACACCATCTTCTCTTCCAAACGGCGGTTGACTTCCTCTTCCATCCAGAAGTAACCGATGCGGTTCTGTACCCACTCGAAATACGATACTGTCACGCCACCGGCATTGCACAAGATGTCCGGTATGACCAGAACCCCTTTCTTTTCGAGAATGGCGTCAGCCTCGGGGGTGGTCGGGCCATTGGCACCCTCAGCCAGAATCTTGCATTTGACCTTGCGAGCGTTTTTGTCCGTTATCTGGTTCTCTAAAGCGGCAGGAATCAGAATGTCTACATCGGCAAAAAGGACATCCTCCGGTTTGACCTTCTTTACTCCGGGAAAGCCAACGACTGTTTTCTTTTTCTCAACGTACGCAATAAGCTCATGGATATCGATACCGTCCGGATCATGGATAGCGCCGTTAACATCGGAGACATAAACAAATTTCACTCCTAAGTCGTGCAGCAGCTTGGCCGAAACGGAGCCGACATTGCCAAACCCCTGCACCGATGCCGTTGCTCCGTTCAAATGAAGCTTCAGATGCTTGGCGGCTTCGCGAGAGGAAATCATCACGCCGCGGCCGGTGGCTTCCAGCCTGCCACGTGAACCGCTCAGGCTTATCGGTTTACCTGTCACTACCCCGGGCACTGCGTGGCCCTCACGCATCGAGTAGGTATCCATAAACCAACCCATGACCTGTGGCCCGGTGCCCACGTCAGGAGCCGGGACATCAAGGTCAGGACCAAACAAATGCATCATGTCGGCTACGTACCTGCGGGTCAGTCGTTCCAACTCTCCCGACGACAT
The DNA here is from genome assembly GCA_964650395.1 of uncultured Ignavibacteriales bacterium. Classification (GTDB taxonomy): domain Bacteria; phylum Zixibacteria; class MSB-5A5; order GN15; family FEB-12; genus CAZYRH01. The sequence goes on from CAZYRH010000007.1 coordinate 26,105, forward strand.
CTCATGTGGGTCACACACAACACCTCCTTTGCCGCCGCCGAAAGGGATATTCACCACCGCGCATTTCCATGTCATCCACGAGGCCAACGCCTGCACCTCGTCCAGAGTGACATCGGGGTGATAACGGATACCCCCCTTGGCTGGGCCACGTGCAATCGAGTGCTGAACCCGATAGGCCGTGAACATCTTGTATGCCCCATTGTCCATTTGCACCGGAAGGTTGACAATAGTACTCCGCCGGGGGGCTTTCATGAATTCCCGCAGGGAGCGGTCAAGGTTCAGCTTCTTAGCAGCGGCATCAAACTGTTTCATCACATTGCCAAACACCGAGATCGGCATGCTAATGTCCTTGTGCTGGACAATGCTACGGGGATGCCTGACTCTTTTTGATTTTGTAAGTGTTTTTGTTTTATGGATAGGAGTTCTTGCCATTACGATCGATCCTTTGCTGTAGTTTTAACATCATCGTTGCTTGGAAACAGCTTTTGAATCCTCATCATAAAAGCGCCACGGACGCTCATTGCCGACTTTGATGCCGATTCTTTCCGTCTGCTTTATGTTTGCGATCACCGCAGAACGGTGTTCAAGATACAGCCGGTGACCGGTCAAATCAAGGCCGTTCTGGTCTCTAGTGAGGCCAAACGAGCGGCAGAACTTCCCCGGTCCATTCAGCAGTTTATGTCGCTCATTACCGGGAGAAAGTCGTCTCATGATCTGCTCTCCTTCGTCCGGCTCAGCGGCTCGCACAAGCACCGCTGCCGGAAGGCCTTCGGGTTCAGTGACAAAATTCAAACAGTGGTACATCCCATAAACAAAATAGATATAGGCAAACCCCGGCGGGCCGAACATAACGTAATTCCGCGGCGTTCGGCCCCGAGCAGCATGACAGGCTGGGTCGTTTTCCCCGATGTAAGCTTCGACCTCAACTATCTTCGCCGACAGTTTTCCCAACGGAGAGTGGTAGATAATGTATTTGCCGATAAGCTCCGGCGCCACCTCGAGGGTAGGTCGAGCATAAAACGAACGTATCAGCTTGTGGAACTTTGCTATCGGCATATCATAAGGACATTATTCAGTCTTGTAGGTCAGGGCAGATGAGGACATCTACCGCCCACAAACATGCCGGTGGCAAAGGGGTCAGTTGGCCCTCATCAGACGGCATACCCACCTTTCAGAAACGGGTTGTTGTTTCGTTCGGCGCCCACCGTTGTCTTCGGGCCGTGTCCGGGGAAACATACGATCTCGTCCGGCAAAGTGAGAATCTTGGTCTGAATGGAGTCGATAAGTTGCTCGTAAGAAGCGCCGAGTAAATCAGTGCGTCCGATGGAACCGTAAAACAGGGTGTCTCCGCAGAAAAGTATCCCTTCGCGCTCATCAAGATAGCAAACGCCGCCGGGAGTATGACCGGGAGTCGACAGCACTCGCAGGGTTATCGAGCCAAAGGTTAAAAGCTGTTCATCGCTGACGAAAAAATCAGCCGGCGGCGATTGGACCGGATGGCCGTAAAACTCCGAAACAATATCGGAAGGATTTGCCAGCAGAGCCTGATCATCTTTGCCAACGTAAAGGGGTATTTGATACTTATCCTTTACCACCCCCACGGCGGCGATGTGATCACCGTGGCCATGGGTAAGCAGAATCGCCCGAAGTGTGATGGCAAGCCGGTCTATGGCTTCAAAAATGAGTTGTTCATTCCCCCCAGGATCAAGTACTACGGCGTCTTTTGATGCCTCATGCCAGTAAAGGTAGCAATTGACCTCAAACGGTCCGACAACAATAGTCTCTAATCTCATTATTGCTCTCCAAAATACCAGCCAAACAGGTGTTGTCAACCGCCTTTTGCGGCCTGTATCCCAAGGACAGCTTGTGAAAAAAATAACGAAAAAAGGCAAATCTGTTTGACCCAAGGCAGGTAAAAGTATATATTTTACCGTCTGTACAATTGAGGAAGAATGGAATGTTGATCGCTGAATTAAAATGTAGAGTGCCGGAATTGAAAAGCCGGATCGACAAGTTAGCGAGGTATCTTTGACCTCGAAAACAGAACCAGAAGGGTCAGTGAGCTTGAGCAGGTAACCACCAAGCCAGGTTTCTGGGACGACAACCAATCGGCTCAGTCTCTCCTTCAAGAAATCTCCGTACACAAGAAATGGATCGAATCCTACAATAAACTGGACGTGGAGCTCAATGATATTGAGGAACTGCTGGACATGGCTGACCCTGACGAAAATAGCGGCGACGCCGAGGAGCTCGAAAAGACTCTTGATAAGCTCACACAGCAGGTTGAGAAGTTTGAGTTCTCCGCCTTGCTTTCCGGCCCCGATGACCATCGTGAAGCCATCCTGACTATCCACCCCGGTGCCGGCGGCACTGAGTCTCAGGACTGGGCCGATATGCTGTTCCGCATGTACAACCGGTGGGTAGAACGCAAGAACTTCAAAGCGGAACTAATGGACTATCAACCGGGTGAAGAAGCCGGTCTCAAATCGGCCACTCTCCAGGTCAAAGGTGAGTTTGCGTACGGCTTTCTCAAAGCTGAATCGGGCGTGCACCGGCTGGTGCGCATATCGCCCTTTGATGCTAATGCCCGGCGACATACTTCATTTGCCTCAGTATACATATACCCCGTTGTCGCGGGCAACACGGACATTGAAATAAATGAGGACGAAATACGCGTGGATACTTACCGCTCCTCCGGGGCGGGCGGTCAGCATGTCAACAAGACTTCCTCGGCGGTTCGCATCACTCACATTCCAACTGGTATCGTCGTTACCTGTCAGTCGGAACGGAGCCAGTACAGAAACAAAGAATCAGCTTTTACAGTTCTTAAGGCCCGGCTCTATCAACTTAAAAAGGAAGAAGAAACCAAGAAGATGGAAAAGTTTGAAAAAGCCAAAAAGAAGATAGAATGGGGCTCCCAGATCCGCTCGTATGTCTTCCACCCGTACAACATGGTCAAAGACCACCGTACGTCAGTCGAAACGGCCAATGTACAAAGTGTTATGGATGGCGACATAGACCACTTTATCGAAGCCTATTTGGCGGATCCCAATCTTAATGACAACCTGAGCCGCTTTCAACACCAAGGGTGTGCGTAACGGCCGTGAGAGGAGTCATGTATGAACGCTCTATCTAAGATAAAAGACAAAGCCAAGGCTAAAAAACGGCGTGTCGTTCTCCCCGAGGGAACAGAACCCAGAATGATCCAGGCCGCTAAAAAAATCCTCGCCGAGGGAATCGCTTCGGTGACGCTGCTTGGTGATCAGCGGGAAATTGAGAAGCTGGCCAAGGAACACGGCTTGAACCTCGGCAAAGTCGAGATTATCAACCCGTCGCATTCAGCCAACTACAACGACTATGTGTCGGAGTTTATGGCCATCAGGCAGGCGAAGGGAATCACGGAAGAACAAGCCAAAACTTCCATATCCAATCCTTTGTATTTTGGAGCGATGTTGGTGCGGCATGACAAAGCTGACGCCTCCGTGGCCGGTTCCATCAATACTACCGGCAACGTCCTGCGCGCCGCAATCCAAGTGTTGGGTCTGAAAAAAGGGATTAGAACCGTGTCGAGTTGCTTTCTGATGACCATTCCCAAATACCGGGATGAGCTGAACAAGGTGTTCTTTTTTGCCGACGGCGCCGTCGTTCCCAATCCGAACGCCGAGCAGTTGGCGTCAATTGCCGTCTCAACGGCTGAAACTATGAAAAACCTGCTGGAGGAAGAACCAAAGATTGCCATGCTCTCCTTTTCCACCAAGGGATCGGCCAAACACAAAGATGTCGACAAAGTGCTCGAAGCACTTGAGATACTAAAGAAAAATCACCCAGAGTTGAAGGTTGATGGTGAATTCCAGGTTGACGCCGCTATCGTACCCGAGGTTGCAAAACGGAAAGCCCCTGATTCTGAAATCGCCGGTGAGGCCAACGTGCTCATCTTTCCTGATCTGGATGCCGGCAATATTGCCTACAAACTGACCGAGCGGTTGGCCAACGCCACAGCTACCGGCCCGATTATTCAGGGTCTGGCCAAGCCGGCCAACGACCTTTCTCGGGGTTGCTCCGTTGATGACATTGTTGACGTGACCGCCATTGCCATACTTATGAAAGGATAAACTGGCGAGCGATCGCAGCTGGCAGCAAGCAGCTAGTGGATATTGTGAGTTGGTTGGCAGGAAAACACGAGTAATGATAACAAAGATTGATTGACTTTTCTTAGGTTGGGATGTTATTATTCGCTTCAAAAATAGCTTTTGGGCGACAGGATAAGGTCGCCCTTCATCATTTTGTAAGGAGAGTATAACCGTGAGTACCCTTATTATAGTCATCATTGCCGTCGTAGTTATTGCTGTGGCGATTGTAGTGGTTGTCCTGAAAAACTACCGCAAGGTCGGACCAAACGAGGTGTTGATCATCTCCGGAGGAAAGAAGCGCTCAGTCACTATGCCGGATGGGACGACACGACAAGTAGGGTATCGCTTCCGCATTGGTGGTGGTACATTCGTGCGGCCGTTCATCGAGCAGGCCCAGATTCTTCCTCTGGAGATCATCCCGATGAATATTCAGGTTGAAGATGCCATCTCAACCAACGGGATCCGCTGTACGGTACGGGGGACGGCAGAAGTGAAAATAGCAGGGGATGAGGGCTCGATTCACCTGGCTGCCGAGCAGTTTTTGGGCAAGCCGCTGACCGATATCCGCGACGTGGCGCTGCGCACATTGGAGGGTTCGGCACGAGCCTTCATCGGTACCATGAACCTCGAATCCTTGAACAAGAATCGTAAGGATTTCACCGGCAGAGTGTTTGAGGATGTCAGTCCGTATTTCTCCAATATGGGCTTGAAACTACTCTCCTTCAATCTTAAGGAAATTACCGACCCCTCGGGGTACCTGGAAGCGCTGGGTAAACCGCGTATCGTGGAAGCGCGCCGTGACGCAGAAGTCGCCGAGGCGCAAGCCGCCCGTGATGCGATTATCAAGTCGGCTGAAGCGAAGAAAGAAGGAGACATAGCCAAGATTATGGCCAACACCGAAGTCGCTGAGGCTAATCAGGATTTCGAACTGAAAAAGGCAGGACTGCAAACGGATTTGAACCAGAAGAAAGCCGATGCCGACTTCTCGTATGAGCTGGAGCGACATAAACTGAATCAGGGATTGAAAACCGAAGAGGCCAAGGTCAAGCTGATTGAGAAAGACTCTGAGATTGAACTGGAGAAAAGGGAAATAGAACGCGTTGAGCAGGAACTTCAAGCCAAGGTGCGCAAACCAGCCGCTGCCGAGCAATACCGTTTGGAAGCGGAAGCCAAAGGGATGGCTGAGGCTAAACGCATTCAGGGGATTGTCGAGGCTGAGCTTGTTGAGAAAGTAGGCGAAGCGGAAGCCGAAGCTTTGCGCAAGAAGGCCGAGTCATGGAACGCTTACTCGCAACCGGCCTTGTTGCAAATGATCTTCGAGAAACTTCCCGACCTGGCACGCGAGATGGCTGCACCGATTTCCCAAGTAGAAAAGATCGTGATGGTCTCTAACGATGGGAAAATGGGAACCTCCAAAATCACCGGCGAGATAGCGTCGATGATGGCCCAGTTGCCCACAGTTGTGAAGTCGCTTTCCGGATTTGACCTTGAGGAATGGGTCAGAAAACTAGCTGATAAAGAAAAGACAGAGAAGACTAAACCCCCGCAGCAGGCATCATCAGCTAGTAGCCCAGACAAGGAATAAACGATGATCTCCAACAGGATTGGCCGTTTAGAGCTTTCTCCTACCCTGCGTATCAACGCCAAAGCCACGGCGATGAAGACCGAGGGGATTGACGTCATAGATTTCTCCGTCGGCGAACCGGATTTTCCCACACCAGAGGATATCAAAGACGCCGGGAAAAAGGCCATCGACGACAATTTCACCAGGTATACGGCCAATGATGGAATCCCCGAACTCAAGGAAGCTATTCGCCTCCGATTCAAAGAAGACCATGGCCTGGAATACCGGAACAATGAAATCATCGTTTCCTCAGGCGCCAAGCAGAGCTTGTACAACCTGTTTGTTTCGATTCTCAACCGCGACGAAGAGGTCATTATCCCCGCACCGTTCTGGGTCTCCTATCCGCAGCAAGTTCTAATGGTCAAGGGCAAACCTGTGATCGTGCCTACCCGCGAGGAAAACGGTTTCCGCATTACCCCGAAGGAGCTGAAAGCTAATATCAATTTTAACACTAAGGCGCTCATCATCAATAATCCATCCAACCCCACCGGCGGAGCATACACCCGCGAGCAGTTGCAGGAGGTCTGTGAGATTGCAGTAGCTGAGGGGTTGTTGATCGTCGCCGATGAGATTTATGAAAATGTCATCTATGATGATTACCGGTTTTGTTCCGTGGCGTCGCTCGGAGATAAAATAAAAGAGAAGACTGTTATCATTAACGGTGTCTCGAAGTCATACTCGATGACCGGTTGGCGAATTGGATACGCCGCTGGGCCACGCGAGATTATTGCGGCCATGAACATCGTACAATCGCATACTACTTCCAATGCCAACTCAATCGCCCAAAAAGCGGCAGCGGAGGCACTATCCGGCCACCGGGCGGAAATCAACCGGATGGTTGCCGAGTTTCAGACACGCCGCAATTATATGTTAAGTAAACTCAGACGCATCCCGGATATTTCCTGCTATGAGCCCCAGGGCGCTTTTTACCTCTTTCCGAACGTCTCAGCGTATTACAAAACAGAATACGGCGGCATGAAAATCCGCAACTCGTATGGCCTGGGATACTATCTACTCAAGGAAGCGGCGGTCGCTGTGGTTCCGGGAAGCGCCTTTGGCGCTGAAGAGAATATCCGTCTTTCGTATGCTACCTCCATGGAAAAAATCGAAGAAGGCACCGATCGTATCATTGAGGCTATGTCAAAGTTGCAGGAATCGCCGAAATATAAACGTGTTGCCTTGCAAAATGTAATGACTCACCCTCGAGGGATAACCGAGGTCGAAACTAAAATCTCTGTGGAGGAACGCGACGCGCTGGTGCAGGAAGCTGAAGCGGCTCTTCCTTATGACCGTTACTTTGAGTGGAACGCCAATATCAACGGCATTATCATCCAGTTGCGTACCAATGTTCCGCACCTTTATGATTTCTGGGTCGAGAATTGGTATCCGGCTCAGCTTGAGTCTGACCTTGAGCCTCACGCTATCATCTATGCTGTCGACGGGGTGCCCGGTCGGAAGCCCTATGCCTATTACAATCCGGCCACGAAAACAGCAATTCTGTTTAACACCACATATTACGGGCAGGTCAGAAGCTGGGCTTTGGGTATAGTGGCCCAGGCCAGCGAACGACTGCTGGACGTCCACGGGATCCGTGCAGCGTGCCTTGATTATGGCGATCATGGCCTGGCCTTGATAGGCTCCAAGGGGATGAAACGCGGGTCAACCTTCATCCGGCTCTTGGAAGACGATGACGCACGTTTTTTAACCAATGACTGGATTTTTGTACGGTATCGAGGGAACGAGGCGATTGCTGACGCTCCTGAGCGAAAGTTTTATTTCAAGACTGCCTACGCTAAAACTTTTCCACGCTACGCACGCATCTTCGACCGCAGCAAATGCGAAAATGTAGTGACCAAGCGGGCCGACTGGACGAACATGAAAGAACTGGAAGATGAGTGCCCGCTGGATTTAGGTGAACCGTACTGCTTCTGGGGAGCGGAGGATTCACGCGCTCTGGTTGACCCGGCATGGATCAGCGGCCCGCATAGATACGTCAAACGATCCCGATTGAAAACCATTGTCATGCTTTGTTACGAACCTAATGCTCCGGCAGTGGAGAAACTCGCCGAGGTTGACGCCCTTGACTTCATAACTGAAGGGAAGTACCGCCTGCCAGGTGAAGCAGGGATGACACCATTCAAGACGCAGCCGTTCTTCAATCCATACCTGTTGGCTTCGTCTGTAGATCAAGAAGACTTGCAGCGTCGTAATTTCCATCAGCTCTTCAGGGTAGCCAAGGCGTATAAAGTAAACATAGCGGCAATTTCACCGGAAGCGCTGAAGTCGCGAATCCGAGATTTGATAGTTTAGGAGGTCAGCTTGGCAAATACGTTGGGTATTATCAAACCGGACGGCGTGCGCCGTAAGCTCGTCGGCAAGATAATAAGTAAGATAGAGGACGCCGGCCTGATTCTGAGAGGCATGAAGGCCTTGAGGCTCACCAGAGAGGAAGCCGAAAAGTTTTACGCTGTGCATGAAGGAAAGCCTTTTTTTAGGTCTTTAGTGGAATTTATGACTTCGGGGCCGATCGTAGTGGTGGTCATCGGAGGCCATGACTCAATAGAACGCTGGCGTGACCTGATGGGAGCAACCGACCCGGCTAAAGCTAAATACAATACGATCCGGCGCGAGTATGCCACCTCGATTGAGAAAAACGTGGTGCACGGGTCGGACAGCGTGGCTACCGCCAAGACTGAAG